>NZ_JBLOBF010000010.1:0-46365 GCF_047785965.1 Caldisericum insulae
GTAGCTTCTTAATTTTTAATCTCTCCATTTTTAACCTCCTTAAAATCTTAATATTTTTTGTTCAAAATTCAACTTCCTATTTACTTTTTATGCTACTCTCATATTGCACCACTTCCTTTAAAACATACCTCTTAATAATTCTGCTATTTTATTCCTCTGTAGTCTGTAATCCTTCTCAGCAGATTTATTTCTGCGCTAATATTCTTCTCATAAATTTCTCCTCATATATATTATAGACGCTCAAACTCCAAAAAAGTTCCATTAATTTCGAAGGAATTTTTGCAATTTTTCAATAAAACTTTTTACTTCATGCGAGTAATTCTTTAACACATTCTCTTTCTTGAATCTTTTCCTGTTTCCGCTAAAGAATATAAGACGATATATGAGTCTATATTTTTCCAACTCAATAAACTTATTTCTTAAGTAAGGCTTTTCTAAATGCCTCTAGATACATAAAAACTTACGGAGACTTGCATTTTTTTTTAAAAATTTTTAAAATAATAAGAGAAGCTCAATCTAGATTAAAAAATACTAAAGTAAAAAAGGGGTGATATATGCAAATTAGAAAGATCTTTGTAAATGGGATAGTTTACCCGCTAATGGAAAGAATCAAAGGTAACAAAATTAGAGCATATTATAAAGAACTTAAACTAACAGAAAAATATGATAGAGCACAAATAGAGGCATTACAAAGGGAAAAATTAAAAAACCTTCTTTTGTATTGTATAAAAAATGTGCCTGCTTATATGCATCTTGCGTATTTAGAACCAATGATAAAAGAAGATCCATTAGAGGCTCTTAAAAGTTTCCCTGTACTTACTAAAAAAGATTTTTCTAAAGAACCTGAAAAGTATTTATCTCTCAATGTCGACAAAAGTAGTCTTATTCATTATACTACGGGTGGCTCAACTGGCTTACCTGTAAAATTCTATGTCGACAGACCCACTTTGGAGCATTACGCGGCAGCTAGATTGCGGGGTTTATCATGGTGGGGCATCGAAATTGGAGATCCATGTGTAATGATCTGGGCCTCTCCAATTGAGCTCAATAGATATCAGAATAAATTATACAGATTAAAAGAGAGACTTTTGAGGAATATAATACTATTTTCAGCATATGATTTACAGCCAGCGAAAATAGCTGACCTTGTCAAAATAGTTGACTCTTATAAACCTGTGTACTTCTATGGTTATGCATCTGCATTGTATGTTTTTGCTAATCTAATGGAAAAGCAAAATCTAACTTTTGCCACTCGATTTAAAGGAGTGGTTTCTACCGCTGAAACTTTGTCCGATGAACAACGCAAAGTAATTGAGCGTGCTTTTGGTGCTCCAGTTATAAATGAATACGGCGCAAAAGATGGAGGCATAATAGCCTACCAATGTCCTGATGGCAATATGCATGTAACCGAAGAGAATCTTGTTCTTGAAGTATTAGATATTAAAACTAATGCAAGAGTGGAGGATGGGCAAAGTGGTCTTGCAACTATAACCGATTTAACTAATTATTCTATGCCAAGAATCAGATATCAACTTGGGGATGTTATAACATTATCTAATAAAAAAGGTTGTCCCTGTGGAAGACAATTAAAAATTCTTGAAAGAATAGAAGGAAGAGAAGATGATGTGTTTGTTTCACAAAGCGGAAGACTAATTCACGGAATCTACTGGGCCCATATTGTAAGAAATATGAACGGGATTCAACAATTCCAATTAATACAGCATGACTTAAACAATGTTACACTACGCATAGTGCCTAATCCTTCATTGTTTGATCCCAAAGAGGTTAATAACTTGGTAAAAAGAATCTATGAAGCCTTAGGAAATGTTAATGTACAGATTGAGTATTGTGACGAAATTAAACCATCTGCTTCTGGTAAAATAAGGTATTCAATAAGAAATTTCCCTTTAAACTTATAATTCTTGTATCTTTTGGATTTATTTGTGTTAATCTTGTCAAAAGCCAGGAGGAGCATATCTAAAAAGATATTGAAACTCACTCCTGGCTTTTACCTTAGTTAGGAGTAATTTACTTAATCAATTATTTCAAATTTGAAATTACCGAAGTTACCACCTGGTAGTACGTATTTAAATGTAAATGTAGTTCCAGTGCCGGTAGCCATAATCCAATAGTTGTTTGGGGAAATTTTTGTGGTAGTGTACCACCCATTAGTCGAAGTCCACAATACTATACGTGCATAATTGTTTCCTGTAGCTGACCAATTTGGCGTTATCTTAATCCTCTTTCCACCTGGATTAGTTATAGTAATAGTATAGACCATTCCGTAATTTCCACCTAGTTGTGAGCTTCCTAGAACATCAGTGCCATTTTCATATTCATTTTGATTAAGACTTGGGCGCCATTCTGACAATACAAATGATTGGTAGCTTGAAGCATCTATTAATGTTGAATTCGATAATCCATCATTTTGGAAAAAGCCTGTTGTAGTACTAGAACCAGATGCGGAGTCTCTACTGTAACTAAAAACCTGTTGTGCAGTAGCAGAAGTAGGGCCATGAAAAATTCTCACTTTTACATTAGATAGACTCGACTTTATCTTGACCTTCTCGTTTACTAATTTTGCTGTTGGTGTATCCACATATACCAAAAATGCGTAGCTGTAGCCTGACAACGAGAGTGTTGTAGCTCCTATGCCCATTTGATAGTCCCTTTGAAGAGGAGCAGTTAAATCTAACTCACTTGATTGGTCCGTATTAGAATATCCTGTTGTTTTTGCATAAACAGTAATAGTCGCACTTGAAGCATTAGGGTTATAAATTGCTATACCAATTCTTTTAGTAGTCCCTGTTAAATTGTGGTGATATAGTTCTATATCATATGTGTAACTGGAAGACAAGGTCTCTTCTATCGTATATCCGTCTGAGCTTGGGATGTTCTCCGGGTTATCAGAAAAGATATATTTATTCCCACTGTGGGAAAAGTAAGCCCGATTTGTATAGCTGAAGCATTAGACGGAATCTGGAGTATCAGCCCACTTAAGATAACAGCTATACCTATAATCCTTGCAATCTTAACTGTAGTTGATTTTAAAAAATTTTCTATTTAATGTCCTCAACATAAATGCCTCCTTGTTTTTAATTTTTGGTTTTTCTTTTTCCGCAATTTTTTCTATTTTTTTCCTTTCTCACCTTCCTTATACCAGGAGCCTTGCCCTCGTTTTAAAGCATCACTCCCCAATCCCAAGGGAGATTCCGCTCCTGCAGTTACTCAAAGAGATATTTTAAACCTAAATTGAGCGATTTTTTATCACTCTAAAAAAGTTTAGTACTTTTTTGAAAAAATTGTAAGTTTTTGGAGCATATTTTTCTATTTTTGTATTTTGTTCTATTTAAAGTAGTGTGAATGCGCGCAATATCATGAATAATCTGGATAGTTTTACTGTATTTTATGAATTCTAAGCATAGTTACCCTATCTCTAATTGTTTTGGGAAGAAAATCTTACGGAATTGATTAACCTGTCTTTAATCTTCCGAAAGCTGCATTATTCGTGAGCAAATTCTACATTAAATCCATGTTTTACCCAAAAAATATATGAAAAATTTGGAGAATCGCTCAGATTAGGTAATTAATAAAATTAATTCTTCTCTTTACAAGATAAAAACTTTTTGTATACCGATTACCAATATAATTAGTGTTAATTATTAAAACAATACCAAAACGTAATTAGAGTTCTCTATAAGGGAGTACTGCGAAAGTATTTGGCGGTCTCATGTTATTGAGCTTATGTAATTATTCCTCATTTCTTATTTAAGTTGTTATTATATTCAATTAAGTTTGATGCTTGTTCTACCGGTAATATCCGGCTTACTGCTTCTTTTGTAAGAAGTTTTAAAAGGAATTTTCTATGAGAGCATACCATGATTTGAAAAACGGGGAGGTGATTGTTACTTCCACTTTATCTTGCATAAAATTAAAGCCTTACAACGTAACTCCTTAAAACTGCAGATAATTAAATTCCATTTTCTTTTAAATCAAGAATTATTAGAGAAGTTCATGCGGAAGACAATTTTTCATCTATAATATAATCTTGCTACTTTATTGAAACTGTAATTTGTCCAGTGTAACTTATAGTAATATTCGTCGAATTGTATATAATTATATAATATCTATGGTCAATATCGAGATTGAGACTGTGACTCATTGAACCACTTGACGAAAGCCATGATCCTACTTCTGTATTTGTAGTTGAATCTTCAACCACCGCAAGGATTGGAGTTCCACTTGGTGACCAATTTAAAGACAGGTTCATCCAATCACAACTGGAAGGTAGGTTATAAATAACAGCCTCTTCTCCTCCAAGAGAACCACTTATTGGATAATAGGAATAAAACTCTGGATTAATAGATACATTTTTGTTTGATTCAGAATTTTTACTATCTAGATTTGGATTATAAGATGGAGGAAATTTTATAGATTTTTTTGAAAGCTTTGAGTAGTTTTCTGCTAATACTTTCAAATATGCATACTCTTTTGCTAGCTCCTGAGCATTTTTAAGGAAAGATATGTCTATATTTTGAGTTGTGATTTTATAAGTATCATCTGGATGAATCATAACTTTGTTTAATTGATCTGCAGCTAAAGTATTTTGATTCGATTGGGGAACGACTCCCAATAATGTTAACAAAAGCATGCCAATTAGTGTCAAAATGATTACTTTTTTCGTTTTTGCTACACCTCCAATCAAAAACATTGTAGCACTTTTTAAAAATTTATCAATATTCAATTAGAAAAATTTTTGCATATCGTTTAAGATTAGAAAAATTGAAATAGCCTCTCCATTCTGAAAATTTAAAAAAGGCTCTCTTTAATGTAAAAGAGAGCCTTAAGGAGGATAAAAATGAAAAAGTTAATCTTTATTTGGGATTTTCTTTTATCTGATTTTTAACTCTTTCAATTGCTTCCTGAAGGGTTTTTTCATCCGCAAGGTAGTAATGATTGACTGCTTTTAAGTTTTCATCAAACTCATAAACAAGTGGAATTCCTGTTGGTATATTGAGGTGTGGAATTTCTTCATCAGAAATATTATCAAGATATTTAACGAGTGCTCTTAGAGAATTTCCATGCGCAGAAATAATTACTCTTTTCCCTTCTTTTACCATTGGAGCAATTGTAGAATGATAGTATGGTAGCACTCTGTTTAACGTGTCTTTTAGCGATTCAGAAAGTGGAATTTCATCGTCTTTCAAATCTTTGTATTTGGGGTCAAATCTCGGATTTCTTGGATCATCTTTATCAAGCGGTGGGGGTGGAACATCGTAAGACCTTCTCCACAGAAGTACCTGTTCTTCGCCATATTTTTTGCTCATTTCTCCCTTATTAAGCCCTTGAAGTGCTCCGTAGTGCCTTTCATTTAATCTCCAGTGTTTGTATTCAGGTATCCACATTAAATCCAAATCTTCAAGTACAATCCACAGAGTTTTAATTGCTCTCTTTAGGACAGATGTAAAGGCAACATCAAAAATATACCCTTGCTCCTTTAATAACTTTGCTGCAAAATGTGCTTCCTCGATGCCTCTTTCTGATAAATCAACATCTGTCCATCCTGTAAATCTGTTCTCTTTATTCCAAATACTTTCGCCGTGCCTTAGCAAAACCAATTTATACATTTTCATCACCCTTCCTTTCTTTAAGGTACATTATTAACATCTGGATATCAGACGGTCTTACGCCTGTAATTCGCATTGCTTGTCCAATAGACTTCGGCTTTATCTCCGAAAGTCTTGTCCTTGCTTCCTTTGAAAGCGATGGTACTAAATTATAGTCAATATCATCTGGAATTTCAAAACTCTCAAATCTCAAGAACTCTTTTGCTTTATTCATTTCACGCTGAATGTATCCTGCATATTTTGCCTCAATTTCAATTTCCATAAGGATTTCGTCATCAAAATCAACAAACCTTGAGTCAAGTTTCTTTAAAGTATCCTTTGTAAAATCTTGCCTTTTAAGAAGATCAAAAAGGGTTAAAGGTTGGTTTATTTCCTTTACTTCAAGTTCTTTTAGCTTTTCTACGTTTTCTTTGTTTGGGTATATTGTCGTTTGTTCGAGGATTTTTTTAATCTCTTCAAGTTTTCGCTCCTTTTCCTCAAACATTCTAAATTTCCATTCTTCAACAACACCTATTTCATAACCTTTTCTTGTAAGTCTTAAATCTGCGTTATCTTGTCTTAAGATTTGTCTATATTCACAATGCGATGGTGTAATTCTATAAGGCTCAAATAGTTCCTTAGTTAGAAGGTCATCAGTCATAACACCAAGATATGCTTCATTTCTTCTTAAAATAAATGGTGCCTTACCTTGTACTTTGAGAGCCGCATTTATACCCGCAAGTAGGCCTTGACCTGCTGCTTCATCGTATCCAGTTGTGCCGTTAGGCTGTCCTGCAATGAAAAGCCCTTCAATGAGTTTTGTTTCATAAGTGAGGTTTAACTGCGTTGGTATAATGTAATCGTAGTCAATTACATATGCGGGCCTTATTATTTCAACATTCTCAAGCCCGGGGATTGTTCTTAATACTTCAAGTTGCATATCATAAGGCATTGACATATACATTCCCTGCATGTACATTTCATTCGTGCCAAACCCTTCTGGCTCAAGGAAGAATTGGTGTCTTGTTTTGTCCGGGAACCACCGTACTTTTTCTTCCATTGAAGGGCATGTTCTTGGTCCTGTCTTAACCATTAGTCCCGCAACTGATGGTGAAAGGTGCATATATTTTCGTGTCACTTCTATTGTTTTTTCATTAGTCCATCCAAGGTAAGAGGGAATTTGATTGTCGTAAACTTTTGGCTTATTCCAAAAAGAAAAGTGTAGCGGAACAAAATCACCAACTTCCTCTTGGAATTTGCTCAAATCAATAGATCTTTTATCAACTCTCGGCGTTGTCCCTGTATTAAATCGAGACATTCTGAAACCTAGTTCTTTAAGTTGATTTGATAGCGCATTTGAAGGAGGTTTAATCCACCTTCCTGCTTCCATCGACCAGGAAGAAATGTATATACGTCCACTTAGATATGTACCAGTGGTTAATACCACAGCATCAGCATAAAAGACACTGCCATCTGCAACTTGAACCCCTTTTATTCTATTTCCCTCAATGATAAGTTTTTCAACAAGCCCTTGCCTTAGGTGTAAATTGGGCTGATTTTCTAAGCGCTCTTTCATTTTTCTTGAATAGGCCCATTTATCAACTTGTGCTCTCAAACTCCAAACAGCAGGACCACGCGAAGTATTAAGCATCTTAATCTGAGTTAGTGTTTCATCTGTGGTCATTGCCATTGCCCCACCCAGTGCATCAATTTCTCTTACAACTTGTGATTTTCCAGGGCCACCAATAGCGGGATTACAAGGCATCCAGCCAATACTGTCGTTATCAATTGTAATAATAAGGGTTTGAACACCCATTCGTGCAGAGGCAAGAGAGGCTTCTACCCCTGCATGTCCTCCGCCTACAACAATTACACCATAATATTTTTCCTTCATCATAGTTTATATTATACACGTTTAAGACATATTCGTAAAGTTAAGAGAACAATCTTGCGAATAAAATCTCTATGAACGGCAAAAAGATAACTTTAGGGCAACTTGAGGAGCACATCTTTAAGGCTTGGATATTTGTAAACGGATTTAAAAGGAATAGTATAAAAGTGTAAATACTCTAAAAAAAGCTTATGGAAGATCTATTGAAAAGCGAAATTAAATTATTTAATAAAGGAGGATTAAAATGATCCCAAAATTTCATAAATTAATGAAACCTATGCTTCAATTCTTACAAGATCAAAAGGATCATACAATAGATGAAGTCGAAGACTACCTTGCTAATCTTTTTAAACTCACTAATGAGGAGAGAAACGAGCTTTTGCCTAGTGGTAAACAAAGGGTATTTAAAAATAGAGTCTATTGGGCAAGGACATACCTGAACAAGGCAAAACTTGTTGATGTCCCAAAAAGGGGAAGTATAGTAATAACAGACCGGGGGTTGAAAGTCCTTAAGGACAACCCATCGGAAATTGATGTAAAATATCTAACGAAGTTTAACGAATTTGTCGAGTTTTATAAAGGCTATAAAAAAGAGAAGTCTACCGAGATAGATATTCAAGAAGCTACTCCAGAGGAAGTTATTTTCCAAAAGATAGAGGAACTTAATAGTATCATAAAAAGTGACCTTAGAAAGAGAATTATGGAGGCTTCTCCTAGATTTTTTGAGCGCTTGATCCTTGATCTTATCGTAAGTATGGGTTATGGTGGCTCCTTTGAAGAGGCAAGTAAGCTTCTTGGGAAGAGTGGGGATGAGGGTATTGATGGTGTTATAAAAGAAGATGTCTTGGGCTTAGACAAAATTTATCTTCAAGCAAAACGATGGGATAACTCCACAATAGGAAGAAAGGAAATTCAAGCATTTGTAGGGGCACTTCATGGAAAGGTAGCAAAAAAAGGAATATTTATAACCACATCGACTTTCACAAAAGACGCACTTAAATATGCTGAAAAAATTTCCGATATGAAGGTTGTTCTAATTGATGGTGATAGATTGCTTGATTATATGTTAAAATATAATGTTGGTGTAGAGCAAAAAACAACAATTGAGATAAAGAAGGTTAACGAAGATTACTTTGAAGAATATTAGAAGTGGAGTAAAAATGTATTCAGGCTTTGATTGGAGAATTAACATAAGGGATGTAAATCCTACTGAACCAACAAGGAAAATTATTGATACTACTAATTATACTTATGGGAAAAGATTTAATGGAAGATTTTAAAATTTCAGAGATAATTCGATCAAAAAGGAAAACAATTGCACTCATCATAAGTGATAATGCTAAACTTATCGTTAAAGCACCAGATAAAACATCTATTGAAGAAATTTATGAGGTTGTTAAGAGGCATAGAAGATGGATTAAAAAGCATATTGAGTTTGTTAAAGGTCTTCCAAAAGATAAGGAAAAACAATTTACTGAGGGAGAGAGTTTTCTACTTCTTGGAAAAGCATACAGTCTCTTTCTTTCAAGAGATAGCGAAACTCCTCTTAAATTTGATAATGGTTTTTATCTTGATGAAAGATATAGAGAAAAGGCAAGGGAACTTTTTATTGATTTTTACAAGAAAACTGCAAAGGCTATCATTAGCGAAAGAGTGGATTATTATTCTAAGCTTACAGGAATAGAATATAAGGGAATTAAAATAACAAGCGCAAAAAAGAGATGGGGCAGTTGCTCAAGAAATAACAACTTGAGTTTTACTTATAATTTGATTATGGCGCCTCTTTCAGTTATTGATTATGTTGTGGTGCACGAGTTGTGTCATGTTTTAGAGCATAATCATTCAAAAAATTTTTGGGATAAAGTGAAAACAATAAAACCAGATTATGAAGATGCAAAGAAGTGGTTAAAAGAAAAGGGACATTTGCTTTATATTTGAGGTGATGAGATGGATCTAAATTCCTATGAGTCTGCTATCGAATTTCTCTTAAGGAACCGGCTTTATCCTGTGAAGAAGAATTGAAAAACAAGCCAATATCATCCATCTCATGAAACTGAACCATCAGAAGACTTGCTTTTAACAAGAGATTAATCGAAGCGCTCAATATTATAAATATCAAAGTGCTTGATCACATTATCCTCGGCAAGAATTTTGAGGAAAATTTTAGCCTTTGTAAATAACGGCCTTATATAGACATTACTACATTAGGGGTTTTATTATTTCTCTCGAAATTATCTTTGTGGTGTAAGAGTAGGGTTTTACATATCTATCTGCTAATCTTACAATAAAAATTCCAATTGAAAGAGATACAAGCGTTGTGATGAAAATTGTAAAGTCTTTCAAATTCGAAATTTTAATGTTATATCCAAATTCTAAAATTGAACCTATAACAGCGCCTACAACAATGAATATCATTGGTATGCCATAAACTATAAATAATCCTCTATTTAAGTCTTTTTCGCTAAATTCAAACTCTACATAATCACCTATTTTTGCGTCAATTGTGTTTTTTACCCAGACTGTCTGCCCTTCTTTTAAAGAGTTATTTGAGCACTCATTCTTTAAAGCACAAGAGGAACATTGGGATTCTCTTGGTGCGACAACCTCTATATATTCGCCATGGATTGCTTTAACTGTTCCTGTTCCCTTCATATTTAATCTCCTTCCAAATTGGTACAGATTTTTTAACTTCTTCAATAATCCATTTTGTAATTTCAAATCCCTCTTCTCTATGTCTTGAAGAAACACCAACATATAGAGAGGTTTCCTTTAAGGGAATATCGCCAAGTCTATGAACAATGATGACATCAAGAATACCATCTCTTTTTAAAGCCTCTTCCTCGATTTTTTTAAGTTCTTGAATTGCCATCTCTTCATATGCAGTGTATTCAATTGAAGAAACATCGCCGTCTTCGAAACCTTTTCGTGGCTCTCCAAGAAAAACAACAATACTTCCTCCTTCTTCGTTTCTTAAAAGTTCAGTAAGTTCAGATTCATTAATCTTACCCTTAGTTAGTTTTACCATTATCCGCCTCCAACAGGTGGAATAACCGCAACTTCCTCATCACCTTTAAGTTCATAGTTAAGTGTTTTGTATTCTTTATTTACCGCAAAGGCGCAGGTATCCAGAAGATAAGAGATCTGAGGTAAACTCTCTTTGAGTACATCTTTAAGCATGCCTAAAGAACCCCTAAACTCTAATTCAATTGCATCTTTTCCAGAAACTCTTTTTACTTCTCCAAATAAAAGCACCTTAATCATACATATATTATAACTAAAAAAGTAATAGTTGCGAATAAGTGATTAGAATATTCTTAAGAGTTAAAGGTAACCTTTTATCTTTTGTATAAGTTTTTTGAAAAGGGATTGCTTTGTTATATAGTTTAAATTTGTGTCTTACTTTGTGATGAAATGCATTCTTTTGATTAATTCAAGGATGGTTTTTTCACTCTTACAAAACAATAAGTTTGTTTAAGAAGAAAGAATCCTTATAAATCAAATAATCTCTTATGTGTTTAGCTCAGGGAAAGCTTTTTCCCTATCTTAATGTGGCATTTTTGTCAAATACCCTTCACTTGGTAGATGCCCTCTACTTTAACCTTATAAGGCAAAATTATTATTTGGAAGAGTATTGATGGAACATCCTAAAACTTTTCTTTCAATACGTTAAGCATGCATAGTTACATTAATAAATGTTATTTAGAGTTTAAATAGTATAGGAGTTGAAAGAACATTATATATTATGAACGTAGAATCTTTAGCGAACTCAATATAAAGCTGATACGCAAAAGCAGATCGGATTTTTTATTTCTATCCCTTTTACAGCAAGACTCTCAAAAGAAATCTTTCTTAGGCGTAGGAATACGAATACTTATCAATTTATACAAACTTCTTTGTGTAAAATGGAAATAATATCAAGTAGAGTAAGTAATGTGATTGTTGATACGAATTTAAAAAACATGTTTAAAGAAAGGGTTCTAAGAGTAGAATCTAATTATTTTATTCATTGTGTTAGTTCTTTATGTTGTACTGGATAGAATAATGGTTAGCAAAGGATTATACAAAGAGCAGTCTCTATCCAATATCATATATGAACTGAAGAAACTTAAAGTTGCTGAGACAAACAACGGCAAGAAGTTCTTAACAGAAATGTCAAAAACAAAAAACCATTTACAAGGAATTTGATGTCCCACTTCCAGAGATAACATAGTTATATAGAGTATATTTTACCTACCTAAAATTTTCGATTTTCTAAAAATTTTAAAAAATTTTTCAAAAACCCCTTGACTTAAAAAAAAATGACTATCATTTTATAGAAGTATAAAAAAGGAAAAGCATAAAAGGAGATTTAATATGGGACTTACTGAAGTAGGAATACCAGAAAAGTCCGCAGTGTCAATTAAGAATACAAGAATCTTAAGCATTACATTCCCAAACATCTTTGATGTTGCAACCAAGCGCAACTTTATCAAAGCATCCTGTTTAGTAAGCCATGGCTTAAATTTCTTAAAGAAAGGAGATGAAAAACATGGAAGTATTGGTAGATAAAAATCCCGCGGAAGAAGCCAGATGTGGGGTGTGTATTAGTGGTAACAACGTAGAGTAAGTTTATTTTTGCCATATATGCAGGGAATTTATCCCTGCATATATGGCTTCAAGGAAGGAGGATGAGTTTGTTCATGCTTAAAAAATCTCGATTAGTTAAAAGGATTTCCTATAATGAAGAAAAGGACATACTGTTGTCCAATCTAACTGGTGATTTAGTTTTGGTTAATAAGAATGTAAGTAGTTTGCTTGATAAGTTCGAAAATCCTCAAAATGAGTATAATTTTACCGGAAAAGAAAGGGATATAATAGAAAAATTAAAAAATGTTGGATGCCTAGTAGATAGTGAAATAGACGAAATGGAACTGCTAAGGAAACAATTTGAGTTTTACAGAAAAAATAGTAAATCAGGATACGCCTTTTTTGTCACTACTTCCTGTAATTTTAATTGTAAATATTGTTATCAGGAAAAGAATAATCTTTCGATGTCAGAAGAGATGGCATTTAAAATTGTTGAGTTTATAAGTAGTTCATTAGTTACATCCAACGAAGACAGTGTAATGGTCGAATTTACAGGAGGAGAACCTCTTTTGCAATTTCCACTTATAGAAAAGATTATTAATAGACTTGAAAAACTCTCAAAAGAGAAGATATTTAATATAGGATTGGCAACAAACGGGTCTTTATTATCAAAAGAAGTCTGTAGTTATTTAGGCTCACACAATTGGGCATGGGTACAAGTAACACTTGATGGACCAGAAGATATTCACAATACGCTACGTCCTTATTCTAACGGAAAAGGTAGTTTTAAAGATGTAAAGGAAGGTATATCTAATGCCTTAGGCTTTTGCCGGAAAATCGTAATAAGAACAAATATTGATAAAACTAACGAAAGTTATGTTACAACATTGTGGCAATCTCTAAAAGATGAGGGCTTTTGCAGGGAGAATGTATATCTTTCTCCTATGCTTACAGGAGCGCCTCTTCAATCTTCTAAGAACAGAAAACAAGTTTGTTACACACCGGATATGGGTAGTGAAAAACTCACTAGATATATAGACCTAGCTCACAAACTGGGATTTAAAACAACATATTACATTCCTCGTTTTATGTACTGCGGAATTTTGATGACAAGAAATAATTTGATGTTTTACCCTGATGGGAGTATTTTTACATGCTGGTATGCAACCAGTGGGTTAAAAGGGGAACTTATGATAGGTAATATTAATAATAATCCTATATTTAATGAAAACAAAGAGAAATTAGATCGTTGGAATGTGCTGGATTATGAGAAATGTAGAACATGTGATATTGTTAGTTTTTGTGGCGGCGGATGTATCGCAAATGCTTTAGCAAATGGAAAGGATAACTTAGAGCCAGAATGCCCGCCTTATGCTTATAGGTTTGAGGAATATATAAGAGGATATGTGAAATACAAAATGCTTGGAGGCAACAAAAATGGATGAAACTTCTCCTGCGGTTTTTGTAAGTAATTTATCAAAGGTATATTCAGACGGTACAAAAGCACTAGATTCTGTATCGTTTACCATTGATGATGGAGTAACATGTATAGTAGGACCAAATGGAGCAGGTAAAACAACCTTAGTAAAAATAATAGCTACTCAACTAAAGCATACATCCGGTACAGTTGAAGTCTTAGGTTACGATATCGAAAAGGAAAAAGACGAAATAAAGAAGAGAATCGCAGTGGTTCCACAAGAAGGTTTACCAGTAAACGAACTGACACCTTTTGAGCATGTTTATTACTATCTATTGGCAAGAGGTGTGGATAAAGAAAATGCATATAAAAATACAGAATACATTTTGAAGACTCTTGATTTATGGAAGATAAAGGATAAAGTTGCCTTAAATCTTTCAGGCGGCCTAAAAAGAAGGGTTTTGATAGCTATGGCGTTAGCTACCAAAGCAGATCTTATTCTTCTGGATGAACCGACCGTCGGTTTGGACCCTATTTCGAGAAAAGAAACCTGGGATTTTATAGCAAATATCGGAAAAGAAGGAACAAAAACAGTTATAACCACACATTATATGGAAGAAGCAGAAGCATTGGCAAAGGAAGTAATAATAATAAATAAGGGTAAAATAATTGACAAGGGTAGCCCTCAAGCACTCAAAAGAAACTTGCGATTTGACAAGAAAATAGCTGTTGGAAAAAACGTTGAAAGAAACTTCTTGGAGCGTTTTGGAAAAATAGTCTCTTATGGGAACGTTTGGTTCCTCTATCCGGATAACTTAAATTTTACTATTAACGAACTTTTAAGTAAAAACATCAGCGTCCAAATTTTGCCGACATCACTTGAAGATGTTTTTATAGAGGTGATAGCAAATGAAAAGAAATAAATTTAGGCAACTGTATGGGATAGTAGCAATTTATGCGATACCTCTTATTAAAAGAAATCCAATCTGGATGATTACCTCTCTAATTATACCCTTTTCTTTTGTTGTAATGTTCTATTTTGTCGGAGGTAAAAATTTAAGTGTCCAAGCTCCAGTTGGTGCTTTGACCATTTTATCTTTTAATGCAGGACTTGTGAACCTTCCACAATACCTTGTTATGAGTAAGTTTCGTAAATTCCATTACTATTTCATCTCTGCGCCTATCTCTGCAATACTGTATAATTTGGGTATTGCTATTGCAATGCTTATCCCCACAATACCTGGATTAATTATAATGTTACTTTTATGTTATATTTTAAGAGCAAAATTCTCAATCTTGGGGATTGGAGCCCTTATCCTAACAATTTTATTAACATGGGCAATTGGCAGTTTGTTTGGTTTCCTAATAGGTATGAGCTTCAATAGTCCTATGTACATAAGCGCGATTGCAAATACAGCAGGTCTTTTATTGGGGACTCTTCCTCCAGTCTATTATCCATTAAATTACGTATCTTTTGCTTGGAGAAATGTTTTGTTAATTATTCCTACTGTTAGTTCTGCACATTTGATGAGGTGGGCATTGGGAACAATAAAAGTTTCGATAGCGGAAATAGTATTATCTTGCGTTATTCTATTAATTTATGTTTTTATATTCACTATCGTTGTACAGAGAAAGACACAGTGGATGGAGAGCTAACCTCTGTATGGCAAAGAAGATTTATAAAGAATTACAGCATCATATAAGGTTGGAGAAATAAAATAACCTGCCCTATCATAAAAGGTGTAGTCTCCTAAAGTTGTTATATCTATTAATATTGGCATTTCTTTAATACTTTTCATAAGAGTTTCCTCTATTGATCCTCTGGGAACGTTTATTTTTCTTACGGTATTGGCGTAAATTGATGTGTATATTTCGCCCTCGGTAGGTAGAATATCAATAGAATAAACTTGATTTGTATAGTTCTTAGCCAGATATTCGCCTAACTTTGAAAAAGAACAATCCCATGAGAACGTATATTTTGCAGTGTGCCAGTTACCAAAAACCCCTATTACCTTTTTTCTTTTCTTTTTCACCAATTGCGTATATGTCTCAACAAACCTTTCTTTTAAAAATTTCTCGCGAAGTTCATTAGAGCCATCTTTAAGGATTTGACTGCTTAACCTATTATACTTAATAAGTTTCCATATTTCTTCGAAGTCTCTTTCATTTGTCTCCTTAATTATTTCTTCCTTATATTCTTCGAAAGTATTTTCTAATGTTTCCATTATCTTAATATTCATTTCCTTATTTTGCATCCAAAAAGGAGAGAGGCTTTTTAAAATTCTCGCTTTTAATTGAGCCCCGGATAATTTATTTACATATTTCTCAATTTGGTAGATTAAAGCGTAGTTAAAATGGTCTACATCAATGCTCCATATTCTAATCTGTTTATAAGAAGGCAAGATCGCATTAAATTCGTAAAGTCTTCTAAAAAAGTTTCCTTCGTCCCCGATAATTCTATAATATCGATAATCACCAGTTTGTAAGTATTTGTTATAAATCCGGGTAAAACTGTATGGAAATTCAACAAATAAGTCCCTATAACCAAATTTATTAAGATGTTTTATACATTCAATAAGAATATCGTAAGATTCTTGAGAGTGGTGTGCCCCTACTCCAAATAAAATAATTGGATGACACTTTGTAACTTGTCCTAAAAAGTTATCAAACTCCTCACTATTAATTTTATAGCTATTAAATTTTGCATGTTGAATAAATATTTTCCTTTTCTTCTCAAACTCTACAATGCAATTTTTGCCAAAATCCAACAGCCACAGTTTGTCTTTTCCTTTAGTAACTACCAACCAAGATTGATTCTTTTTAACAAGTAACAAGTATCCCTCATGATAATCAACTTTAGTTTTTACCTTATATTCCATGACACATATTGGATCTTCTACTTGTATTTCTTGAACTTTAATTTCCTCAACTCGCCCTTCATTATTGAACAAATTTTCAATGAACTTTTCGCTTGGAAATACGGGCTTAAATACATATTGTAAAGCTTCAGAAAATTTTTCTTCATTATATAGTTCTACAAGTTTTTATATTGTGTCCTTAGGCATCATATATTTTATTGTACCCTAAATTTAGAATCAAGCAAATTTTTTATCGCTCTAAAAAATTAGAGTACTTTTTTGAAAAAATTTGCAAGTTTTTTTAGTGTAATTTTTCTGTCTTTGTATTTTATTATGCTTAATGTGATTCAAACGCATCACAGCAATCTTTATAAGTCTTTTTCTTATTTTTGGAATTTTTTCATCTTTTTTCATCACATCACTTCAGCAATATGACACCGCTTTATCACTTAACAGGTAGAAACACTTTTTTGTGTGTGCCCAAATTTATTTCTCTGTAAACTTCGCTTTTCGTGAGCAGATTATTAAATAATTTGAATTTTTAGGTTAGGTTTTATGAAAGCAACTTTTACCTACCTAAAATTTTCGATTTTCTAAAAATTTTAAAAAATTTTTCAAAAACCTCTTGACTTTAAAAAACAAATGACTATCATTTTATAGAAGTATAAAAAAGGAAAAGCATAAAAGGAGATTTAATATGGGACTTACTGAAGTAGGAATACGAGAAGAATCCGCAGTGTCAATTAAGAATACAAGAATCTTAAGCATTACATTCCCAAATATCTTTGATGTTGCAGACAAGCGGAACTTTATCAAAGCATCCTGTTTAGTAAGCCATGGCTTAAATTTGCTCAAGAAAACAGGCATCATGTTTTTCTCTTTCCAACATCAATACATACAAACATCGCCTTCTCAATTTCTTGCTTCATACACTTCATCTCCTTTCTCTTCCTTCCGAAGAGTTAGGCATTTGCCCCTACACTTCTACCACCACAGTCTTGTTTCAAAAAAGAGATTTACCTCAAAAGACACTCCCAACTTAGTTAACAGTATTTCAGGTAGAAGGCAGGATAAGCATTCTTATTTAAGGGATAAGGAAAACCTTTTCCAAGGAGGAAACAACTTTCTCTTGCCTTCTCTTAGGGAGCAACATATTAATGCTTTTAATAAGGCTAATAGAAAGATAGATTTTAGACCTATCTACTCTATAGTCTAAACATATTATACAAGGAGGTGGAAATGAGGATTGGGAAGTATGTAAGATTTTTGACTTTTGATGATAGAATTTTTGCCTATAATGGCGATAAACGGCGGTTTATGTGAGGTAGAACAGACAGTCTATGAGAAAATAATGGAAGGAAGATTTGATGAAATAAGGTTAGTAGATCCAACTATTTATAATGAGCTTAGAAAAACCTTTTACATTGTCTCTGATGATTTTGATGAACTTTCATTTGTAAAATATCAGACATGGAAATCGAAATTTAAAAACGATGTTTTTGCTATAACTATTGCGCCAACTATGGATTGCAATTTTAAATGCTTTTATTGTTACCAACAGGATTATAAACAGCCCGAATATATGAGTAAGGAAACCGCAGATAAGGTAATCTCCTTTATTAAGCAACTAATTAACCAAAATACTAAAGTTTCGGTAGCGTGGTATGGTGGCGAACCCTTGCTTGCAATAGAGGTTATCGAGTATTTGTCAAAAGGATTAAAGACAATTTTATTTAGCGAAGAAAATAAGAATAAAATTAGTTCAAAATTTACATCTTCATTGGTCACTAACGGGTATCTTTTGAATGAAAAGAATTCAAAGATCTTATCAGAAGAATGCAATATTAAGATTGTACAAGTTACTATCGATGGTCCTCGAGAAATAAATGATAGAAGACGTCCTCACAAAAATGGTGGTCCTGTTTATGATATAATTGTAAAGAATTTAAAAGACAATGCACATTTTTTTGAGCGAATATTAGTTAGAATTAATGTAGACAAAACGAATGAGTGGTTTATTTCAGATTTGCTAGAAGAATTAAAAAGTATGCCCAATAATATTCATCCATACTTGGCACCTCTACATACTGATAACGTATCAAATGTTACTTTCTCTGGAATATGCTACGATTCCAAAGATTTCGGACTAGAGGTTGAAAACCGACCTGAACTTGTTGGTCTTCTAAAGTATCCCCAGCCAAATTATGGAGTTTGTGGTGCTACAAAAGAGAATTCTTTTTGTGTAGATCCTGAGGGTTACCTGTATAAATGTTGGAATGAAGTAGGTCAGAAAGAGAAAAGCATAAGCAGTGTCGAATCTCATATAACAAATTACAAAAAGATACTTAAAGTGGATTACATTTGACCCTTCCAACTATTCTGAATGCGGAGAGTGTCCTATATTACCGATATGCAATGCTGGCGGCTGTCCTTACAGGGTACTATTTCCCGAGGAAACGGGCCACGCAAAAGAATGTCTATCAGACAAGTTTAATTTGGAAAAGAATAACTACAATTATAAAATATTGTAAAAAGTCATAGGGAGGTTCGAAGTGACGCAAATTTTGATGGAAAATGTGAGTTTTAAATTTGGAAGATCCTTTAGAATCTTGGAAAATTTTTCATTAGAGGTAAAGAAAGGAGAGTTATTGTATCTGGAAGGTCAAAACGCTTCAGGGAAAAGTACTGTTTTGAAAATCTTATTGGGCATAATAAAACCAGACCAGGGTATAGTGAAAATTTTGGATAAAAATCCTTATTACAATCCTGAAGTATTGAAAAAAGTGGGTGCTGTCGTCGATGGAATGGGTTTCTACGTCGATTTGAGTTTAAAAGAAAATGTTCTGCTATTTGCAAAAGAAAAGGGCATAAATGACGAAAGTGTGAAGATGCTTGAGAATTATATAAAAATGTGGAATATTGATTTTGAAACTATTTACAAAAAATCATCTCATGGGATGAGAAAGATAGCACAACTCACTTTTTCTATTATGGGAGATCCTGAAATCCTTATATGGGACGAGCCAGAACTTGCTCTTGATGAAAAGCGACAGGAGGTTTTACTAAATTTAGTAAAGGACTACAAATCCAGACAAAAAACACTTGTTATTGCAGGGACAAACCCTAATTTCTATGGAAATCTTATTGATAAAACAGTTCACAAGGAGGTAATACTATGAAGATTCTATTTAAGCAAAAACATTGGATAGTGGTACAAACAATATTTTTTATCTTAGCTATATTGGCGTCAATTGGTTTTATGAAAGAGGTTGATAAACCGGTAGGTGGTCTTGCAATAGGTTTACATATGATTGCTAACACACATGAGTACACAATTCCAATTCTTTTTATTCTATTTTCAGACCTTATATTCAATGTTGAGTATGTGTACGGAACATTTCTTTCATATTTATTGTGTGGCCAGAGCAGGAGAAGGTGGATGTTAAAAAAATCAATAAGCTTTTATATCTTTATCCTGCTTCAATTTTCAATCACATTTATTGCTATGTCTTTAGTCTCAGGCTTAATTTTAGGACACATTGGATTTGAGGGATTAAAAAGTGTAGATAGTGAATTGTACCAGATGAGTACAATTAACATCATTAAAGCAATAGGTCTAAATATTCTGAAGACATTTATTCTTGTAAGTATTGCAGTGTTTGTATCAACTCTTTTCCCTCACAAACTTGTTATTGGAAGCGTTACATCGATAGGACTATTTTTTATCATGGTAAAAATTATGAGTATCCTTCACGAAGTGAACTCGAATAAAAAACTTTTTGATCTCATCGCTAGGAGTTTTTTTCTTGAAAATCCAACGAAATCTGCCATAATTCTTGGAGTTTTCTGGTTTTTATTCTTCACCTGGCTCTCCATTGAACATGTAAGTAGAATTGAAATTGTAAACCGTTGAGAGTGAATTATGAAAAGTTTGTTTAAGCAAAAACAGTGGATATTTATGCAGGCAGTATTTGCGGTTTTGGGTATACTAACAGGCATAATTGTGAAAGATATTACTAAAGGCTCTGCTGGTGGACTTGCAATAGGTTTTCATTATATAAGCAGTACTACAGAATATGCTGTTCCAATTCTTTTTATTCTCTTTTCAGATCTTATGTTTAGCGTGGAATATGTTCAGGGAACTTTCTTGACGCATCTATTGTGCGGTCAAAGTAGAACAGAATGGATGAAAAAACGATTTCTAAACTTTTATCTCTTTTTGCTTGTTCAATTTGTAATAATGTTTTTTGTTTTGTCAATCTCAGCGGGTCTTATAACTGGGCACTTTGGTCTTGAAGGTGTAAATAAGATGATATTACAGAATATCCAATTAGTAGACTTTTTAAAAGAAGATGGCAAGGCAATAAGTTCAAATATCTTGAAAACTCTTTTGTTTGTTAGCTTTGGAGTGTTTGTATCAACTCTTTTCCCTCACAAACTTGTTATTGGAAGTATTACTTCTATTGGAATGGTTCTTTTATACTTTAAATCTTTAATTTTACTAAGCCATATGTTCAAAGGAAATGAAGCTGTAATACATATCTTAGAAATAATTTCAATACAGGACCTAAAAAGTCCATGGTCCTGGATGTTCGGAATCTTCGTATTTTTAATCTTTACATGGTTAGCCACAGAAAATGTTAAAAGAATAGAGATTCCCAATCAGAAAGTTTAGAAGAATTATCTCAGAAGTGTTTAGAAGAGTTTATGGATAAAATCCCCGGTGCTAAAAGTGAGATAAGTAAATAATTTAAAGGTTAACATTAGCGTTTAAATGTACTTGTAGACACATTTCTAATGGAAGGAGGCTAAAATGCGCAAAGACCTGAAAAGTTACTTATCTTTATTATTAAATTACCTAAGAGGTAATTGGGGACCTGTTACTCTTGGTGTTGCCCTTGGAGTTATTGCAGAAATATGTACCTTAATTTCTCCATTAATTACGAGATATTTGATGGATTTCGTAATCATTGGTAAGAACTATTCATACTTTAAATCTCTAATCCTCATTTCAGTTTTTGTACTGATAATATTTCTACTTGCCTCCGTTACAGGAAGTTACGTCTTAATTAGGGTGTTTAAAAAAGTATCTGCAAACCTTAAACTTGATATGTTCAGAAATGTGGAAAAGAACATCGTAGCTTTCTTTGAGGAATTTGAAAATAAGTTAGGAATTAAGATTACTGAATGTGAAAGCGTAAATGAAATAAAGAAGTATAACTTTAGATTAACAGGTTGCAAAGAATACTTTGTACCAAGCGATCTTACCTTGGAATTAACTTATAGATGTGCTATAATAACAGTGAAATTAGTTCACAATATGAAATGAAAATGGAAGATGCTTTTAGTCTTTTAAATGAAGCAGATAAATTAGGAGTTAAGGTTATTGAGTTAACTGGTGGCGAACCTACTATTCATAATGATTTTAAAAAAATATTAGAAAAGGCTTTTTCATTAGATTTCGAATTAGTAGGGATTTTATCAAATGGTACCAACTTTTCCGAAGATATTTATGAAATCATATATAAAAATAAGAACCGTGCTGTAGTTCAGGTTGACCTTCATGGTAGTTCTAAAGAATACATGGGTTGGTTTACCGGTAACAGCAAATCCTATGATCTTGTAGTAGAAAGTATTTCGAGGTTGGCGAAATTGGGGGTTCCTACGAGGGTTGCATGTAATGTCACACCGCAGAATGTTGATCAAATGTTAGAAATTGCTAATCTCGCTTACAAATTAGGTGCTGCTTCTGTTGCATTTAGTCCAATTGTGCCAATATGACGTGCCCAGAGTACTCCCGAAATTATTTTGAATTTTCACAAAAGTGCCAATATAAAATTTGTAAAAAATATGAACATTATCCTCAAAAAATACGGAAAAGGTTTTGTATCTGTAATTGATAGTTCGGAAAATACTTATCCAAATTGCGGTGCTGGTTCAAAAATTATTGTAATTTCTCCGGATTTAGGAGTTAAAATTTGTCAAATGTCACCCGTGATTGACAACCTTGGAAGATACGGAAATTCTTTGGGGTCTTTTTTAGCATCTAATTCAAAGTTAATTGAAAGTATTTCAAAAATCCCAGCACCGAATAAAGAGATATGTGGTAAATGCGATAATCTATGGTTCTGCAGTAGTTGTATAACAAGAGGCATAATTAAAGCAAAAGAGGAAGGAGGAAAGTGTATATGGAAGAAAATAATAGTAGAAAAAGAGCCATCTCTCTTAAAAATGTTTCAAAACTAATAGATGGGAAAATAATATTACAGGATTTAACTTTCGACATTTTTTTAGGCGAAATTCTTGCGATAATTGGACCAAATGGAGCCGGAAAAACAACTACCTTAAGAATTGTAACAGGGATTCTTGATGCCAATTCTGGGATAATAGAAAAAAAATGGAAATTTAAGACTTTCAGCATTAAGTGAAAAGGATTTTTTATGGGATAGGCTTACCGGTTATGAAAACATAAGGCTTTATTGTAAATATTTCAATGGTAGTTCTGAATTGGGAAATTATTATAGCGAAAGGTTGGGCTTAAAAGACTATTTAAATAAAAGAGTTTATACTTATTCGAAGGGAACGAAGAGAAAACTTTCCTTACTTTTATCTCTACTTTTAAAGCCTCAAATTTTGATACTTGATGAGCCTATGACTGGGCTTGATCCAATTTCAAGGAAAAATACGAGGGACTTATTGTTTGAATTAAAAGAAAATGGAGTTGGAATTCTTCTTACATCTCACGATCTTGCAGAAGTTGAGAAATGTGCAGACAGATTTATATTGATAAACAACGGAAAAATTATTGCAAACGACTTAGTTTGGGATACACTTTCGAAATACAAAACACTCGAGGACTTATTTTTTGAATTAGCAGGAGGTGATCAAAATGATTAAAGAATTAAAATACAATTTTGAGATGCTTTTCAAGGGCATATTCTTCATAGAATTAGGATTTTTGTTCGGCATACTTACTTTCGTAGTTTCTGGAAGCTTGAAAGAAGGAGAACTTTCATTGATTTTAAATGGGCCTTATTCAGATACATTTATATCAAGGTATTTTCTCTTAGTATCATATTTTTTGGTAATAATGCTTCCTTACTTTACTACTTCAGAGACAATTATTTATGAAAAACTTAGTGGAAGAATAGAGCAATTACTTGTTAATGGTTTTAAACCTTTTTCTTACTTTTGGGGTTCTGCGTTAACTGTTTTTATACTTAATGAAATTATGCTGTTTATTGTATTTTCTGAATTCTATATTTTTAGGTTTTACTTTTTCCCGGGTATTTCAGTGATTTATTTAATTGAACCTTTAGTTGCAATTTCTATTTTCAGTTTTGGTCTTTCGAATTTTTTGTGTGCCGTTGTTTTAAAGATAAAGAAAGTAGATTTGATAAGAGGCTTTCTTTTTGTAATTCCATATATTCTTGTCTTTGGTGGAAATAACCTTATAACAAAGATGAAGCCCGAGTATAATATTGGACTCCTATTAGGAACAGCAGCGATCGGCCTTTTGTTATTTGCTTTATCAATTCTGATAATGAGGAACATTAATAATGAAAGTATTGTCCTAACCATACCATAAACATATGATAGATTCAAACTAACCTGAGCGATTCTCCAAATTTTTCACATATTTTCCTTGGGGTAAAAAATATATTTACCCAAAATCCCCAACCTATATAACTATATTATCTCTGGAAGTGGGACATCAAATTCCTTGTAAATGGTTTCTTGTTTTTGACATTTCTGTTAAGAACTTCTTGCCGTTGTTTGTTTCTTTTATCCCAAAGAGATATAGTTCCTTAAAATTGATTTTGTATGGGCTAATTTTAATGGGTTCTGCCACAATGTTTTTGGGTATCTTCAGGGCTTTACCGCTAATGATTATTATTTCCTTTTTTATTGGCTTTGGGAATGCGCTTACCAATATACCGCTAAGCATATTTCTTCAACAAACTGTGCCTAATGATAAGTTGGATATTGTCTCAAGTTTCATTTACACGATGGCATCATTGGGGGCTCCTGTTTCACTTTCTTTGGGTAGATTCCTTTCGGATAAGATTGCCCCGCAAATCTTGATAACTGCTACAGGTTTCTTAGTTTTATTTTTAATGATTTTTGGTTTTATCTTCCTCAAAACTGAGAAGAGTTAAAAAATCTTTTTAGAGATCTAAGAATGCTTAAAAAATCTCTTGACAAAAATCACATTTTGAATATTCTATATTTAGATAACTGTCTAAATATAGAATATGGGGTTGAATGATATATTTAAAGCACTTGGTGATGAAACAAGGAGGAAAGTTCTGATAATGCTTTCAGAAAGGGACTTGACAGCAGGTCAGATTGCAAACGCATTTAATCAATCCTGGCCTACGATTTCTTATCACTTAGAGATGCTGGAAAAAGTAGGACTAATAACCTCAGAAAGAAAAGGTAGAAACATTGTATACAGTTTAAACACAACCATTCTCGAAGAGATACTTGTTTTCTTTGCTAATGTAAAAAGTAGGAGGGATAAAAATGGATGAAACATATAAATTAAACAAAAATGTTATTAGAAAGGAAGCATTTCCAATTTCACTAATAGCAGTGAGCTATATTTTAGGATTACTTATTTACCGTAAACTTCCATTCTTTGTTCCTACAAGTTGGGATTTAGAGGGACACATAAATGCGTATCTTCCAAAAAATTTTGCGATAACATTGCTCCCAACATTTGCTTTGGTATTACTTATTATCTTTCTTCTTATTCCGTATATTGACCCTCTTAGGAAAAATTACTCTAAATTTCTTGATACTTATACAACAATAATTAATCTTCTTGTTGCCCTTCCATGTATCTTACAAATAGTAATGCTCATAGTTATCGTTACGGGGTTAAACTATCTTGTCCCAAGAAGCGCAAATTTAGGAGTTGCAGTGGTATATATCGTGACCGGAAATTTCTTTCCTCGCATAAGGCAAAATTGGTTCATTGGTGTAGGAACGCCATGGACAATGATAAGCGAAGAAATATGGAAAAAGACTCAACGATTAGCAGGTTTCTTGCTTTTTATTTTAGGTATGGTATGCAGCCTATCTATTTTTGTTAAATCTTTGCAATCTGTTCTGCTTTCAGTTGACTGGGCGCTCGTTATCCTTGTCATAAGCAGTTTTTATTCATTTTTCCTCTATTTCAAGATGAGAGAGACTTCAAATGAAATTTCCTTCGAGAGAAAGGCAGACATATTTAGATCTCTTATTTTTACTGTTGTTCATATCCCTTACTGGATTTTTATGCTTTAATCTTTCATATAAGGAGGTGTAGTATGAAGAAAGTTTTGTTTGTTTTGACAGTTCTACTTATTGTAGGGGTGTTTTTGACTGGCTGTTCTGCAAAGTTATTAAAGGAAAGTGATGTAAGTTTTGCTGGTCCAATGGTGGAAAATGTTCTTATTGCCCATAATGAAGGAAATTACGACATGTGGGCAAAGGACATGAGTGAAGAAATGCTAAAAGCAGTTCCAAAGGACAAGTTCAACGAAATGTTTAAAACAGTAACTGACAAAATTGGGAACTACATCCCTAATTCAAAGACATTCCTTGCGGCAGAAGAATCAGGCGGGAAGATTATAGTTCAGTATATGGCAAAATTTACTGACGAAGACCAGGTTAAACTAACTTTTAGTTTCAAAGATGTGAATGGTAAGAAGAAAATAGTTGGCGAATTTTATGATTCGCAAAAACTGAGAGGAAAGTAATAAAGTAATTTAAAAGTAGACTAAAATGGTAAGTGTTCTTTCAATTCTTTTCATGTCTGTTAGTTTAATATTAAGCGTTGCGTTACCAATTGTTTTAGCACTCCTTTTACATAGAAGGATACAATTTGCCTCAAGATCAATCATTGTAGGTGTATCTATTTTTCTTATTTTCCAAATTTTAACAAGAATTCCTTTGCTTAGTTATCTATCAAAAAGTGCCTGGTATGTGGAATTTTTTCTCAATTATTATCTTCTTTTCGGTTTCTTACTCGCACTTTCTGCAGGGCTCTTTGAAGAAATAGGTAGATATATCGGTTTTAAATTTTTATTAAAGAATCATTTGACTTGGGGAAATGGCGTAGGTTATGGTATAGGGCATGGAGGGCTTGAATCAATTTTTGTAGGGACTACCTTCCTAAATGAATTAGTGATTTCCCTAACGATAAACTCACAGCACAAATTACCCAGCATTCCTCACACAATTATAAAAACCCTCGTAGAAACTCCTCCTTATCAATTCCTTGTTGGTGGTATTGAACGGCTTTTTGCATTTGCTATTCAAATAGGCCTATCGCTTTTAGTGCTATATGCTGTAAAAAACAAAAAATTTCTCTTCTTGGTTTTAGCAATTCTTTTGCATACAATTATTGATTTTGTCGGGGTTGTGCTCGTAAAGACCCTTTGGTTAGCAGAAATTTTTGTAGGATTGTTCGCAATTGCCTCTCTTATATGGATTCTAAAATCAAAAAGTTATTTTAAAGCCAATTCCACTCAAATGGAATCGTTGATTGAAATTTAAAGAAAGTGGCAAGTACGCTGTTCTGAAAACGAAGGATAAATCCGTGGTAGCAGATTGGTTTAGAATATTGAGCAATGGAAGTTGGGTAAGCAACAATGAAAAACTATGAAAGCCCGACAATTGAGCAGGCAGGAGGAATAGGTGAATTAGGAACTTGGTATCATAGTGAGACGTTGGTTTATCAAGTTTACGTAGGCGCCGACGTTGCTGCTGCTGTCACAAGGCTTGTGGCTGTAGCTATTGGGGAAGTTCTTGTAGTCGTTGCCCTCATCCTACTCTTAGGAAGCCCTCGAGAAGAAAGATAGCCTCAATGTGATAAGGAAGGAGATGACATAAAAGTGAATAAAGTGACTAATGAATATTTAGTTTTTTATCCTGACATAAGAAGTGTAGGTTTTTTGAGTCTTTTTGCAACTTTTATTGTATGTGCATTTGCTGAATTTATGCTCCTTTTTAGTCTCTTTAATGACCTAAATTCTAAAAGCGGGGATATCTTTTTCTGGATTGATATTGTTTTTGCTACTGTATTTTTGCTCATTCTTATTTTTATTCTCATTGTCCTTTTTTCTCTTCCTCATATGCGCTATGAGCTAAGAGACGATGCTCTTTACCTGATTATGGGGCCATGGAGTGATAAGATTAGCTATAACGAAATCATCGATGTGTCAGTAATAGACCTTGTGCTTAACCCTCTTTCAAGTTTTCGGATGCCTGGCGTTGCTCTCTTTGATGTAGTCTATTCAGATGAAGGAACTGTTAGGATGTATTCAACTCATGCACTTAAGGATGTTGTTCTCATCAAGACCTTAAAAAAGAAATATGGTATTTCTCCAAAGGATGAAAATGGTTTTATCGCTGCTCTTAAAAGCAAATTAGCCAATAAAGAGGAACTTGTAAAAGCTGAAAAGCTCGAAGAAAAAGAACTTATAAAGAAGGAATTTTCCTCTAAGTGGCTTAGTATTATTGAAATTATTGTCTGGCTAATCGTTGTTACTTCTTTTGTCGTTGGCATGTATTTCTATCCTCGCTTACCTAACAAACTTGCAGTTCATTGGGATGCCTACGGTAATGTAAATGGCTATCTTCCAAAATTTATTGGTATATTTCTCATTCCATTTCTTCTTGTGTTTATAAGTTTAATCCCTGTTGTGATCCCTAAAGGAAGTTCTCAAGAAAGCTATAGAAGGTTCAGGTTGAGATACTACATTACAATGGTTATAATATTGAGTGTTTTATTTTTTACGCATATCTACATGCTTTTGTGGAATATAGGAGTAAAGATTAATTTCAGCGTCTTCTCTACAATTCTATTTGGAGGAATTGTAATTTCAATAATCATTCAATTGATTGTTTTTAAACCAATTAAGAGAGGAAGCTCAGATTAGAACACAGAAAGGAGGTAAAAACATTGAAAAACTATGAAAGCCCTACAATTGAGCAGGCAGGAGGATCAGGAAATGAGATTGAGCCACAGATTACAACACCGTTTGTCTTCTTAGACGGAATTGTAGCTGCTGAAGTTATTTTTGTTGCACTTGCTGTTGTTTGGAAGTTAACTGTTAAAGTTAATTAAATTAGGGAGTGCCTTAAAGGAGGTGAATAAATATGGGCAACTATTCAGTTATCTTAACACTTTCTGTGCTTTTAATTGTTCTTGGTTTTTTATTGAGATATACTCCTCAGAATAGTATATTTGGTTTGAGGACAAGATCTACTCTTTTGGATAAGGAGGTTTGGAAACTTTCCAACAGAAAAGGGGCCTACCTCCTATGCCTTGTTGGGTTTATCTACCTTCTACTTGCGTTGTTTTTATGGTGGCTTAAATATCCAGATGAAACATATGGCAACTATCTTCTTACTTCTCTTATTGTAGTACTTCTGCTTGTTACGATTTATTTGGTTATTTACTCAGATAAACTTTTCAAGATGAAAAATGCCGGGGTAAAACTTGATGGATTTGTAATCCCTCGTCATTTTATCTTTGTTGGTGATGTAGGAGCTATTTTTCTTGTCTTATTAGGACTTCTAATGCTCTTTGTTCCTCCAAATACATGGATTGGTATAAGAATTCCCAAAACTTTGACTAATCCAATCCTTTGGAGAAATGTAAATAAAATTTCAGGAGTTGGATTTATTGTAATAGGATTAATTTTTGCACTCCTGTTTTCTAAGGATGCATTAAAACCTGATAAAGAAAGGTCTGAAAGCTTTGATAAACATAACATATTATTTCTCTCTTTGACAACCTTATGGGCACTAATTTCGATTGGAATTGTATATTTATTTTAGAAGTAAGGAGTTAAGTAAAAATGAAAAACTATGAAAGCCCGACGATTGAAAGTGCAGGAAGTGGAAGCATAAAAGGAACATATTTGTATTATGAGACAACAGTTTGGCATACCCAAAATTCAACAGTTGATACTAAATATTTAGTATTTAGTTTTGCGGCACTTGCAGTTTATGCGCTTGAAATTGCTTTTCTTTTGTTAAGCAATCCACCTGAGGAGAGGTGAGACATGAAAACAAATAAACTTCAAATTGCCTCAGCTATTGTCCTTTTAATTACACTTATTGTAACCATTATCCTCTTCGCTGCACTCCCAGAGCAAATTGCTATACACTGGACTAAAGGAGTAGCTGATAAATTCACCACAAGGTTTGTAGGTGCATTTTCTCTTATTTTTTTATCTTCTGGAATTTTTATCCTACAAGTTTTAATCTCAAGAATAAATCGAGCAAAGAGAGCCTTTTACGACATCTTTTTCTTATTGGTTATTGCGGCACTAAGCATAACTCAAGCATTCTCACTCTTATGGAATAGTGGATATAAGTTTAATATATCTAACATCGGAGGAATGGTTGGAGAAATAATAATTGGGTTGATATTTATTTCTGTAGGAATTTTTCTTAGGCACACGAAAGAAAAAATACACGCAGGAGTTCATTTAGGATTTTGGTTGGCATCCAGTAAGGCATTGGATGATCCCAACATAAGAAAAAAGACAAATAACATAGCTGGTATTGCGTTTGAGATTTTAGGAACAATCCTTATTTTGATGAGTTTCTTCTCTAAACTTCAGAATGTATTGTTTAATGTGGCCTTATGGTCTACCATAGCCATAGTAGCATTTACATATATTTACTCAAGCTATGAGTACCAAAAGGAGGCAAAAAACAATGAAAAACTATGAAAGCCCTACAATTGAGCAGGCAGGAGGGTTAGGCAATAAGATTGAACCACAGTTCAACGTACTACTTGCGGTTACTGATGTGGGACTCTATCTTGAATTGTATCTTACCGCTGTTGTTTATACAACTGCTTTTCTTGTAATTGTCGCAGGTGCAGCTGCCGTTTTTACTAAAACTGCAGGCGTTAGCAATTAGGAGGAGAATATATGTCTGAAACACTGATTAAAATTCTCCTTGTTTTATCAGATTTCTCAATAATTGTTAATGGTTTCCTTATGTGCTTTCTGAAGGAAAATGGTTTTGTAGGGTTCAGAACGCCTACAACTCTCTCCAACCCATACATATGGAAAAACACAAACAAACATACTGGACTTATGCTTGTAATTCTTGGTATAGTTTGTTTCTTTCCTGCCTTGAGCGGTAATGTTTTTCTCTTTACTTTGCTTTTATTGATTGGGTCTTTGGGAATCTTTGTCTTCGGTCTAATTTACAGCAATAAGTTGAGAGATAAGTTGAGAGAAAAGAAAGACTACACTTCGAATTTTTTTATCTCAAGGCGATTTTGTTATACAATGGCTATTTTCTCGATCTTTATGGTTGTTGCAGGTTTTGCTATGCTCTTTGTTCCTCCAAATACATGGATTGGTATAAGAATTCCTAAAACTTTGACTAATCCAATCCTTTGGAGAAATGTAAATAAAATTTCAGGAGTTGGATTTATTGTAATAGGATTAATTTTTGCACTCCTGTTTTCTAAGGATGCATTAAAACCTGATAAAGAAAGGTCTGAAAGCTTTGATAAACATAACATATTATTTCTCTCTTTGACAACCTTATGGGCACTAATTTCGATTGGAATTGTATATTTATTTTAGAAGTAAGGAGTTAAGTAAAAATGAAAAACTATGAAAGCCCAACGATTGAGCAGGCAGGAGGGATAGAGAATGAACCAGAGTCGGTTGTTTTGGCTCTTTTTTTGGTTTTTACAATTGCTGCCGGTGTTTTAGATTATCTGGTTGTTGCTCAAATTTATGCGATTACAGAAGCAACTTGGCTTGTAGCAGGAGTACATAGATATATTGGCTAACTTTTTCTTTATCAAATCTAGTAAATAGTAGTTGATGAAGAAGGAGGACAAAAAGAAATGAAGGATTCATATCTTACTTTTTATTCGGATAGGAAGTTGATTAGTTTTTTAATGCTTTCTATCTTTTCGATTGTTTTTGTAGCGATATCTTTTTTCAGTATATGGACACTTCTTACAAGTAAAGGTTCTGATGCCTTTATCTTAAATCTTATTTTTATTGCCCCTGCTGTAATCATTTCTTCTATAGTTTCGATTTTAGCAATAATTGTTTTACTTTCACTTCCTCACATGCGCTATGAACTTAGAGATGATGCCCTTTACCTAATTATTGGACCATGGAGTGATAAGATTAGCTATAACGAAATCATCGATGTGTCAGTAAAAGACCTTGTGCTTAACCCTCTTGCAAGTTTTCGGATGCCTGGCGTTGCTCTCTTTGATGTAGTCTATTCAGATGAAGGAACTGTTAGGATGTATTCAACTCATGCACTTAAGGATGTTGTTCTCATCAAGACCTTAAAAAAGAAATATGGTATTTCTCCAAAGGAGGAAAATGGTTTTATCGCTGCTCTTCAAAGTAAAATTAAGAACCATGGAGTTGTAAAAGTTAAGACATCTGAAGAAGTAGGACTTATGGGAAAAGAATCTCATACTAAGAGGTTTAGTGTTGTTGAAATTATTGTATGGCTAATAGTTGTTGCTTCTTTTATTGCTGGCATTTATTTCTATCCTCAATTACAACAAAAGATTGCAGTTCACTGGGATGCATCAGGCAATGTGAACGGTTATATGCCAAAAATCATAGGAATTTTTCTCATTCCATTCATTTGTACTCTTATAGGTTTAATTCCTATTGTTATCCCTAAAGGTAGTTCTATCGAAAATTACAAAGTTTTCAAGACTAAATATTACCTTGGAATACTTCCTATATCTATTGTTTTATTCTTTGCGTTTATATCTATGATTTTGCGGAATATCGGTGTTAATTTTGACTTCGACGTCTTTTCTTTGATATTAATTGCGGGAATTTTAATTTCAATAATCATTCAATTAATTGTTTTTAAACCAATTAAGAGAGGAAGCTCAGATTAGAACACAGAAAGGAGGTAAAAACATTGAAAAACTATGAAAGCACACAATTGAGCAGGCAGGAGGGATAGGAAATATGGAATTAAAAAAAATTTCTATTTTGATTGATTTGATCATTTTTTTGTTATTTCTTTTAATGCTTAAAGTGAACATGAATCCATTTTTGGGAATTAGGATCCCTGCAACTCTTTCCGATGGAGATATTTGGATAAAAACTCATAAGAAAGCGGCTCAGTTTTATTGTACAGGATCGGTTTTTCATATTGTTTTGTTATTTTTGTTCAATTCAACCTACCTCATAAAAATGCTTGATGTTTTCTTTTGGCTTCTATTCATCTTTTTACTTTTGTACCTGATTTACTATGCAAACACCCTTTACGAAAATAAGTTTCCGCAGAAAGTAAAGAGAAAGAACATTTTTAAACAGCCATTTTTAAACAAACTCTTTTATCATTTATCGAAATTGTCCCCTGGGTTTGCAAGAATGCCGTTCTGGATTTGAAAGATTAACGGGGTAAAAAATAATGAAAAACTATGAAAGCACACAATTGAACAGGCAGGAGGGATAGGAAATGAGATTAATGGAAAGTATACTGTTGTTGTGGTCGAGATATCTCATGTTTTCTTTGTTCCTTTTTGATGGTAACACGTTTATTTTCCCCTTCCTCAAAATAGGATGGCAGATTTTCAATGTTAGATTGTAAAAAAGTGAAATATTGAATTAAATGCGCAAAGACCTGAAAAGTTACTTATCTTTATTATTAAATTACCTCAGAGGTAATTGGGGACCTGTTACTCTTGGTGTTGCCCTTGGAGTTATTGCAGAAATATGTACCTTAATTTCTCCATTAATTACGAGATATTTGATGGATTTCGTAATCATTGGTAAGAACTATTCATACTTTAAATCTCTAATCCTCATTTCAGTTTTTGTACTGATAATATTTCTACTTGCCTCCGTTACAGGAAGTTACGTCTTAATTAGGGTGTTTAAAAAAGTATCTGCAAACCTTAAACTTGATATGTTCAGAAAACTTCAATATGCACCATTGAGTTTTTATGATGCTTGCTCTTTTCATATTCATAATTCTTGGAATCCAATCTTTTGTTATCGCTCGATTTAGAGAGCCAATCCTGAACTATACGAAGAAAGTAAGAATGAAAGGACAGGAGGTTAATGGATTTACGGTAGGTCATTTCAGAAGGATTGAGTTAGTTAAGACTATTTCGACAGAAGAACTTGAGCAGAGAAATTTCTTTAAAAGACTGCAGGATCTGATTCAATTAGAGATAAAAACATTTATGATTTCTAAATTCTCTTCTGTCTTACAGACTCTTATAAGTAATACCTGGTCTCTTACCATCCTTTTCTATGGCGGAATGCTTACAATCTACGGAAAGATGACAATTGGGACTCTAATGGCACTTATGATGTTTGCTGGGATTCTTTATCAACCAATTGCAAGTCTTACCAATCTTATTCTTTCCTTCCAGAGCACGAGAGTAAATTTGATGAGAGCGAAAGAGTATCTTGAAATTCAGCCGAGTATAATTGAAAAGCCTGATGCAATTGACTTTACTGTAGAAATAGGAGAAATTAAAGCAGAAAATGTATCCTTTAGTTACGGAGATAAAATTGTATTAGAGAATGTAAAAATAGATTTCCCTCCTAACTCAATAACTGCAATTGTAGGGCCAACAGGTTCTGGCAAAACAACTCTTGCAAAACTACTTGTTAGATTCTTTGACCCAATTAAAGGTAGAATCCTCTTAGATAGTGTTGATATAAAAGATATTAAATTGACTTCCCTCAGAAAAGCAGTAAAACTATTCCTTTCTAATGATTATGTTTTTAACGGCACTTTGTACGAAAATATTACTTATGGATCAGTAGATGTTAGTGAAGATAAAATTGCCTGGGCTTTGAAAATGGCATCAATCGACTTTATCCAGAAGCTTCCTCATGGCCTTAATACAGTTATTGGAGAGGGAGGCATTAATCTTTCAGCAGGGGAGGCGCAAAGAGTTGCCATTGCAAGAGCATTAATGCTTTCTCCAAAAATCTATATATTCGATGAACCAACTTCCTCTGTGGACCTTGAAACAGAAGATAAAATAAATGAAGTTTTCCTTAAACTCAAACAGAATAGCACTGTCATTATAATAGCCCATAGGCTTTCTACGGCAAGAATTTCAGATAGAGTAGTGGTATTAGAGAATGGAAGAATTAAAGGAGTAGGAACTCATAAAGATTTGCTATCGCAAAGCGAATTCTACAAAAGAATTAACAGCATTTTACTAAAAGAAAATTAATAATTGTGAGCAAAGTGAAACTCATTCCTCTATGGAATCCACTGAAAAGGAATGTAGATTTAGTCTTTTCTAACTTTTACTCTTTTAAGAAGGTTCCAAAAGAGTAAAAAAATCCAAATTCCTTTTCTTCTTAACCATGTATTGAGTAAACTTATGTAAATCTTTTTAAAAATCTATCATAGTTCTTTGGACTTTTTTGTTTTATGGTTATTAGCTATATTGTGAGGCAAAAAGTAGGAAACCACATTTACATTTATGAGGCAATAACCATTGGGATAAAGAGCCAAGGCAAGAGAGGAAGTATCTTGGAAGAATTGAAATTGAAACAAATAGTTTTGTTAAAACAAAGATGATAAGAGGAAGAGGGGCAAAAGAGATGAGTTCGCAGAGTATAAGCAAATTCCTCATGCCTATGCCTTTTACAACAAAAGAGCTCCTTCTAAGACATAGAGAAGACTTATAAACGCCCATGAACTACTAAGATGATTGTTACTACAAATTTAGAGAACATGGATAAAGAAAAGGTTCTGTTTCTTTACAAGAGAAGAAATGAAGTGGAAAGAGTCTTTGATGTACTTAAAAATGAAATTGATGGAAATAGGTTAAGAAGCCATTCAAATGAAACAATGGAAGGGAAGTAGTTTTGGAAACAAACAACGGCAAGAAGTTCTTAAGAGAAATATCAAATACACAAAAAACTATTTACAAAGGATTTGATGTCCCACTTCCAGAGATAACATAGTTATATAGATTTGGGATTTTTGGATACTTAAAATTTTCGATTTTCTAAAAATTTTAAAAAATTTTTCAAAAACCTCTTGACTAAAAAAAAATGACTATCATTTTATAGAAGTATAAAAAAGGAAAAGCATAAAAGGAGGTTCAATGTGGGACTTACTGAAGTAGGAATACCAGAGGAATCCTCAGTACCAATGAAACACGCCAGGATTCTAAGAGGCCCATATCAAATGTCTTTTGACATTACAAATAAATGCAACTTTAGATGTCTTCACTGTTATAACAGAAGCGGAGAAAATCCTGTAATCGAAAGAGAGTTGACTGATGACGAGGTTTTAGAGTTTGCAAATGACCTTGTCAGTTTGAAATTATTTAATCTCTGCTTTTGTGGGGGTGAGCCACTTTTAAGATTTGAACTTATGTGTAAAGTCGCCCAAATACTTTCCACTTCGGGATCAAGGGTTTCATTTGTGAGCAACGGAAGTCTCATAACAGAAGAAGTAGCAAGAAAACTTTTAGTACATGGTGTCACAGCAGCACAGATAAGTTTAGACGGAGATAATCCTATCTCACATGAAAGGCTAAGAGGCGTAAAGGGTTCATTCACAAAGGCTGTAAACGCAATAAGAATTCTGAAAGAAGTAGGTTTCCCAAAGATAGATGTGGCATTTTGTCCTACAAGATGGAATATTGGCGAAATTGAAAATGTTTTCTTTCTATGTAAAGAACTTAGAATAACTCGTCTCAGAGTACAACCATTGATGCCACTAGGGAGAGGTAAGGAAAATGCTGAATTTATTGTTCCAACACCTTTGCAATACAGAGAGTTAGTAAGAAAAATCAACTATTTGAAAAAAGAATATTCTACTTCAAGCGATACAACTATTGAGTGGGGAGATCCTGTTGATCACCTTATTCGTCTTCCAACCATCCTAAGGCATTGCAGTACCCTTGCGGAGGTAAAGGCCGATGGTTCCATAGAAGTATCACCGTACCTTCCGATTACTGTAGGTAACATTAGAAGGCACAAATTTAGTGAGTACTGGAGCGCAGGTTTAGTAAGAGTTTGGGAGATTCCTAAATTACAAGAACTTGCAACTAGAATTGTATCTGTTAAAGACATGGGAAGGAATGATAAAGGAGTTCCTACTGTTTGGTTTGATGAAGATATCACAATAGATATTATTGATGATAATAACTTTGGAGGGCCTAATGAAAAAGCAAAACCAGTGTTTAGAAAAGAGAGTCTTCTTTATGAAAGAGAGGAGAAAGAGAGCTATCTTACTATTATTTCAAAGACACATCCTGAAGCAAAAGAGGTAATAATTAACCCTACTGCAAGAAAGATTTTAGAACTTGCTGATGGAACAAGGACAATAGAAGAAATAGAAACGCATTTTACTAACAAATATCCAGAAATATATAAGGAGAAGATCAAAGCTGATGTTTTAAGGGCTTTGAGTTCCTTTACCCGCCTCGGAGTCATAGATTGGGAAGATGAAAACCCTTTTCTTTATAAATATGAAGAGCCTCTTACTGGTCGTTATTATTTATGTATTGGGCAAGAAGACAATTTAAAAGATATTGAAAGCTTTATCGGTTTTGCAGAAGAACCCATAAAAGCCAGAAAGAAATTGGTTCTCTATAAAAATCCAGTAATTACCACAGATGAGTATACTAAATTAAAGTTAAGAAAAAAACTTTTTGATTTTTCAGAGGAATTCTTCCTATTAAGAAGGGACTCAGGTATCGAAGGACTAATAAGTATTGCCTTGCCCAGTCATCCAAAAGAACTTGGGGCAGTTTTGAAATTAATAATTTGCCCTGAGAATTTTTTTAAAGATTTGTTTAAATATTCAAAAGATTACTTCCCGTACTTAGCAGTGAGAGATGTTTCAAAAATTAAATTTTATGAGACAAATATGGAAAGGGTTAACGATACACTCAAAAATTTCTTATTAGAAGAAGGATTTAAGAAGGAGGGAGAGTTGAAAGACGAGCTTGGTTTTGGAAAGGATTTAGTAATTTATTCGCTTGGCTATACACAAGAGTTTATAGAGAAAGCTAAAGAGGCTAGAAAGGAATTTATCTAATTTTTTAAAAAATATATAATAATGAAAGGAGGTGAACAAAAATGAAAAATTATGAAAGCCCGACGATCGACTTCATAGAAGGTTATGAGACTGAAGCAGGTACTGAAGCACCACTCAATGCTGTGAAGGAGGAGTAGTAATTGCTTTGCTATGTGCCTTCCCGCGGGAAGGCACAAGCTTGTAATATGAAGAGAACTACTTGGTCTTTGGGAGATATAAAAATCATGGAAAAAGTTATTGAGGCACAAAACCTTAAAAAAACTTACATTACTAAAAAGAAGGAAGAGGGTTTTCTAAACGGAATTAAATCCCTTTTAAAAACAGAATATATTCATATCGAAGCACTAAAAGGAATATCTCTTGATGTGTTTGACGGAGAAAGCTTAGCATTTATTGGCCCAAATGGTGCAGGAAAATCAACAATGATTAAAATCCTAACAGGCATTCTTTATCCAACATCCGGGAATGTAAGTGTCCTTGGGCTCACTCCCTGGAAAGACAGAGCAAAATTAGCATATCAAATTGGTGTTGTTTTTGGACAGAGGTCGCAACTATGGTATCATCTCCCACCTATTGATTCTTTTAATCTTTTCTCTAAAATCTATGAACTTGAAAGAAAAACATACCGAACAAGATTAAATGAGCTTATTGAGATCTTTGAAATAAAAGAGTATATCAATGTACCCGTAAGAAAGCTTTCTCTTGGTGAGAGGATGCGTTGTGAAATTGCACTTGCTCTATTGCACAGTCCAAAAATTTTGTTTCTTGATGAACCGACCATTGGTCTTGATGTCGTAGCCAAAAGCAAAATGAGAGATTTTATAAGGAGAATAAGTGAGAAAGATCATGTTACAGTATTTCTCAGCTCTCATGATACTATTGATATAGAATCTCTTTCAAGAAGGGTTGTGATCATTAATAATGGCATCATAGTTTATGAGGGTGACATAAATATGCTAAAGAGATATGTGAGAAAGAAAATTGTAAATTTAAAGTTCAAAGAAGCAAAAAGAGACTTTGATATAAAAGGTATTAATGTGCTTGAAACAAAGGATTATGGCGCAAGGCTTGAGATAAACCTCGAAGAAATTTCTCAAGATGAAGCAGTAGGAGAGATCATCAAAAAAGGGCAAATCCTTGACATAACTATCGAAGATCCTCCACTGGAAGAGATAATTAAGATAATCTATGAAGAAAAAGGGAAATTGGAAACATAATTTTTTCAAAGTAAAGAAATATCTTGAAGTAATGAAAGTTTCTTTTTTGTCTTCATTAGCTTATAAGGGTGATATTCTGATATCGCTATTAAATTTGTTTGTTTTTCTTCTTATCTTTTGCTTTCTCTGGAAGGCTGTATTTTCTTCGGGCAAAATCAAAATAGAAAATTTTACTTCTACAAAGATGATCTGGTATTACACATTAATTTTCCCGCTTGAATTTTCAGCGTCAAAATTTAGAAGGAAGGCAAGTGCTCTCATACACTCTGGAGACATAGCAAATTTTCTCACAAAACCATTCTTCTATCCTCTATTTCTTCTTTTTGATTCGCTTGGTTCATCTGTCTTTAATTTCATCGCGTGCTTCCCTCTGGCACTTTTAATTACATTTGGTTTCACTATGAAAGTAGGATTCACAGTTGAGGGATTATTATCTTACAGTATCTTGGGCTTTCTCGGACTTATACTTGACACACTTATTGCGATATCTATTAACCTCCTTGCTTTTTGGGTTGAAGATGTAAAACCGATCCTTTTTGTTTATATTGATTTACTTTATATACTGGGTGGGCAAGCCGTTCCCCTTGATGTAATGCCAAAAATCGTTCAAAAAATTTCGCTATATACTCCTCTCAGATTTTCTTTCTATAGTCCTGCAATTTCTTGTATTAATTTTACATTAGAATTTTTTCTTCAGGCTTTAGTGGGAACCTTAATTTCAATTTTTGCGATACTACTCATTATATCCTTAGAATTCTTTATTGGCTCAAGGAGGCTCTCAATTAATGGAGGTTAAGAAAAAACTATACTGGAACTGTGTAGTTTTCATTGAATACCTAAAGATCAATTTCCTTTCCCTAATAGAGTATAAAGCGTCCTTTTTTGTAGGAACATTCGGAATGCTTCTGAATGATGTGGCGCTCCTCTTTTTCTGGTGGGCTCTTTTTAAAAGAATTGATGTTATAAAAGGTTGGAATATGAAGGACGTTTTTACTCTTTTTGCTCTGGTTACAGCAAGCTTCGGCCTCTCAACTGGATTTTTTGGAAATGCAATGAGACTCTCCTCAATGATAATACAAAATGAACTCGACTTTTATTTAACCTTACCAAAATCACCACTTTTGCACTTACTCGTAAGCAAAACCTCGTTCTTTGCTTGCGCAGATGTTATATTCGGTTTTATTTTATACATCTTTCTTGTAGGAACGTCATTTAAAGGTTTTTTGTTGTTTCTCATCATGGTAGTTCTTTCATCATCAATTCTTACGAGTTTCTCTATTTTGATTTCTTCACTCTCCTTCTACATTGAGACTGGAGGATGGGTTTTTTCGGAAATAGTATATTCTCTTAATAATCTCTCAATGTATCCTTTGCCAATTTTTCCGGAAGGAATAAAGGTGATCCTTTATACACTACTTCCTGCTGCTTTTATCGGCTATGTTCCCGCTTCCATCGTAAAGGAATTTTCTTTTAAATATGTCTTTATCTTACTAATAGCACTTTTTTCATTTGCAATTTCAGGATTAGTGCTTTTTAATAAAGGCTTAAAGAAATACTCTTCAGGAAGCGTAATTGGATCAAGGATGTAATTTAATTCTAATCTTACCAATTCTCCAAACTTTAATCATATTTTTTCTTGAGTAAAATAGATTTAATGTATAATCTGAACATATACAAAAAAGATAGTGCTTTCACTTATTGGGTGATAAAGCACTATCGCAATGAGGTGACGATATGATATTCGTAAGAAGAGAAACGAATACAAAGAAGTAAAACAAAAATAAAAAACCCAAACAGAAGAACATACGGAAAGAGAAGCTTGATATCATTATCAAAGGCAACGCACTATGGTGATGGATAATAATGATACAAAGATACGACAAGGTGTTCACCGACGTACAAAAGATTAAAAGGCTTTCAGCCGCTACAGGTCTATTGGAATGGATATCTAATTGATGCTGTCTTTAGAGGTCGAATATCCATAAACCATTCTGATACAGTGAGAGAATCTCTCGCTCATATCAGAATCCACTGAAAAGGAGTGTAGATTTAGTCTTTTCTAACTTTTACTCTTTTAAGAAGGTTCCAAAAGAGTAAAAAAACCCAAATTCCTTTTTTCTTCTTAACCATGTATTGAGTAAACTTATGTAAATCTTTTTAAAAATCTATCATTGTTCTTTTGACTTTTTTGTTTTATGGTTATTAGCTATACTGTGAGGCAAAAAGTAGGAAACCACATTACATTTATGAGGCAATAAACCATTGGGATAAAGAGCCAAGGCAAGAGAGGAAGTATCTTGGAAGAATTGAAATTGAAACAAATAGTTTTGTTAAAACAAAGATGATAAGAGGAAGAGAAACAACATACCTACACCAGCATAGTTATGAAAAGAGTAGAGATTTTGTGGTCAAATTATTAAGGTAAAATCTTAATTTTATTGATAAGACTGTTAATGACTTATCCACAGTTTTCCACAGTTTTCCACAGAAAAATGTGGATAAGTTAAAAATTGATGTCATAAATTATTACCTGGGCGATATAGCATTAAGACTTACATTTAATGAGGTTTCTTTATTTCCACAGAATTTTTCACAACGCCCCTAAAAGTGTTAATAACCTGTGGATAAAAAGTCTCGGAACTTAACAAATGCTAAAAGTGTGTTGAATAGAGTTTTATTAATAATCAAGAGTTAACTTAAATAGAGAAAATCTTGATTTCCAAACTAAAAGGTTCATAGGAAGCTCTTAAAAAAAGATTACAAACGATATACAAAATTTTATATTGTTCAGCATAATTAAAAAATTTGATGAATTCATAAAACATATTAAAATTGTATATGCTAACCCTATTTAGAGTTTTTAGAGGTATTGCTGCAACAACAGTTACTACAGCCTTCTCAGGTTTGTTTTTCAGTTTTCTTAAAGATGCTTATAGCAAAAACTTACCTTGCTTTTTGAAGTATTTCTCCTTCCTATAAGCACACTTCTCATTTATATGTCAAATAATTTATTCATAATCTTTCTTGAAGCAATGCTTGGTGGAATATCCGCCACTGATTCTATTTTATGTGAAAGATAAGTTAAAAAATACAATTCAGAATAATAGAAATAAGTTTGCCCTTAAAAGCGCACTCACAATAGGAAAATTTACTTTAACAGGTATTCTAAATGGTTTAAGTCAGGGTTTAGCAACTCCTTTTCTTATTCCCTTTTTCGTGGTTGTTTATAAATTAAGCAAAACAAAAATGGCATAGCTGCATTAAGAGTTATGGCGCTTCCGATAAGCAATCACCAATAACAGATTTTGTTGAATCTGATGTAGTAGGAATAGAACTTGGTTTGCACCGAGTAATAAGACTTTCTTCTTTTTCGTTTGGAACACTCTTCTCGGGGTATATGCTTGATATACAAAGCACTGAAGCGCCATTTTTCAGATATCGAGCTGTAATGGAAATCAATGTTTTCCTTTGTAATCTTTTCATTAAGGACATTAAAGAATAGTTTTAAAAATCTTTTCAGCTTAAAATAATTTGATTAACGACTTAAATAAGTATTGACTCAAAAAATTTTTTTCTATATAATAAGGTTAGCCTAATAAAATTAGGTTATCCTAATTAGGAGGTTTTAATGCAAGATTTTATTCTATACCTTGTTTATAAGAAAAGGATTTTCAACTTAAGAGAGCTACAAACTATAACAGGCTTATCAAAAATAGATATCATAAGAAGTATCGAATTTTTATCACAAAAAAGAGGAATTAGCTTTATTAATTTGTCAACATTTCGGAGCAATATTTGTAAAAGGTGCCCATTACAAAGTTTATGCAAAAGAAAAAATAATGAGGTAAGGAGGATTGATGGACTTTTCATTAAGTGAAAGCCTTGAAGATTATCTTATTGACCTTTTAGAACTATCAGAAAAGAGCTTTGCTGTAAGATTAGTTGACTTAGCAAGGAAAAGGTTAGTTTCTCTTCCTTCTGCTTTGGAAGCTGTAAAGATACTTGAGAAAAAAAACTTTTTAATACATGAAACACGCGGATACATAAAGCTTACAGACTATGGCTTAGAACAAGCTAAAAAAATTTATGAGAAAAAGAAAATTTTACTCCAATTTCTTGTGGATGTGCTTGGAGTGGATTTAGAAGTTGCAATAAGAGATGCACACAAATTAGAACATGATATTTCTCAAGAGACATTTGAGGCAATTAAAAAATTCACCAAATTAAACTCATCAAATATCAAAAGAAAGGAGGCTAAAATGCCATTAACATTGGCAGATTTAAAGGTTAATGAAAGCGGAAAAGTAGTTTCAATTGATGAACAAGCTCAAAAACTAAAAAGCAAGTTACTTTCTATGGGTGTGGTTCCTCACACCATTGTAAAAGTCGAAAAAGTTGCACCACTAGGAGATCCTATTGATATCTTAGTTTTAGGGTATCATCTCTCACTTAGAAAAAACGAGGCAGAAAAAATATTTGTTGAGAGGATATGATGCCTTTAATTTTTGGAAGACCTAACGAAGAATTTGTTATTGAAAAAATTTTGGGTGGGTCAAGTATTTCTCTGAGATTAAAAGAAATAGGTGTCATTCCTGGTGTAAAAGTATTGATAGTTTCAAATTCAGGTGGCCCCATAGTCATTGGCATTGGTAATATGAGACTCGCCTTAGGAAGAGGCATTGCTTCAAAAATAATTGTAAGAAAGATTGTATGAGAGGAGGCTTTCATGAATGAGACTTTAACAACAAAAGAAAGAACAATTAGGGTTGCATTAGTTGGGAACCCTAACTCAGGCAAATCAACTATTTTTAATGCACTCACAGGGGGACATGCTCGGGTAGGAAATTGGCCAGGTGTTACTGTTGAAAAAAAGGAGGGCAAATTTCATTTTGAAAATCATGAAATCATCCTAACGGATCTTCCTGGGACTTATAGCTTGACTTCCTTTTCAATTGATGAACGAATAGCGAGGGATTTCATTGTAAAAGAAAAGCCTGATGTAGTAGTTGTAATAGCAGATGCAACTAATATCCTAAGAAGCCTCTACCTGTTTGTTCTTATAAGAGAACTTGGAGCAAATACCGTACTTGTCCTTAATATGATAGATATGATAGAGGGAAAAATAGAAATTAACAAGAAACATCTTGAGGAAATTCTTAATGTACCAGTTGTTTTAACTATAGCCTTGAAGGGAGAAGGTATTGATGAACTTAAAAAGGCAATAATAAAAGCAAGTTCAACAAAACAGCAGACTCTTAGGATAGATTACGGAGAAGACATTGAGAAATGGGTTTCGGAAATTGAAAATAGACTTGGGAACTATCAAACACCATATAATAAGCGCTTTATTGCGCTAAGTCTTTTACAAGGTGATCTTCAAATAATTGAAGAAGTAAAAAGTGAAGGCTTTGAAGAAGCAGTGAACTTAGCTTTGCATGCATCATCTCAATTTGAAAATAAATTTGGCATTGATATCGAAGAAAAAATAGTAGAAAATCGTTACGGTTTCATAGAAAGTGTTATTAAACAAACTACAAGGAAACTCCGCTCTATTGAAGAAAGAATTACTTTGTCAGATAAAATCGATAGATTTGTGACAAACAAATACCTTGGGATCCCAATATTTGCTCTTTTTATGTATATCACTTTTGAATTAACATTTAAGATAGGAGGATTGTTCGCCGATTATATTGATCAGTTTTTTGGACTAATTTCACAACTTGTTTCAAGACTTCCTCTTCCTGAACTTATCTCATCATTTCTAACAGATGGAGTTATAAGTGGAGTGGGCTCTGTTCTTGTTTTTCTTCCGAATATTTTCATTCTCTTTATGTTCTTATCCTTTCTTGAAGATGTAGGTTATATGGCGAGAGCAGCCTTTGTAGTTGATAAATTGATGTATGCAATAGGACTTCCTGGGAGATCCTTTATTTCTCTTATTCTCGGGTTTGGGTGCAATATTCCTGCCATAATGTCTACAAGAACTATTCCTGAGGAAAGAGATAGATTACTTACTATACTAATTAACCCATTCATCTCCTGTAGCGCAAGATTACCAATTTATATAATGTTTACAAGCATATTTTTTAAAGAAAAACAGGGACTCATTGTCTTCTCATTATATGCCCTTGGAATTATTGTAGCAATTCTTTCAGCAAAACTTTTTAGATCAACAATACCGTCACTAAAAGGACCCATTTCACCACTTGTAATGGAACTTCCCCCATATCGTATACCCTCACTTAAAGGTATTTTAATTCATGCCTCTGAAAGAAGTAGGGAGTTCCTCAAAAAGGCAGGAACAATTATCTTTGCAGGCGTTGTAATTGTATGGTTACTTTCCACCATGCCGCTTAATCATGGAGAAAGTCTTAAAGGGACATACTTATGGAGGATTGGTTCATTCTTTGCTCCAATATTTAAGTGGGCAGGCTTTGGTTTCCCTGAGGCAGCTATTGCTCTAATTTTCGGAGTCATTGCAAAGGAACTAGTAGTAGGTACATTTGGAACACTCTTCGGAGGTGAAGAAAATATTCCTCAAGCATTACAAAGTCTTTTTACGCCATTATCTGCTTATGCGTTTATGGTGATGAGTTTACTTTACATACCATGTATAGCATCAATTGGGGCCATTTACAGAGAAACAGGTTCTGTTAAATGGGCGATTTTCTCCACAATTTATAGTTTAATTGTTGGATATTCATTTGCTTTATTAATATATAGATTGGGTTCTCTTATATTATAATTTTAGATTAATCCAAAAAAATTAAGGGGAGCTAAACGGAACTCCCCTTACACTATTTCAAGTAGCAACACCCTCTCACACCTTAAGAGAGCGGCTTCCTCTTTCACAGAAGGAAACTTACTCAGACGTAAGTGTAATTTATCATTTACTTTCCGGGTCTTGACTAAAAATACATTTTTCTTATAATTCCTTAAACTGCTTCCGAAAGGAGAAATTGTATGAAAGGAACAATTATCAATGTTATTACTGTGCTTGTGGGAAGTACTCTTGGACTTATAATTGGTGAAAGATTCCCAGAAAGAGTCAAGAAAATAGTTATACAATCAATCGGACTTTTTACAATGCTTATTGGTATCACAATGATTATAAAATCAACAAAATTCATTGAAATTTTCCTTTCACTTATCCTGGGAAGCATAACTGGTGAGTTACTTCGTATCGATGAAAGATTGGAAGGCTTAATGGAGAAGATTAAATCCAAAATATCACCAAATTCTCCTCATTTTGTCGAGGGATTTATAACAGCAACTCTTGTTTTCTGCGTTGGAGCAATGACTGTTGTTGGCTCAATTCAAGAGGGACTAACAGGTGATGCAACACTTCTTATTACAAAATCAATAATGGATGGAATAACATCTCTTACACTTGCATCAGGACTTGGTATTGGTGTAATGTTCAGCGCAATCTCAGTTTTTTTAATCCAGGGTAGTTTAACGCTTTTAGGCTCAAAGTTATTGTTCTTAATGCAAGATGTTTATATAAACAATTTTACAGGGCTTGGAGGAGTGCTTATCTTAGCAATTGGCATTGAGCTCTTAAACATTGAGAAAATCAAAATTCTCAATATGCTTCCTTCCTTAGTATATCTTCCTATTATTATTTACATTTCAAGTTTATTATAGGTTAAGTTAATTTTAACTATTTGAAAGGACTTTTTTTTGAGATTAAATTTCTTAAGACTCTTTTCACATATGTTATAAGCCTATACATCTTAATAATGTAATCTATATA
>NZ_JBLOBF010000011.1:0-43460 GCF_047785965.1 Caldisericum insulae
ATTGAAACCCTCTTTCTTTGTTGTTTCTCTTTGGATTGGTACACCCCACCAAGCAGCATTTACAATAAAGTTAACTGCAAGCTTTTTTGCAACTTCAGGATTTGTATCCTTTAACAGGTTAATCAAAAGCTGTGCACCAGGTCTATTATTATCAACTAGGGTTTTAACTCCTTTTAGTTGATCCTTGAAAACTGGTGGGAGGTTAAATGTATTTGATGCATTGTAAAGAATCTCAACGACTTTTTTGACATTTCTTTCGGGGTCCTTTTCAAGATAACCAATAGCCCATTCAACCGTCTTAGTAAGGGCAACTCTTTTGAGCGCTTGCCCAACAGACATATTTTTCACCTCCTTTATAATAAAGCACTTACAAGCTTTAAAATTCTATCCTGAAAGGAAGGTGAGACTTGAGATGTGCTATCCCTGAATTTTTTTACGATTTCTTCTAACTTTTTAAACTCGCCTTGATCAAGCTTTATTTTCTCGGAATCTATATTTTTTTCAAAAAGTCCATAGATTGATTCAACAAGGAACATAAGCGCAGCAGGTGCATAGGTATTTGAATTGAGAATTGCCTTTACATTCACCATTTCTTTAAGTTCTACGTTAAAAACTTTTGTAAGAATTACTGTTAAGGCAAGTGTATAAAGTAATACAATAAGTGAGTTTTGCTCACTTATTGTATGTTCGTAAACAAAATTTATTGCTGAATCTACACTTAATTTTTCAATTTTTTTCTGCGTTTCAATAAACCATTTTCCCATTGTAGAGATAGGGAAAAAGAGGTTTGCACTATCAACTCTTTCTATTGCACCACTTGTTGGTTCATAGAGAATTTCAGATCTTCCAGGTCCACCTACGGGTCTATACTTTATGGAAAGAAAGCCCTTCTTATAGAGTTCTTGTAAAATATCATATGAAGTCCATCTACTTACACCCAATTTTGAAGCTATATCCTTGTAAGAAACAGGAAGACCAGTCTCTTTGTATAGTTTTACAACTGCCTCAAGAAATTGCAATTGCCTTCTTGTAATTTTTGCACTTATCATATTAATGCCTCTTTCAATGCCAATTTACAGTAATTTTTTGGTTTTTCTTGTTATATTATATACCTAAAATTTTATTTGTCAAGCTGAATAATTCTTTAAATCAAAGATTTTTGTTTGAAATAAGTCCTTCTTTCTTTAGTATGCCCAAAATTGCCCTTTTAAATTGAGAATACATTTTTTTAACTGACTCTTCACTTGTGGGACAAAATGCCTCTAAATACAATTTTTTTACATATTGTTTAATCTTATCATTTTTGCTTCCATAAAATCTCAATCTGTTATTGATTATTGCTCTAAAAAGTGCTTCTATTTCGTTTAATATGGAATCTCCGAGGATGCCAAATTCAAAACTGGCAGAATAAAGTTTTGTATCTCTGAATTTTTCATTTCTTAAAGTGTAAAGATAATCTATCATGTCTCCGCTCATTGAATAAAATTCACTATTTTCGCTTTTTACAACGGGGGAATAGTTGATTTCTTTCTCAAATGTTTTTGAATCTTCAACAAATAGATGTGAATTAACAACAGACATCGTATCTTTGGGTCCATAACCTGTATGAATGTCGATATGAACAACCTGTTTTGATATCTTAAACGCATTTTCAAAAAGTTTTATCATCAGTAGTGTCTCTTTTTCATAGTCTTTCCCTCCATAGTAAAGTCCATTGGGACTTTCGTATTGTCCTATGAGGAGTGTATTTTTTACAAGTTTTGTCTTACCCTGTATGAGAATCTTTAAGACATCTTTGTAATACTTGATTCTTTCTACTACCAAATTTTCAACGCTTCCACTTTTTTCAAAAACGTCCCGCAAACTTAAATATGCTGTGTTCTTGAAAATATTATCCCATGAATTAAGGAAATTCCTATTGAGATCTACATTATTTTTATTCGTTCTTTCAAGGTACTTCATTCCAAATGGATTTATTGGGTGAACAAGTATAATTGATGTGTCCTCCAAATTGAGCATAGGCAAAATTTCTTGAATAAATACTTCCATTATAAATGAGCCAAAGATTCCCTCAACACCATGTTCTCCAATAGTAAAAATTAGAGTTTTGGGTTTGTCTTTGAATATTCTTATTATATCAATAAATAGATTGTCATTTTCATCAATAGGAATTGATTCAATTGCTACGTCTGAAAATTTTCTTTTAAATTCTTCAAAATGAGCTCTAAATCGTTTTTTAGCACTTTCATAATCAAAAATGATTTTTTCCTTCATTTATTCCTCCAAATTTTTAAAATGGACCGTAATGTATTTTAATTGCAAACATGAGGAATAGCATTGAAACTAAAAAAATTATTGCCTGTATTTTTATTGTCCATCTTATCCACTTAGGATATGGCATATCCACGAGGCTAAGACCAATAATTAACACTGCATTTGTAGGATAAAGAAGGTTTGAAAAACCGTCGCCAAAGCAAAAAGCGGTTACTGCAACCTGTCTTGTAAGTCCTACAAGGTCTGAAAGAGGTGCAAGTATAGGTATTACAAGAAATGCCTTAGCAGATGCCGATCCGATGAAAAAGTTTAGAATAAGGGTTGTGATATACATAACGATACCTGCAACATATTGATTAGTTTTTAAAATGTATGTCTGTGCAAAATAGAGTATTGTATCAATAACGTTTCCCTGTTCGATGATATGTTTAACGCTTACAGCCATAAGGATTAATATGATTGATGGTGCAACATTTAAAATTCCTTCAAAAAATGTTTTGAATGTATCCTTTATGGTGAGTCCCGCAAATATTCCTGAGCCAAAACCCGCAATCAAGAATATGAGGGTTATTAGAGGAAGAGATATTTGCGATAACGTTCCATTAAATGGTGTAATTATAACCACAGCAAGCATAAGCACAAGTGACAACGCAAAGAAACGGATTGCACGTAACTCTTTTGGATTCGAAGCGTATTCTTCTATTAGATTGACTCTTGTATCCTTATTCTCAATTGATTTTGCATGACTTATTACAAAAAGTGTTGTTATAAAATAAGTTAAAATAAAAAATACAATTCTTAGATATGCGCCCGAAAATAGTGGAAGACCTGCAAGTCTTTGTGCAACACCTATGCTAAATGGATTTGAAATTGCAGCACTAAAACCAAAGCCAACTGCAAGTAAACTCATTCCAAGGCCCGTAAGGTCATCAAAACCCATAGAAATTGCAAGTGAAACAACAAGTGGTACCAATGGTATCATCTCTTCAAATAGTCCAAGTATTGCCCCAAGTGACATAAAGATGAAAATTACAATTGCAATAAGGAGATACTTCCTTCTCTCAAATCTTTTTGTAATTGAGAGAATTATTGCCTTAACGATATTTGCCTTGGATAATACTGAAAAACTTCCCGAAACAAATAAGATGAAAATTATTATAGTTACCACAAGAGGTGCGTCCTTTGAGAAAAGCACTTCTATGGGTGCTGTGAAGAGTTTATATATGGGTAAATAAATTTTGGGAACAAATGTAAACGAATTCGGGTTAATTGTTTCAATGCCATTTGTTATAACCCTTTTGTATGAGCCTGATGGAATTAAATAAGTAATAATAAGAGCAACAACCATAAGGACAAAAAGAATTATAAGCGTGTTTATAAATGCCTTTTTGCTAATTTTAAGCGTTTTTTCTTCCAAGATTTCCTCCTTTTACAAATTAATTTTTTAAATTATAATGTAAAAAGATGAAAGGAGGTAATAATTATGGGAGTTGAAATTAAAGTTATACCAATAGAAAAGCCAGAGGATATGAATTGCATTCTTGGTCAGTCACACTTCATTAAAACAGTTGAGGATTTGAGTGAAGCAATTGTGGGAAGTGTCCCAGGTGTGAAATTTGGATTAGCCTTTAATGAGGCTTCAGGTGTGGCACTTGTACGATTTGCAGGGAATGATCCCGAACTTGTTGAGCTTGCAAAGAAAAATGCCTATGAGGTTGGGGCAGGGCACTTCTTCATTATTTTTATAAAAGGTGCATTTCCGATAAATGTGCTTAATGCGATAAAGAATGTCCAGGAGGTTTGCAATATATACGCAGCCTCAGCAAATCCTATGCAAGTTATTGTTGCAGAAACAGATCTTGGAAGGGCAGTTTTAGGAGTTGTTGATGGTGTAAAACCAAAAGGGTTTGAAAGCGAAGAGCATGTAAAAGAAAGAAAAGAACTTTTAAGGAAATTTGGATATAAATTCTAAAATACAAGTCTAAATTTTGAAGATTATTTTAAAATAAAAGGCTCCTTATGGAGCCTAAATATTTACTTTGAATACATGTGGCGTTCTTATCCATTCGGTCTTGTTATAGGTAAACATTGCGGTAAGTATTGCAGCAAGATTTGTCATATTAAAGAAGAATATGAGGAATATATCGTACCATTTTACATCTTTTAACTCCCTCTCATTTAGAGGAAGCAAGAAAAAAAGTGTATGTAGAACAAACACGACTACAGGTATTGAAATATAAAGTGGATTTGGTAGTGAGAGAAGAAAACTCAAAATCCCTGTTCCTGAAAAAACAATCAATGGAATAGTGTAAAGATTTTTTGCAATTCCGTTTACTTTAAATACTGTATAGAAATATCCTCTATACCAGCGTAGTCTCTGCCTAAAAGAAGCGATAAAATTAACAGGTTTTTCGTCAAAGACTGTTGCATCTTCTACGAATGTTACCTTTAACGGAAGTTTTACCGTATATTCGAAATCTTCAAGAACAGAATTGCAGTTAAATTTGTGCTTGTTAAAAACCCATCCGTATGCTCCCCAACCGTAGCCTGAAATGATAGAAGAAAGCCCAAGAAGGGTAAGCGCCTTTTGTATCCTAAGATATATTGCATCCATAAATATATACATGCGTGGGATAATTCCTTCTACATTGAGGTTGTAGAGGTTTGTTTGAATCACAGGATAAGACTCAACGTATGGTTTTATGTGTTCTATGTATTTTTCTTCAACTACGTTATCTGCATCAAAAATCATATAGAATGCATCTTCTCCATATTTTTGAACGATTTGAGGGATTGCATATGCAAGAGAACGCCCTTTTGATCTAAAATTTACAAACATGGCTTCAGCTCCCAGGCCCTTTGCAATTATAGGTGTATCATCGGTGCATTTGTCAAGGATTACAACTACTTTATCAAAGCCTGCTTTCTTAACAGAAAGAATTGAGTTTGCAATAACATTTTCTTCATTATGAGCAGGAATTATAGCGATAAATTTATCAACAGAATATTTTCTTCTTATGGGAACTTTTTTGGACGATTTTCCCAAAAGAATCAAGAATAAAACAACCCCAACAAATAAATATCCAAAAATACCAAAATAAAATTTTATATGTTCCATCACTTAATATTTTATATTTTTTGGAAATTTTTGCAAGAAAGTATCTTAGATAAATTTGTAGCATTGAAGAATTTTAATATAATAAAATATGCTTAAAGGAACCTTATGGAAAGATATGCGTCTTTCCCAGATTTTGGAACTCATATATGAAAATAAGTATTCGGGATTTTTGTACATTGGAAGCAAAGAAGAAAATCATATCCTTTTAAAGGAAGGGCGCATTGTTTATGCCGAGTATAACGACTACCACGATATGGATGCACTTGAAGAAATCGCAATAACTTCGGAAACGTTTGATTTTGTAAAGCATGAACAAGTTTATTTTAAATCAGATTTTGAAAAAGAAACTGAAAAGGCAATTGAAATTGTAAAGGATGTTGAGAAGGAATTTCCTAAATTAGCATATCTTCTAAACGAATTTGTTAATTTTACTGATGGGAGTGAAAATATATCTCTTAATAAAGAAGATTTAAAATTTCTTTCGGTACTTGAATTTAAACCAACAAGCGTAAGAAGGATTATAGATAAATTGCATTTGCCATCAATTGTTGTTTTAAAAAGTATTAATGAGCTTATTGACAAGTCTGTTTTATATTCCTATGAAATAAAAAATCCAAGAGTATATGAGTATCTTATTGATAACTATCCTGATTTGGCAAATCTTTTTGAACAGGCTAGAGGCGATTTAAGAACTTTTGAGAATCTTTTAAAAAAGGATTACCGCGAGATTGCACCAAGCGTACTAAGAGAGATAAGAGAGATCTCAAAGTAAGAGATGGTAAAAATCAAAGGAAGGATTTTAAAGGCGCTCCTATATCTTCTTGAATATGATTATCCAGTTTCTTTGAAGAAAGTGTCAGAGGATACATGTATTAACATTAATACTTTAAGAAAAGATATGCAATCAATTTCTGATTTTTTAAAGAACTATGAGCTCAGCATTGTTGCTCGGCCTAATGTTGGCATAAAGATTGAGGGAAGCAATGAAAAGAAAAAGATTCTAAAGGAAGAATTAAGAATCACAGAAGATGTCTTTAATAATACCGAAAATAAAATCTGGCTTGCTTCTTATCTACTTCTTGCAAGCAAGAGAACTCCCACAATTGAAGAACTCTCCGATATTTTGGACAAATCAAGACCTACTATCAATGCATACATTAAAAAAATAAGAGAATGGCTTAAAGATTTTAATATCATTCTCATTGGTGAACCAGGAAGAGGTTATATAATAAAAGGAGAAGAGTATGATATACGAAGTGCTATAAAATCATCTATCAAAAATATCCTTTCTTATAATTTTGATAACATTGCGATAAAATTCTCAAGCCATAATGATTCCCAGGCTTTCGGACAGAATATCTTTGGTGTTAGAATTTTAAAAACATCGTATTTTCCTACGATTAAAAAGTTCGTTGAGGGTGTACTTAGTGATCTAAAAGTAGTTATTAACCCTCAAGATATGTTTAGCTTTGCACTCGATATTTACATAACTTTAGAGCGTATTTTAAGGGGTTTTCGCATTGTTTGTGAGGATGAAACATCAAAAACAATTGAAAATACGAAAGAATATGGCGCAATTAGTCGGAATTTAAAAATCCTTGAAAATAATTTAAAAATTGAATTAGATAACTCAGAAATCATTTTCTTAACTAAAAAATTTCTTTCAATCAGAGCAGAATCTTTTGAAAATATTCCTTCTGAATCAATACCAGAGATATACCTAAAAAAGGTTGGAGAAATAATTGATTTTGCAGAAAGTTCTCTTGGCTTCGTCATAGAAAGAGATCCTGAACTGATGAAGATGTTTGCAATGCATCTAAAGGGAGCTGTGGAAAAAATCAAATTAGGGGTTAACATTGAAAATCCTCTTCTTAGAACAATAAAAAGGGAATATACTTTTGCCTTTGGTATTGCAAAAAAGGTTAGCGAAAATCTTTTTCGAAGTTTTCGGGTTGCAATTCCTGAAGAGGAAATAGGATACATTGCAACTTATATAATGGCATTGCTTGAATCTGCAAAGTTGCCTCGTAAGATAAAAACCATTGTCATTTGTCCAATGGGTATAGCAACTTCAAAGATACTTTACTATAGACTAATTCAGGAATTCCCTAATCTTGATATTGTAGAAACTTTTTCCTTTAAGGAAACCCTAGATAACAAAATTCCTTCCGATGTTGATCTTATAATATCTACAACTCACATTAATTTTAATTTATCAAATATTCCTACGATTGTAGTATCTCCTTTACTTATGAGGGAAGATGTAAAAATAATAAGGGAAAGGATAAAAGAAATTACAAAATCAAAAATATCAGATTCCCGTGACAATTTGAATGACAAGTTTGTTGTATATATAAAAGACTCTTTTAAAAATAAGGAAGAACTGGTAAAAACAATCGGCAAGGAACTTATAGATAAAGGCTATGTAAAAAATGGCTTCGTTGAAGCTGTTTTAGAAAGAGAAAAGAAATTTCCAACAGGCATTGAAAGCCCTATCCCTTTTGCCATTCCGCATGCAGAAAGTGAGTATACGCTTAAGAGTGTAATTGTTATAGTGTTGTTAAAAAAGCCTCTTCTTTTTAATCTTACAAGTGACAAAAATAAATCTGTTCCAGTCTCTATTGTGGTATTACCTGCCATATCAAACAAAGAAGAAGATGGCAAAATGTTGTACAAGGTAATAGAAAAACTCAATAAACCAGACATAGCCAAAGAGATTTTAGAGTCAAACCAATTAGATAAAATCCTGAGATTGTTAACTTCAGACTAAGTATTGTTAAGATAAGTTAATAATTTATCATAATTATTGACCACATTGCTATAAAAGTTTTGTTGACAATAATTAATAAATACCTTAGATTTATAAGAAAGGAGATTATGCAAATGAGTGAAACATTTAAAAATAATAAAAAGAGTAATTTATTATCTAAAGTGATTTCCAAGGACTGTATATTGTTAGATGTAGAGGTAAGCGATGCAGAGGAGGCTCTTAATTTAGGTTGTGAAATGTTGGTAAAAAATGGTGCTGTAACTAGAGAGTACTGTAAACTTATAATAGATTCCTTTCATAAAAATGGTCCTTATTTTGTTATAGCACCTCATTTTGCACTATCACATGCAAGAAACGAGGGAAATTGTGTGAATAGACTTGCCATTAGTTTTTTAAGATTATCTAAGCCTGTTTACTTTGGGCATCCTGACAATGACCCAGTAAATTTAATAATCACTCTTGCAACACCCGATGACAGGAGTCACATTGGCACAATGGCTGAATTGAGTGAGATACTTATGAACGAAAAGAATTGGGATATTTTAGCACGAGGGACTTTGGAGGACGTTCTAAATTTATTAACTAATAATTAGGAGGAATTATGGAAGATAAAGCTAAAAAAAAGCTAAAGATACTTGCAGTTTGTGGGATGGGTTTAGGCTCTGGACTAGTTTTAAAAATGACTTTAGAAAAAGCAATCAAAGAGATGGGAGTTAATGCTTCTGTAGAAGTATCTGATGTTGCTTCTGCTACTTCTATGGATGTTGATCTCGTTATTACATCGTTTGAATTTGCAAAGTCATTTACACAAAAAGGAATAAAAGTTATAACAATCAAGAACTATACTGATGTTAATGAGATGAAAGAAAAACTGCAAGATATTCTTAAGGAAAATTAGAAATTTAGAAAGGAGGTGATAAAGGGGCTGATCCATTCGAAAAGTACGCAAAAATTTTAAATAAGGAGGTGTTGTATGTCAGTTATAAAATTTATTGTAGATGAGATTTTAAGTAAGCCAGCATTGCTTGTTGGTTTGATGGCTCTTATTGGTTTGATTGCTTTGAAAAAATCCTTTAGTGAAGTCCTAACAGGAACACTAAAAACCATTATTGGATTTCTTATTTTGATTGCAGGTGCTACGCTTGTTATAGGAACTTTGTCTCCTTTAGGTGATCTTATTCAGCAGGTTTTCCACTTACATGGTGTAGTTCCAACGAATGAGGCGATAGTTGCTCTTGCATTGCAGTCTTTCGGAAAACAGGTAGCAGCTATTATGGCTTTGGGATTTTTATTTAACCTGGTATTTGCCTGGATTACACCAGCAAAATATGTGTTTCTTACCGGTCACCATCTGCTTTATCTTGCGACAGTGTTAGCCGTGGTTATAGGAACAGCCGGAATAAAAGGTGCTAACCAAATAATTATTGGGGCAATAATGTTGGGTACAGTGGCGACAGCTATGCCTGCACTTGTTCATCCTTTTACAAAGAGAGTTACAAATGACGCAGGTTTTGCGCTAGGCCACCTGAATACTTTGGGATATATTATGTCTGCTCTTGTTGGAAAATGGTTAGGTAAAGGAAGTAAATCCACAGAAGAAATAGAACTTTCAGAGAAATGGAACTTTCTAAAGGAACCCATTGTTACGACAAGCATCGTTATGATTATTATTTATGTTGCTTTGGCTATTTTGGCTGGACCAACTGTTCTTTCTAAATATTCAAATGGTGGAAATTACATAATGTATGCACTAATGGAAGGACTTACATTTGGTGCTTCTATTGCTATTATTATTTATGGCGTAAGAATGATACTTGGTGAGATTGTGCCGGCGTTCCAAGGGATTGCTTTAAAAATAATTCCTAATGCCATACCTGCATTAGACTGCCCTACAGTGTTTCCTTTTGCGCCCACTGCAGTAATCGTGGGATTCCTTTCAAGCGTAGTTGGAGGGATAGTTGGAATGTTCCTTATGGGTCCTTTTGGTCTTGCCTTAATTATTCCTGGAATGATTCCTCATTTCTTTGATGGTGGAACCGCAGGCGTTTATGGGAATGCAACAGGTGGTAGAAGAGGTGCAATTCTTGGCGCTTTTGTAAATGGTATACTTATAACTGTATTGCCGGCGCTACTATTAGCATATATGGGAACCTTAGGGCTTGCAAATACCACTTTCGGAGATACTGACTTTTGTTGGTCAGGTATTGTCGGTGGGTTAATTTCAAGAATGGGCATTGTGGGGGCTTATATTGGAACTATCATTTTTGCTGTAGTATTATTAGGACTTGCAAGCTATGTAACGATTAAATTAAACCAGAGCAAATAGGATTACCTTAAGGGATAGGGAGAGAAATTTCTCTCCCTATATTTTTTGTATTCTTTATATAAACAGAATAAGAACTTTACAAATAAATGAAAAACATAAACTATGCATTAATTGGTCTTGGTGCGATTGCAAAAAATCATCTAATTGCAATAAAAAGTCTCCCTATAATTTATAGGAATTCTACCTTTACGGTTAATTTAAAGACTCTTTACACTACTCACAGGGAGCAAAAAGAGTCTTTAGGTAAACTTATAGGTTTTGAGAATGTAGTAGATGATCTTGAATATATCTTAAGAGATCCTGATATTGATGTTGTAGATATTTGTACTCCTAACTATTTGCATTTTGAAGAAGCCTTAGAAAGCATAAACCATGGGAAAAATGTTTATTGTGAAAAGCCTTTAACTATTAATTCAATTCAAGCAAAGGAGTTAGTAGATTTAGCTCAAGGAACTTCTTTGAAAAATCAGGTTGCACTTGTCTATAGGTTTATGAGAGCGGTTTCTGAAGCGCGTGCGATAATTAAGAGTGGGATTATTGGTGAGGTTAATTCCTTTCACTTTGAGATGCTTCATTCAGGATACCTGAATCCTTTAAGACCTATCTCTTGGAGGTTAGAGAAGAATAAGAGTGGCGGTGGTGCCATAGTAGATTTGGGGATTCATCTTGTTGATCTTGTAAGATTCCTCATTGGGGAGATTGTAAGAGTAAGTGCATTTGCAGGAACAACTGTTAAAAGAAGAAAATTGGAAGATTCTTCTCAAGAGATAAATGTAGATGTAGATGATTGGGGCTATATAATGGTTGAAACGGAGTATGGCGCTAAGGGAGTAGTTGAAGTTTCAAGAGTTGCTGTTGGAAATGACAGAGCGGATTTTGTTATTTATTGTAGTGGAGGTGCAATTAAGATAAATTCAGAAAATTCTAACGAGTCTGAAGTTTTTGACAAAAATGGAAAAAGAATTTATTTAGATGAAAAGATTCTTAAGGAAGAACCTTTCTTTAACGAGGTTAAAAATATATATCCAGATTCTAAACTTTCTATGGGGAAAATGGTTGATTTGCATTATACTGGTCTTGTTTGGTTTTTTAAGAGTTTAATTGATGGTTTTGTGCCTTTGGGAACTCCTACATTTGAAGAGGCATACAAAGATCAAATAGTAATAGAAAGTATTTATAAATCAATAGAGAATAATGGAGACTTTGTTAATATATGAAAAATTGTTTCTTCGAGGTAATGCTATGTTAACGAAAACCTTTACTGTCAAAAACAAAGTTGGGTTACATGCAAGACCTGCCGCAGTTTTGGTACAAACTGCAAGTAAGTTTAAAAGTGACATAAAAATCGAAAAAGATGGGAAAGTTGTTTCTGCAAAAAGTATTCTTGGAGTTCTATCACTTGGAGCTGAAAAAGGCAGTACAATTACTGTTACCGTTGATGGAGTTGATGAGGAAGAGGCCTTAAAAACAATAGAAGAATTGGTAAATAATAATTTTGGAGATGCGGAATGAAGCACTTAAAAGGAATTCCTGTTTCTAAAGGTATTTCATTGGGTTTTGCAGTAGTATACCTGAAAAGAAAAATTGAAGTTAATAACAGCAAAGATAGTGTTCCAATTGAAGAAAAAAAGAAGATTTTAGAAAAAGCCCTTGAAAAGACAAAAGAAGAAATTCAATTAACATATGAAAACCTTAAAAAATCAAATCCGAAGGAAGCAGAAATATTTGAAGCGCATCTTTTAGTTCTTGAAGACCCAACACTTCAAGAGAAAATTAATAAATATCTTGAATCTCAATATAACCTTCCTTATGCTGTTAAATCTGCTTTTGAGGAATTCATAGAAGCGCTCCAGAATCTTCAAAGCGAATATATGAAGGAAAGAGCACAAGACCTATACGACATATTAGATTCCCTTCTCCGTAATATACTTAATGTCCCTAAAGTTGATTTATCGAATCTTCCACCTCAGTCAATTGTTGTTGCTGAGGATTTAACTCCTTCTGACACTGCATCACTTGATAGGAAAAATGTTTTAGGTTTTATAACAGAAAGGGGAGGGCCAACATCACACACGGCAATTCTTGCTGAGGCGGTGGGGATTCCTGCTGTTGTTGGTGTCGAAGAACTTTTTGAAAGCATTCATGATGGTGATGAACTCATAATCGATGGAACAAATGGAGATGTATTTGTAAATCCTACGGAAGAAACTAAAAAGCAGTATACGAATCTTAAGAAAGAAAAAGAGGAAGAGGAAAAATTGCTAAAGGAAAAGGCTAAAGAGTTTGCCTACACAAAAGGTGGCAAAAGGATTGAGGTTGCTGCAAATATTGGTTCTCTCAAGGATGTTGATAAGGCTCTCGAGATGGGGGCAGAAGGTGTAGGGCTCTACAGGACTGAATTCTTATTCCTGGATAGAGACACTCCCCCTACAGAGGAAGAGCAGTTTGAAGCATACAAAATTGTTGCAGAGCGCTTTAAACCGCATCCTGTAATTATTCGAACACTCGATATTGGTGGGGATAAGCAAATACCATATTTAAACCTCGAAAAAGAGCTAAATCCATTCTTGGGGGTTAGAGCAATAAGATTATGTCTCAAAGAAAAAGATCTCTTTAAGACTCAACTAAGGGCAATACTTAGAGCAAGCGCGTTCGGTAATGTTCTCATTATGTATCCAATGATTGCAATTAAAGACGAGATAATTGAGGCAAACAAAGTTCTTAATGAAGTTAAAGAGGATCTTAGAAGAGAAAATATTCCATTTAATGAAAATATAAAAGTAGGAATAATGGTTGAAATTCCCTCTGCTGCACTCAATGCGGAAGAGCTTGTAGATTATGTTGATTTCTTTAGCATTGGAACAAATGATTTAACTCAATATATTTATGCTTCAGATAGAACTAACGAAAATCTTTCATATCTCTATAGACCTCTCGATAGTCCAATACTAAAGCTCATTAAATTTACCGTTGATGCATCTCATATGAAAGGAAAATGGACAGGAGTCTGTGGCGAGCTTGCAGGCGATCCTGAAGCAATACCAATACTTGTTAATTTGGGTGTTGATGAATTGAGTATGAGTCCATCAAAAATTCCTGAAGCAAAAAGAATCATACGATCAATATAAATTCTATCTTTTCTTAAGCCTCCTTTTGAGTCCCCTTAGGGGCTTTTTAATTTATCTTAATTTTACCTATAATGTATCTGATGAGAAATATTTTGGTTGTAGGCGCAGGTGGGCGCACGGGGACTCTTTTTGCAGAAGAGTTAAAAAGGGCAAGTCAAGTTTATGGTGTTGCAGGAAGGACGACGCTACCTTTAGTTAAAAGTGGCAAAGTTTTTGTTGAAATTAACGGTAATATAACGAAGTTTGAAGTTAATCTTCTTGGGTCAGACGAAATTTCTAAAATTAAAGAATTTGAAGCAGTAATTCTTACAACCAAAAATCCTGTTTCACCAATTTTAAAGGAGTATCTTCCCAAAATATCTGATCTAAAGTACCTTATATTATCTCAGAACGGATTTAATGCAGGAGAGGATGCCTTAGAAACTGTTAAAGAGATTTACGGATCCGTGCCTACATCTTTAAGGATCATTCGTCTTGTTTTGTTCAATGCGGTAAAAGAAAGTAGAGATTTGGGTTCAGTTATCATTTCATACAGGCGTCCTGTTAGAATTGCATTTGGGGTTTTTTATGGAATTGATGATACAACAGAATTAGAAGATGTTTTTAATACCATCGGTATTGAGTTTACAAAAGTTTCCGAGGACAACGTAAAAAATATGGAGTTTTCAAAGTTGTTTACAAATCTAATAGGAATTCCGTCTTATTCAATGGGCTTCGACCTATATGAGGGCTTGCGTAATAAAGATTCATTTATTGAAGAGATGCTTGCCTTAAAGGAATATATTCAGGTTGTCAAGAAAAGTGGACACAGGTTTTTAAATTTTCCTCACTATCCTGTTCAATTTTTTGCAAGCATAGTTGAATACACACCGATATTTCTAATGCTCCCATTTCGAAATTTTATCTCAAACCTTGTTTTAAAATTACGGGGGACAAAAGAGAAGGGAAATATTGATGAGATTGATTACTATACAGGAGCAGTGGTGAAGTTAGCAAGGGAGCTTAAAATTAAAACCCCTGTAAACGAAAGGGTTTTAAGGAGGATAAAAAATGAGCGAACACCTTAAATTTATTTTGCTTTCAATCTTTGCATATCTTCTGGGTTCGGTTCCTTTTGGCTATATCGTTGGAAAAATTAATAGAGTAGATGTGCTTCAAATTGGCTCTCATTCTGCATCTTCAACAAATGTATCAAGAGCCTTGGGGTGGCGCTGGGCAACAATTTCGGCTGTTCTTGATTTTTCAAAGGGGCTTCTTCCTTCATATCTTGCAAGAATCTCTCTTTCAAACCAATGGTTTGTTGTAATTGTTTCACTACTTCCAATGGTGGGGCAGGTTTTCCCAATATTTCTGCGTTTTAGAGGTGGCAAAGGAGCTTCAACCTATTATGGTGCAATATCTGGACTTATTGGGCTTCATTATTTTATTCTATTTTTCCCTGCACTTCCAATACTTCTTCTTATAACTCGTAGAATGAGCCTTACAAATATCATTTTCTCTTGGCTTTTAACGATTGCTGTATTCCTTTTTTCAACGGTTATAAAACCCAATGCCTTTCCAATAAGTTATGCAATTTTTGCACTCATTGGTGCTATTTTTATGCTTATTGCGATGCGTGAAAATATAGATAGATTAATAAAAAATAAGGAGCCTGAAACACCTCTAAAGTGGTAGGTATTTAGAGGTTTTTGAAATTTTGTAAATTTTGCCATTATGCTGCTATTTTTAATGATTTTTTGTGTTAGAATAATCTGGGAGTAAAAACTTTAAGAAAGGAAAGTAGGTATGAAAAAGACATTTACGTCAAAATTTATCGTCACGTTGCTCCTTGTTGTATTTGTGGGTTCTTCTTTATTTACTGGTTGTGCAAAGAAAACAACGACGGAGCAAACATCGACTGGCAATGCTTATCTTGACAATCTCATCAAAGCAGCACAGAAGGAGGGAGAGCTTACAGTTATTGCGCTTCCACATGACTGGGCAAATTACGGAGAGATTATCTCTACGTTCTCTCAAAAGTATGGAATAAAGGTTAACGAACTTGATCCTAATGCAGGCTCTGGCGATGAAATCGAAGCAATAAAGGCAAACAAAGGTAGCACTGGACCTCAAGCTCCTGATGTAATAGATGTAGGTTTGGCGTGGGGGCCAACTGCAAAAGAACAGGGACTTATTCAGCCTTATAAAGTTCAAACCTGGGACACAATTCCAAACGATGTAAAAGATCCCGATGGCTATTGGTATGGTGATTATTACGGAGTTTTGGCATTTGAGGTAAATTCAAGCGTCATTAAGAATATTCCACAAGACTGGTCAGATCTTTTAAAACCTGAATATAAAGGGAAAGTTGCATTGGGTGGAGATCCAAGAACCTCTGCAATGGCAGCAATGGCAGTTGCTGCAGCAGCAATTGCAAATGGTGGTTCGTTTGATAATGTAATGCCTGGGCTTCAATATTTTGCTCAACTTAATAAGCTTGGCAATTTTGTACCTGTTATTGCAAAGCCCGGAACAATCGCAAGTGGGGAAACTCCAATTGCAATGATGTGGGATTATCTTGCGCTTACCGATAGAGATAACTTTAACGGCAACCCTGAAATATCTGTTGTAATTCCAAAGAGTTCTGTTGTTGCAGGTGTTTATGTTCAGGCAATAAGTGCCTATGCGCCTCATCCAAATGCAGCAAAACTCTGGATGGAGTTTCTATACTCTGATGAGGGACAACTTCTTTATTTGAAAGGATATGTCCATCCGATTAGATATAACGATCTTGCAAAGAGAAATGTCATTCCAGAAGATCTTGCAAAGAAACTTCCTCCAGCTGAACTCTATGCAAAAGCAATTTTCCCAACAATTGATCAAATCTCCAAGGCAAAAAAAGATATTGTTGATAATTGGGATAAAGTAGTAAACGTTAACGTAAAGTAAAATGGCGGCAGAAACGAATGTTAGGGAGGGCGGGGGAAATCCCCGTCCCACTTTTTCAATTTTAAGTACAGTACTTTTTCTTTTTCCTTTTATTATTTTTGTTGTTGCATTTTTAATACTTCCAACAATTTCTATATTTGTCTCAGCGTTTCAGGATCCTTCGGGCAAATTCACTCTACAAAACATTAAAGATCTATTCACGCCATACATAATGAATGCTTATCTTTTGAGCATAAAAGTAAGTCTTTTTACAGCAGTTTTTGGGGCACTTGTTGGTTTCATGCTTGCTTATGCATCAACTTTTGGGAATCTGCCTTTATGGGTCAAGTCCTATCTGAACACCTTTAGTGGTGTTGCTTCAAATTTTGCTGGTGTACCACTTGCATTTGCTTTTATATCAACGCTTGGAAGAGTTGGTCTTATAACTGCTTTAATCCAGCAGATCTTTCATATAAACATCTATGAACATGGTTTTAATTTGTATAGTTTTTGGGGATTGTGTCTTACCTACCTATACTTTCAGATACCTCTGATGGTGCTTCTTATGACACCCGCACTTGAGGGAATGAAGAAAGAATGGATTGAAGGTGCGGAAAATTTAGGTGCAACAAATACACAATACTGGCTCCATATTGGCCTTCCAATTCTTTTTCCAACGATTTTAGCAAATACAGTTCTTCTTTTTGGAAATGCCTTTGGTGCTTATGCAACCGCTTACGCATTAACGGGAGGATTTTTGAATATAGTGCCTATTATTATTGGTGCAGAAATCCGAGGAGATATCTTGCATAATGTTGGTCTTGGCTATGCACTTGCATTAGGTATGATTGTTATTATGGGTATAACAATTTTAAGCTACAACTATTTGCAGAGTAAGACTGCAAGGTGGTTAAAATGAAGAAGAGTAGATTTTGGGCGTGGTTTTGGATATTTTTAGGTGCGTTTTATTTTCTTCTTCCACTTTTTTCAACATTTTTATTCTCCTTAAAGATGAAGAAAGGGGTTCTAAGTTTTGCAGCGTATCAGTCTGTATTAAAAGATCCTCAATTTTATAAAACATTTACCTTTTCACTTGAAATGTCTATATTTACGATTATAGTTGGCCTTTTAATAATTGTACCAGCTGCGTTCTGGGTGAGGTTAAGACTGAAACATCTTCGTCCTGTTATGGAACTTATAACACAGCTTCCTTTTGTTGTGCCACCCATTGTTCTTGTTTTTGGTTTAATAAGACTTTATAGTAAGCCTCCAATACAACTTACAAGAACCCCGCTTCTTCTTATTATGGGTTATGTAGTTTTATCACTTCCGTATATTTACCGTTCTGTTGATAATGGGCTTATGGCAATGGATGTGGAGCGTCTAACTGAAGCTGCCGAAAGCCTTGGTGCGGGGTGGATTACAATACTTTTCAAGGTGATATTACCGAATCTTAGAAGTTCGCTAATTAGCGGCACATTCTTAACTTTTGCTATTGTAATTGGTGAACTTACAATGGCTTCTATGCTTGCTTGGCCTGCTTTTGGTCCTTATATGGCGCTTTTAGGACAGAATAGAGCATACGAACCTGCGGCACTTGCTATTATATCGTTTGCACTTACCTGGGGAGCGTTGGGTGTGATTCAGTGGGTTAATAGGACTTCTATCGTTAAGCAAGAGCAAGTTGGTGGGATACATTAATGGAGGCGAATATGGGATTTGTAGAACTTATTAACGTCAAAAAATATTTTGGAAAAGAAAATACTGTTCCTGCAGTTATGGATTTTAATTTAAGCGTTGAAAAAGGTGAATTTGTTTCCCTTCTTGGGCCATCTGGCTGTGGAAAAACAACAACACTTAGAATGATTGCAGGTTTTGAAACGCCGACAGAAGGTAAAATTCTCATAGATGGAGTTGATGTAACATATCTTCCTCCAAACAAAAGAAATGTAGGTATGGTTTTCCAATCATATGCGCTTTTCCCCAATATGACGGTTTTTGAAAATATCGCCTTTGGGCTTAGGGTAAAGAAAAAAAGCGAAAGTGAGATAAAAAAGCGTGTTCTCGAAATGCTTAACCTAATACACATGCAAGAATTTGCAATGCGTTACCCACATCAACTTTCTGGTGGGCAACAACAGAGAGTTGCCCTTGCAAGGGCACTTGCCATTTATCCTGAAGTGCTTTTATTAGATGAACCTCTTTCTGCACTTGATGCAAAAATTAGAGTTGAATTGCGAAGCGAAATTCGTGCAATACAACAAAAACTCAACATTACAACAATTTATGTCACACATGATCAAGAAGAAGCGCTTACAATGTCGGATAGGGTTGTTGTTATGAATAAAGGAATGATTGAACAAGTTGGCACGCCCCAGGAGATATACAATAGTCCTAAGACACATTTTGTTGCATCATTTGTGGGCACTCTTAATTTTATTAATACCCAAATTGTTGATAGACAAAAAGGTGTTCTTGAAGTGTTTGGGCAGAAATTTGATATAGGGTATCCCCTTTCAGAATTTGCACGCAACAAAGTGACTGTTGCAATCCGTCCAGAACGTCTAAAAATAGTTCCCGATGAAACTATAACAGATTCGTTTGAGGGAGTTGTTTCAAAAATTATCTTTATGGGCGCAATTGTTAGAATTCAAGTTAAGTTAGGAGATTCAATTGTTTCATGTGATACTTTCAATAACCCGAAGTTGGAACTTCCAAATATTGGGGATAAAATAAAGATATATTTCTCAAAAGAGGATGTGCTCGTTTTAAGTGTGTGAGGTGATGTATGGAAAAGAGATTTGTAGGAGCAATTGATCAGGGCACAACAAGTACTCGTTTTATAATTTTTGATAGATTTGGAAATCCTATTGGAGCAAGTCAGAAAGAACACAAACAAATTTTTCCCAAGCCTGGTTGGGTTGAGCATGATCCTATTGAGATTTGGGAAAATACAAAGTATGTCATTCGTGACGCAATAGAACGTGCAGGTATATCTCCCTGTGAGATTGCGTCAATTGGAATAACAAATCAAAGAGAAACAACGATAGTCTGGGACAAAAATACCGGAAAGCCTTTTTACAACGCAATTGTATGGCAAGATACACGTACAAAAGATGATGTTGAAATACTCATAAAGAATGGCCTTAATGATTGGTTCAAATCAAAAACGGGACTTCCAATCTCAACTTATTTTTCTTTGTTGAAGTTGAAGTGGGTTCTTGATAATGTGGATAGCGTAAAGTTAGAGGCAAGCAAAGGCAACGCACTTTTTGGTACAATTGATACATATCTTATCTGGCTTCTTACAGGTGGGCCGAATGGTGGAAAGCATATAACCGATGTAACAAATGCTTCACGAACAATGCTTTTAAATATCGGAAATCTTGAATGGGACAAAGAAATTTTAAACTCTTTTGACATCCCTTTGAGTATGCTTCCTGAAATTCGTCCGTCATCTGATCCAAATCTTTATGGTTTTACAAAACTTGATTTCTTAGATTGTGAAATTCCAATTGGTGGTACACTTGGAGATCAACAGGCTGCGCTTGTTGGGCAAACATGTTTTGATGTAGGTGAAGCAAAGAATACATATGGAACTGGATGTTTTCTACTTTTAAATACTGGGAATCATATTGTTCGGAGTTCAAGTGGCCTTATTACAACTGTTGCATATAAGTTTGGTGATAACCCTCAAAACTATGCACTTGAAGGTTCCATTGCAATTACAGGTGCACTTGTTCAGTGGCTTAGAGATAATCTTAAAATTATAAATAAGTCAAGTGAAATTGAAGAGCTTGCAAAAAGTGTCCCTGATAACGGAGGTGTCTATTTTGTGCCTGCGTTTTCCGGTCTTTTTGCACCGTATTGGCGAACCGATGCAAGAGGTGTTATAGTAGGCTTAACAAGATATGCAAACCGCGGACACATTGCACGCGCTGCCCTTGAAGCAACGGCTTATCAGACAAAGGATGTAATAAATGCGATGGAACAGGATTCAAACATAAAACTTGAAGTATTAAAAGTTGATGGTGGAATGGTGGTAGATGAACTTCTCATGCAATTTCAGGCTGATATTCTTGGTGTACCAGTCATAAGACCAAAGGTAATTGAGACAACTGCACTTGGCGCTTCTTATGCAGCAGGTCTTGCCGTAAAATTCTTTACCTCAGTTGAAGAGCTAAAGAAAAACTGGGCAGTCGACAAGAAATGGACTCCAAAGATGGACGAAAGCGAAAGGTTTAGATTATATAAAAACTGGCTTAGGGCTGTAGAAAAATCATTCCACCTTGCAGAAGATTAGATCATAGGAGGTATCATGGAAAAGTTTGATGTCGTTATTATTGGTGCAGGTGTCGTTGGAGCTATGATTGCAAGGGAACTTTCAAAGTATGAGCTCTCGGTTGCTGTCATTGAAAAAGAATCCGATGTATGTATGGGCACAACTGCTGCGAATACTGCGATAATCCATGCAGGATATGACCCAATTCCAGGAACTTTAAAAGCAGAGCTTAATGTGAAAGGAAATAAACTTTGGGATGAACTTGCTTTTGAACTTGGCATTCCCCTTAAAAGAACTGGTGATTATGTTGTTGCGGTTGGACCCGAAGAGCTTAAAGAAGTAGAGAAACTCTTCGAAAGAGGAAAGAAAAATGGTGTAGTGGGGATTGAGATGTTAGGTAGAGATGAGGTTTTGTCAAGACTCCCCTACATTAATAAGGATGTAAGTGGTGCAATGTTTGCTTATACCGGTGGCATTACAGATCCTTTCCAGGCTACTTTTGCACCTATGGAAAATGCTGTTATGAACGGAGTTAAGCTTTATCTTGATACGGCTTTTGAAGACTTTATTTTTGAAGGTAATCGAATAATTGGGATAAAAACAAATAGAGGTGAATTCTTATCTTCTTGGGTAATTAATGCAGCTGGATTGTATTCGGATTTTATCATGCATAAGGCAAATCTTCACCCTGAATTTAAGATTACACCAAGAAAAGGTGAATATTATGTTTTTGATAGAAATGAGTTTGCAATATCCGAGGTGCTTTTTCCGACCCCAACAGAATTGACGAAAGGCATTATGGTGACAACTACAATACATGGAAACACAATTATAGGTCCAAATGCTCATGAAGTTCCCGATAAGGAAGACACATCAAATACAGCTGAGGGGCTTGAAGAGGTCTTTAGAGGTGCGTCAAAACTTGTGCCAGAAATTGTGAATAATTTAAGGCATGTCATAGCAATTTTTGCTGGGCTTCGTCCAACTGGCAATGCAAGAACTCCAAATCCAAATGTTGATTATCATCATGATTATCTTATAGAAGCAAATCCTAATATGGGTATCCTCAACCTCGCAGGGATTGAATCGCCTGGTCTTGTATCATCTCCTGCTATTGCAAAAATGGTTGTAGAGCTTTTAAAAGATTCAGGGCTTGAATTAAAGGAAAAGAAGGACTTTAATCCTATAAGAAAACCAAGGCCTCGTTTTAGGGATTTGAGTAATGAGGAAAGAGCAAAACTTGTCAGTAAAAATCCTGCATATGGTAGAATTATTTGCCGCTGTGAATACGTAACCGAAGGTGAAATTCTTGAAGAAATTCATGCACCAATTCCCGCAAGGACTTATGACGCAATAAAGCGAAGGACATGGCTTGGCACAGGTAGGTGCCAAGGTGCATTTGATACACCAAGAGTTGTTGAAATACTTTCGAAAGAGCTTGGCGTTTCTCCGATTGAAGTGACGAAAAAAGGTGACAGTTCTTATTTCCTTCTAAGAAAAACTAAGGAGGTAGAAGATGAAAGATAGGTATGATGTTGTTGTTATTGGTTCTGGTCCTGGTGGACTTGCGGCGGCAATTTCTGCAAAGAAAGAAGGTGCAGAATCAGTTCTTATAGTCGATAGGGATAAAGAGCCCGGTGGGATCCTTAATCAATGCATTCATAATGGTTTTGGTGTTGAGATATTTAAAGAGGATCTGCCAGGTCCATCTTATGCGGAAAGATTTATAACTGAAGCAGAATCAATTGGTGTTGAATTTATGCTTGATTCTATGGTTTTGGAAATAACTCCATTGAAGAAAATTTATGTTACAAGCAAATGGTTTGGCTTTAAAGAAATTGAAGCAACATCACTTATCCTTGCAATGGGTGCAAGAGAAAGAACTCGTGCTCAAATTAGAACACCTGGTTTTAGGCCTGCAGGAGTTTATACTGCAGGTACAGCCCAGCGTTTTGTAAATATCGAGGGTTTTATGCCTGGAAAAAGATTTGTTATTTTAGGATCAGGAGACATTGGAATGATTATGGCACGAAGACTTACACTTGAAGGAGCAAAGGTAGAGCGAGTTCTCGAAATAATGCCATTTCTTACTGGACTTACTCGAAACTACGTGCAGTGTCTTCAAGATTTCAATATACCGCTTCAACTAAGTCACACTGTAAATCGAATTTTAGGTAAAAACAGAGTTGAAGCAATTGAGTCAGTTCAAGTCGATGAACATTTTAATCCTATAAAAGGGACAGAAGAAATAATACCTGCAGATACTTTGCTTTTATCTGTAGGGCTTATTCCAGAGAATGAGCTCTCTAAAAAACTCGGTGTTAAGATAGATCCTTTGATTCAAGGACCTTTTGTTGATGAGGAAATGCAAACTTCAATCCCTGGTGTTTTTGCTGCAGGGAATGTCGTTCAAATTTTTGACCTTGTTGACTGGGTCACTGATGCAGGTTATACTGCAGGCAAAGGGGCTGCAAGATATGTAAGAGAAGTAAAAGAAAAAGGAGAATTTGTAAGGCTTGTTCCCGGTAATAATATCCACCATATTGTGCCTCAATTTCTTAAACGTGATGCGCTTGAAAAAGGCCCCGTTAAACTTATGATGAGAGTTAATAAACCAATTGAAGAAAAAGTTTGGGTTGAGGTAAGCGATGGTTCGAATCTCATTACAAAGAAGCTTGAGCGATACGTACGCCCCGGCGAGATGGTAACGCTCACTATCCCTCAAAAGGCTTATGATGAAGTAAGAAAAGCAAAAGAACTTATTGTAAGTGTTGAAAGATTTGGAGGCTAATATGGAGATAAGAAAATTTACCTGTCTTGGATGTCCTGTTGGGTGTTTGCTTACTGTTTATGTTGAGAATGGTGAAGTTGTAAAAGTTGAGGGAAATCAGTGCAATATTGGGATTGATTTTGCAAAACAAGAAGTAAAAGATCCAAGAAGAAAGGTAGCAACCACAGTTAAGATTAAGAATGGTGTTCATCCATTACTTCCTGTCTATACTGATGCTCCATTTCCAAAGGGTCTTATATTTCAACTTATGGATGAGTTAAGAAAAATAGAAGTTGAAGCGCCTATAAAGATGAACGATATAATTCTTGAAAATGCTCTTGGAACAGGCGTTAACATAAGGGCAAGCAGGAGTATTAAGAGAAAAGAATAAAATTTAAATCAAAAGTTTTCTTAACCTAAATTGAGCGATTTTTTATCACTCTAAAAAAACTCTCCATACGCTCTTCACTTTAATTTCGATATGCGATAATACTTACAGCTCAACTGAACTTATAATCGGTGATGCAAAACATGGTTTTTACTTGGGGAAGATAAAACAGATTCTTGAAAAGTACATTGAAATTTCAAATAACTACTGCTTTAATTGTTGGCTTTGTAGAATTTGTCCTGCCTGCTACATAACCGCGCTAAATCCTAATGGGATAATGGATGAACAAACTAAATTAAAAAAATGCAAGGTGATTAAGAAATTTTATGAAAGAGCATTTATGTTTATAATAAAATTGACCGAAGAGGAAAAGATTCATATCTTTGATTCATTAAAATTGCAAAACGGAGAAAAAGATGTATAAATATGTGATTGAAGTAAATAATCTCAAGAAAGTCTATAGAAGGCAGGTTAAAGAAGCAGGTTTAGTTGCAAGCATAAAAAGCATTTTTAAACCGAAGTATGAAGAGGTTGAGGCTCTAAGAGGTATTTCTTTCAATGTCCAAAGTGGCGAAATTGTTGGTTATATTGGCCCAAATGGTGCAGGAAAAACAACAACTTTAAAAATACTTGCAGGTGTTCTTTTTCCAACAGATGGTGAAGTTAGAGTTCTCGATGAAAATCCCTATAAAAGAACAAAACAATTTCTGAATAAAATTAGTTTTATCATGGCTTCTAGGGGCTTCCTTGAGGAAGTTGCATGGGACATTCCTGTCTCTGATGGTTTTTACTTTGTTAAGGAGATTTACAATATACCTTTTGACGAATATAGAAAACGAGTTAATACTCTTGTCTCAATGATGAACATTGAAGCGATTTTAAATACTCCTGTGAGGAACCTCTCTCATGGTCAGAGAAAAAAGGCTGAGTTAGTTGCAAATTTACTTTGGGAGCCTCGTTTGATTCTACTTGATGAACCTACTCTTGGACTTGATATTTTTTCTCAAAATGAGCTACACAATTTCCTAAGGAACTATGTAAAGGATCATAGTGCAACAATTATTCTGACAAGCCATTCTATGAAAGATATAGAGAGATGTGCAACAAGGGTAATAATGATTGATAAGGGGATTAAACTTTACGATGGGAACATAGAGGGACTTAAAAAGAGAATCTGTAATCGTAAATATATAAAAGTGTGCATAGAAGATGAGTTTGATAATAAATTAGATAAGCAAATACAACAAATAGATGGTGTAAGTATTATTTCAAAAGAAGAAAATTGCTTAACAATTAGTGTTGAAGAAACCATTGCGAAGGACATAGCAAAGAGGATCTTAAACCAATTTGCTGTCACCGATATTACAATTACTGAACCAACTCTCGAAGATTTGGTTTTCGAAATTTACAGTAAGGAGAATAACAATGTTTAGGGTATATTTAGAAGGAGCAGAGTGTGAAATCAAAAGAAGCATTCAATACAAAGTAAATGCGCTATTTTATCTATCTGTAGTGCTCATTCCACCGTTAGCACTTTTTTTTCTTTGGAAAAGCATACTTTCAAATGGTGGTAATATAGGAAGTTATGACCTTTCCGCAATGGTAACATACTTTATTGTTACACAATTCTTTGTTATGAACACACCGTATTCTGCTTGGATTGAAATTGGAGAAAGTATTAAGGATGGAACTTTTAGTCTTTGGCTTACAAAACCAATTAATCATTATCTTCTTTATCTGTTTAGGCTCATTGGTGCATGGGTTTTACAATGGATTTTTGGGATCTTGGGTGTTATAGCTATTTCTTTCATACTAAAAGGTTATGTTGTTATTCAAAAAGAAACATGGAGATATATTATGAGTGTACTGTTCTGGTTTGGAGGAATTGTAATTGGCTTTAGTTATGGTTATATCCTTAACCTGTTGAGTTTCTGGTTTGAAAGGAGTACATATGTGATTTACTTCTCTGAGGGAATTGTTGCTCTGGTTTCAGGTATGTTAATTCCACTTGATCTATTACCTGTAAAGAGGGTTTGGCTCTTCCTGCCATTTCGCTTCTGCGGTTATATTCCAGCACAAATATTTTTAGGAAAACTAACAATTAAAGAAATTAGTTTCGAATTTTTTTCAATGATTCTTTGGGTATTTGTATTTATCATCTTATCTGATTTTATTTTTAAAAGAGGATGTAAAAAGTTTGTAGCATCGGGGGGATAATATGCTGAAATTCCTGCGGGCGCTTTTTAAATTACGACTTAAATTAGATTTAGCATTCAGAATAGATATAGTTTTTAATTTTCTTAATCAATTAGTTTATTTTATAGGAGTATTGCTTCTTTTCAAGGCAATCTATCTAAACGTGAATTCAATCGGAGGATGGGATATAGGAGATATGTATATCTTGCTTGGAACCTATTTTATTCTTACTGAATTGTACAGTACGACATTCAGAGGCGGTCTTTTAAATCTGCCAGAAACTGTTAAGGAAGGAAACCTTGAGGTTTACCTTTTAAAACCTGTAAATACAATCATATTTCTTTTGTTACAAAAAGTGAATGTTGGGAGAATTTGGAGGATTCTTCCTGGATTGATATTGTTAACTTATGGACTAAAGATAGATTCAATTCATATTGGTCTAAATCTATTGCTTTATACAATTTCGTTTGTTTTTTCGCTTTTGATTTATACTCTTCAAGCTTTTTGCGTTAGTCTACTTTCCTTTTGGTTTTACGAGGTAAATAACCTATTCTACATTTACGATGATCTAATAGAATTTGCAAAGTATCCTGACTCCGTTTATTCAGGCTTTATTAGAAAGATTTTTCTTTCTGTGATACCAGTAATTGTATTTTCAAGTTTTCCTGCAAGAATTCTTACTGGCTCCTTAGACTTAAAAGAAAGCTTTGTATTTCAAATTATTTTGTTACTTGTGTTTCTTCTTACTTCATTAATTCTTTGGGAAACCGGGCTTAAGAAATATCAAGGAAGAGGATAAGTTTTAGAAAATTATGTCATTAATAGTATCAATTAAAGTTGACAAAAACATCATCATAGCAGCAGACACAAGAGTCCATTTTCCAAAAACTGGTTATTATTCAGACAATGCAAAAAAGATTTTTATCTTTGAAGGGAAAATTGCTATAGGTTGGATTGGAGATCAAGATTTTTCGCTTAAAACTATAGAAAACGTACTTTCCAACGAATTTTTTACAATGTTAGGAACAGACCTGAGAGATATATTATATCTCTCAAACTTGAAACCTTTCATAGATAATTCTGATAAGGCAATAAAATCATTAATATTTGTTTTCAAAGAAACTTCTAAGCACTTTGTAAATGTAAGTCCTGAAATTAATGTCTATGTACTATCCAAAAATGGTACTGTTTCATTGTCCGAAAAAGTTATTAAGAGTTTAGAAGTAGAAGTCTTTAAAACATCTCTCGTCAATAAAACTTCTTAATTCCCGACATCCACAACCTATATAACTATGTCGTCTCTGGAATATCCTATACTTACTGAAGCGTTATTTATTTTCTAAATAGAAGAAGAAAATTTTATTATTAGACTTATCCTGATAAACATTACTTACCTTGTAGGTCTTTGCGTATTCCTCAGCAATTTGTAAAGCTTCGTTTCTTGTTCCTTCAACCTTAACATACTTTTTACCTTGCTTAGTCATGCCTTCTTCAAATTTAATTTGGCTTTTTTCTTCATAGGGCTTTGCTGTAGACAGTTTTTCAACTATGGACTCAACAAGCTCTTGAGAAAGTTGTGCCCTTGGCTTATCTAAAATAAAATTAATAAATCCCAAAGCTCCCGAAACAACAGGAATTGAAGAATAATCAGCCTTAATCCAATCAACCTGTTTTAACACAATTACTGGATATATGATATCTTTTACTTGCTCATAAATTTCTTTTGCGTTATTTTCAAGCCACAACTTGAACAAATTAAAATGTCTTTTATGTTGTGCTGTTGGATTGCTAACTCTTTCCCATTTCCTGCCTTGCTTCATCTTCCACTCTTTATCACTTGCAAGAAAAGAGCCACTCCAAGTTTTTACCTCGATTAGGAAAATGCCTCTTAGATTAACCACGATACTATCTAATTGTATAAACTCATCTTTTGCCACTTCAAATACATAATCTGGAAGTACAAAAGAATCAGATTTGAGAAGAAGCCACATTTGATTTTTTAACTCATTTTCCCCACTAGAACCTATTGATTCGTTATGATACTGTTTTCTGTCGAACTTATCTACGGCAGTGTTACTGAAAAGCCTAGCAAAAAATCCGCTGTCATCGTTTTCTTGTACTTGTTGCCGCTCCCTTGCTATTTTTAGTTTTATCTTCTCATAGAACTTTTCTTTTATCTTTTCGTCCTGTTGGATTACTTTTGCAAACATCAGTTACCTCCTTCAATGATTTTTATCTCTTCGTCAGTTAAACCATAGAGTTGATAAACCAGCTGGTCAATTTGGCGCTCAAGATCAGATATATCAGCATCGGGGTTTTGTTGTTTTGCTTGAAGAATCTTGTCGACAAGAGATTCAATTTGAGGAACAATATTTTTGTTTTGGGAGGTGGCAAGGGGAATGGGAAATCTTCCTATGAATGTCCCTTTTATTTCTCCTTCTATTCCACCGCCCATATAAAACTTGTAAAAAGCGAATTTGAATAATTTTGAATTGAAAATACCTAAAAGAAATTTACTGTATTTTTCAGTAGTTATAAAATGCGTAGTTGCTTCACAATAAAAACCTTCGGGGACTAAGGTAAACTTAGGTTGTTGAGTTACCCTTTGCCACACAATCTTTTCCTTTTCAAACTCGGGATAGTAATCTGAAGCCCATCTTTGTAAAGCATACCATTCATATCTAACTCCTGTTTCATCTTTATTTCTATTAGACAACTGCTCTTTATAATTTAGTAGGTAGTTATAAAGTGTAGGAAATTGTTTTTTAAATTCATCCTCTGCTTTCTGCGAAGCACCTGATATTGTTTTGTCCTCATGAAGCGGAAAATGCCAGGGAATATATATCACCCACAACCCAGCCCACTTATAATAATACTTTCCAATGTCTCTCCCCCTTAAAACTGGTTTTATTATCTCTTCCGTTCTTTTTCTCTCTTCATCTGTTTTGCAATTTGCCAAAATCTCATTTCTTGTTTTAGTGTCAATTATAAACGCTTCATTAAAACCTGTTTTTATTCCATAATAAATTTTTACATCCCAATCTTTTAGCGGTTTGCCAATACTTTCTATTTTCTTTTTAAGGGCTAATACTTTATCATCTGCCAAAGTCCAAGCAGAATCCGATAAATCTTCCTGGCTCATCACAGACGCATTTCTATTAAAATAACCATACAAATCTTTCCCGTCAAAATCATCTGAAACATTCAAATAGAAAAACTCGTTAACATTAGCAGAAGGCTTCTTTTCAAAAACTACAATGTTTGTATCAACTGTAGCTTCAAAGACTTTATACCCACCAAAATCAATTATCTCTTTCAATATCGTTTTTTCTTTCAAGAATTTCCTGAGTTTTTCTCCATACTTTGCTCTCATCCACTTGTTAGACGAGATAAATGTGAGGATACCGCCATCTTTAAGCAAATCATAACCTTTTTCATAGAAGTAGGTGTAAAGGTCAGATGTAGAATTAAAGACAAAGTATCCTTGTTTTGCAAGGTTCTCTTTTTGGTCTTTGATTTTTTCCTGCCTTACATACGGCGGATTTGCAATGACAATGTCAAAGCCATCTTTTGCGCTTGGAAAGAAATATTTCACATTGAAGAATTTGACGGGTTTATCTAAAAAAATATTCTTGTAACTGTCCCATAGTTTCATTTGATAGCTCAAATCATTAATAATTTTATCCTGTGGGGGTGTTGTCTTCCGCATTCTCCCGTCCAACGATTTTCCCCGATACTGTATCTCTTCACGTTTTTCGCTGACTTTTTTGTCTATTAACTTTTCTATTTTACCTCTTAAATCCTCCTTTTTCTTGCGGTCAGAGGCATAAAAATAATTATTGGTAAGCTCTTTGAGGTCATCAAAATATGTATCCTTGATAAGCTTTGTTTCATCTGTTTCGTTTATCTTCTCGGCTTTCTCCACATCAATGAGTGAGTCTGCAATGACAAACTTGAAATCAAGGTTTGGTAAGGGCTCTACTCCCGAGTTATGTTTTGATTTATCCACTTTTATATCAACTACAAGGGTTAGAAAAGACCTTAGCCTTGATATTTCTATTGCGATGGGCTGGATGTCGATGCCGAAGATTGAATCTCTTAGAATGCCAAGCTTCCTCAAATAGTTTTCCTCTTCGCGCTCTTCTGACCATTTTTCTTTTGTCTTTTCTCTCAATGTAGGATCATCTATCTTTGAGAGTTTCTTCTCAAGCCAAAGTTTATTGTCTGGGTCAACTTTCCTTAAAACGAGAAGCAGCTTTTGCAGCAAACCCATCGGGAATGCTCCAGAACCACAAGCAGGGTCAATCACTTTGAGCTCATCAATTGCATCGATGATTTGCAATTTGTCATCATCTGTTAAATCTATTTCCTCGCTCTGATACGACAAAAGGTTGTCAATGATTTTTTCTTGAAGCTTTGTCTTGTTAAGAAAGTAATACTTTAGGCTTTTGGTTACCATATAGTCCACAATAACTCTCGGCGTGTAATAACTGCCTGTGAGCTTCCTTGCGGTTTCTTGAGTCTCTTCGTTAATTTCTGCAAGAAGGTTCTCAAAAATTCGCCCAAGCATTTCTGGGTCTATTGAAATTTCTAAATCCACAGGAGTGCTTTCATCTACGGTAAAGTTGTACCTGTCGAGGATTTTAAAGAGATCTTTGAACCATTTATCGTCTATTTTTACGGAAAAATTAATCCTTTTGCTAAAATCATTTTGCTTTGAATCGTAAAAATCTTCGTCTAAGCGTGACTCAAAAAGACCGCCATTGAGAAAAGGAATATCTTTGAATAGAGAGTTTTGCTTGAAAATTGTTTCTCTATCTTCAATCCTTTTGTTTAGGACTTCAAAGAATAATGGTTCAAGAACGCTATGGTAATAACTATTAGAAGTTCTTAATTCAATAGGAAGCATTTCTTTATAATTATCTACCGCTTTTGCAGAAAGAACAGAGTCACTTATCAGATCTTTCTTTTTGAGAAACCATAAGAATATGAGCCTACTTAATAATTTGATGGCAAAGATTCGTTCAACCTTAGGATCCTGCGTGGGCAATTTGAGGATTTTAGAATGCTCTTCCTCTTTATTTCCTCGTTTGACCTTACCACCTATAAGCTCATAAAATTTGTTTGCAATTTCCACGAAAAAGTCTTTGGTAACCTTTTCTACGCTGAATGCATTTACTAAATCCTCTAATGTGTTTTGTTTTCCTATTATGCTTCCAAGTTGGGTGCTTGCAGTGTGAATGTTTTCTTGTCCCACAACATAATAATATCTTTTCGCTTCGGAGATTTCTTTATCAACGCCCTTTTCGCTAAGCTTATATGAAACAGTCACAAGAGCAATCTTCCATTTTGCCTCGTTTGGCGTGTGGTAGGCAACAATTGCGGCTTCTACTACTTGCTTTTGCAAATATTGAGCAACAAGATTCCTCTGAAAAGTAGGGGAAGATTCAACATTGCTTTTGAGCTCTACATCAAGCGCAAAAACACTTTTCCCGTTCATTTTGCTTTTGCCAAGGAAGCTAAAAGAGGAAACCTTCTCTTTTTGAGAATCATTTAACTCTATTGTACCTGTTTGTTCCTCAAAGTTTGGAAGTATTTCTTTTACAAGATACAGAAAATTTGCGCGTGAGTAAGAATTCTTAAGATAAGCTTCGAGATTCATCAAGTCCCTCCTTGAATACGCTTGAGAGTATAACCTTTTTATCTGGTTTTTCTTTAAACTGTCTCATTGAAGAATAAACATATTCATCACGAATCAGTTCTAAAAGTATTTTCACTTTCTGGGTTGGCTCAATTACATTTTGCAGTTTTTTGTTAGCAAGTTTTACTATATACTGAGAAATCGCACCTGCCTGAAGCGCATCTTTCAAAGTATTTAAATATTCAACATGCGTTGCACAGCTTAAATCGTTAATAAGTGCATTCACAATTGGAAGCAGTTTTTTTGTTGATTGTGGCAAACGTCTATTTATGTCAGATTCAATTGCCATTTGAAGGTCTTGTTCAAACTGCTCATTGTTCTTCCTAAACATATCATAGAAAAAATCAGGGATACGGTTTGCAGGTTCAGTTGGCTTAGCTTTAATCATATTGAAAGCGTCAATCGGAGCAAGCTCAATTGTTTGAGCCTCACCTGTCAAATAAAATTTGGGCAAGTTGCCATATTTAAAGAATGTTATTACTTTATTTTCCTTTGCAAGCCTTGTTGCTCGCGCTTTGATGGGTATATGCTTAATTTTCTCGAAGAGCTCACGATTTTTATCCCTTATACTTCTTATTTCTTGTAAATACTTAAGTTCCGGGTCGATTTCAGCTTCTTCATAAGTTGATATTTTGTTCATCAAGTCAAATATTCCAGTAGTGTTGGATGTGTCAAACTCGGTGAGGTATTTTGAATCTGCGCCAAGCGTATTTATGAACATCTCAATCTTTCGAGTGGCTGCGGCTTTAAGGAAGATTTTGTTTTCTGTTTTCTGCGTGGGAAAGAAGTTGTAAATATAAATCTTTCCTTTGGAGCCTACACGGTTTATTCTACCAAACCTCTGGATTATCCTTGTCGGATTCCATGGTATGTCATAATTAACTATTGCCGTTGCCTTATCAAGGTTGAGGCCCTGCGAAAAAACATCAGTTGAAATTAATATCCTGAACTTATCTTCTTGCTTTGGATTCCTTGGGTCGAAATTCCTAACGGCTACTTCAAACTCTGCTTTTGATGACTTGCTTGAGATTGCAATGAAAGTACCTTTTAGCTTTGGGTCTTTTTCAAATTGCTCTTTGAGATAGTAAAGTGTATCTTCAAATTCAGTAAAGATAATTAATTTTTGCTTTCCAAGAATTTCGTCACCTAAGAGAAGCTCTCTCATCTTGTCAATTTTTGGGTCAACTGTTACTTTGTCCCAACGAGCCTTTAGGTCTTTAATGATATTTATGTCATTCTGAAGATCTTTTTTAAATTTTTGTTCAAAATATTCGGAAGGGATCCAGAAAACTGCCTCGTCTCTTTCAACTTCTGTAATCTTTTGTTCCAACTCATCAAGATCCATCCTGGCTAAGTTTCCAATGATATTTTTACCTCTTGAAAAAGGAACTTTACCCTTTTCATAAAGCGATAACAACATTTCATAACTTTTAAGCATATTTGCAAGGGTTTTTCTAAATGCTTCAAAGGAGCTATCAAGCCTTTTCAGAAAGAGTGTCCTCATAAGACCTGTGAGAAGTGCTTCAGACATTTTCTCAAAATCCAAATCTTTTGTATCTATAAATTTGTTTTCCCATAAATAGTCAACGCCATCTGTTTTAAGATAGGATGTAAGTTTATACCTTGCATAAGTAAGAGTTTTATCATTTCCCTTTGTACTTTTAGATTCGATTGCCTTTACACTGTCTTCAAAAAGGTTGTCTGTCTTCTTATCGAGCTCATAAAACAAAGGCTCAGGGTCGGATACTTCAGGGAATGTAAGCCCCTGCTTCTCTATATCATCATGGTAAAAATCGAGAATATCCTTCCGAGTTCTACGCACCATTAGATGTTTAATTACTTTGTTCTTGATATCATTCGATATATCTTTTACCAATGATTTTATTGAATCAACGCTTAATGCACTATCCTTTTGTTTGAATTTAAGTTCCTTATATTCCTTTGTTATATCGCTAAAAAAATTATAAAGGTTCTTAAGGTCAGGAATCGTGCTATTAAATTTGTTTTCAAATAAATAAAGTTCGCTTGCTATATCTTGTGGTTCATTGTTCAAAGGCGTTGCAGTTATAAGCACCACCTTTTTGCCCGCACAAAGCTCATGCAGCACTGCATAACTCTCAGTATCCTCATTTCTGAATGTGTGTGCCTCATCAATAAAAATTAGTTTATACTTTGAAAATCTATCGAAGTCTATTTTATCAAATTTAAGCATTCCTGAAGATATTATTTTTGGAAATACCCCAAAGCTTTCCATTACATTTTGCCAATAATCCATTAAAAGCGGAGGGCATACCACGATAGGCCTCTCTGCCAACTTCTTTGCAAGAAGGCTTGCAATATATGTTTTGCCAAGACCTACAACATCGCTAATAAAAACTCCCCCATGTTCTTTTAATATTTTTTCAGCCTGTAAAACCGCTTCTACTTGATATCTAAATTGCTTGTACTCCTTTGGAAAATCAATTGTTGCAAGGTCGTAATCAATAACATCCTTAAAATATTCGTAAAGCGTTTTGAGATAAATTTCATAAGGAGTGAAATCATCTTTAATATAAGTCTCGTTCTTGATGGTTTTTATAAAATCGCTTGTAAGGGGAATGCTTTCTTTCCATAGTTCTTCGAACTTGCCTTCAGCGAACTCTACGTCAGGTTTATCCTTGAGCTCGACATTGAACTCAAGGTTTTCAGCAAGCCCTGCGGCAGAGAAATTGCTTGAGCCAGTTATTACTTTGCCATAATCCTCTGAGCCTTCTTTTTTAATCATAATATATATTTTTGCATGAAGTTTTCTGTCAGGGTAGCCTCTTATTTCGAGTTTTCCTTTTTCGAGGTATTCCAAAAATTTGTATATACCTTCTTCTATTTCTTTCTCGGTTTCTGAATTTTCAAATTCACTTGTTATAAGTTTTTTGATTTCCTTCTTGATTTCAACATCTGTTAATGTGCCTGAAGCTGATGAATATGTGAATTCATCTGTTCCCATACCTACGATTATCCTTATCTTTTCGACACCTTCAAGAGACCGCCATAATTTGTAAAAACCCGTAACAAAAAAATAGCCAACGATTACATCAAATTGCCTGGTATTGTTTGAAAGGATCGCTTTAAACCTATCAAATGTTGTGACTCCATCTCGGTTTGTAAAAAAATGTGTATCAGTTCCTTTCACCTTTTCCTCCTTATTTTCGTGCTCTAACTTTATTTTATAACTTGCAACAGAATTTGCAAGAATTGGCATTAAATCATTAAAGAATCTATTAAAAATATAGACATTAAGATAAACAATATTCACAAAGCTATTGAGAACGGGTTCAATCAGAACCTGTTTGGAGAACGATTAGAAGAATTGAAGATAAAAAAGAGGATTTATTAAATGAGCTTAGGGGCTTGAAGAACGAAGAGGCAGAAACAAAGAAAAAAGCTATAACAAAATGTGCTAAGAACCTTTTAAGTATTCCAGCGCTTCATCAAGATTTTACTCCCTTTCTTGCACTGCTTTCAAGCAACGGAATGTAAAAAGAAAAGTCATCTACAAGGGGGATTACCAGAATGAATTTTCTAAAATTTAAAGAAGTGCCTCCGAGCACGAGGTCAATTAAGCCAAAGCTTGCTCCTTGGGAAGCACCTGCAATGATAATCTCTTCTTCAACCAGACTGTGTTTTTCTTTTATCTCCATGATGTGGCCTAATACTTCCTTTTTCCATTTTTCCCAGTCATACCAGCAGTATCTTTTTGTACCAAAAAGTTGAGATGATTGAGGAACCAGGAGAATATAGCCTCTCTTTAACACATGCTTCCAATGAGTGCTGAACTCCTCTGTATTGCCTCCTTTCCAGTGAAGCGCAACAAAAAGAGGATATCTCTTTTTGTTATCAAAATTATCCGGATGAAATACAAGCTTTTCTGGTTTTGGACTTTTTTGCATTTCTTCATATATTTGAGAAAACTTTTCCAATAACTCTCTGAACTCTTTGCGCTCCCTTATCGATTCAAAGTCTTTTTCCTTCTCAAGTTGCTTTGGCGACCAAAAATTCCCTCATTGAGTGAACTTTTTAGAATCTCAATAGCTTTATCCCCGTTGTGCAGGACAGAGTTAAGGTAAGCAAGCCAGTAAGAAGTATCTGAAAACCTGTCTATAAATTTTGCGTGGGCTTCTTCCGCAATCTCCAGTGCTTTGCTGTAATTACCTTCACGGTAAAGATTGAAGACTTTCTTGCGGAATCCTTCAAAATCCTCACTTTCCACTACAATCAACTTTCTTTAAATTAATAGCTTACATCCTTGCCAGTATTATATGAAAAATCTTCCCAGTTCAATACACATTTGGATTGTCCAAACCATAACAAAACGTAAATTTTGAAACCTTTTTTAATGTAAGACCTTCTGCCCTTTTCTTTTCTCTGCCGAAACTTACTGATTCTTCAGCCTTTATCTTTTCAATTGGATATCCATAATTATCTGTGAGCTCAAATAAGAAAAGCTGTCTAACTATCTCTTCTGGCCTTCTTTGGCTTTTATTTTCATCGAACAATAACTTTTCTTTTCCACCTGCACCGTGGCTTTTGATATACCACTCGCCTTGCGATTTTTCATATACATCTAATTTAGGTAAGTGTAAACTTAGAAGAGGAATTTCAGTCTCAGCACTGGGAATTATTTTATTAATGATATTGTTTTTATTCTATCATTCATCTTTTTATCTCCTTAATGAAATTATATTCCGATTTTTAAATCCTTCAATGAAATGGAGAGTCAAGATAGATAAGGTCAACAGTTTTATCTTCAATCTTTTCCCTTAAAACTTCAAGGTTATCGCCGAAATAAAGTGTGTTCACTCGTGTCTCCTATTTTAGCACAAATTGGAGAGTTTTATTGTTGAAGTTTTCGTCGTACTCTCCTGTATTGTAAATAAGCATAAATGGAGTATCTAAAACTGTCTTTGGGACTTTAAAGAATATCCAATCTTCACGCTCTTTTCCGGGAACAAGATTTGCATCTTCAAATACCTTATGTTTAGCAATAGGCGGGAAATCGCAACTGTAGGTATAGCCTGTGTAGTCTTTTAGAGAAAATTCAACTTCAAACGCCCACTTAAAATGCTTACCGTTGTTCTTTACCTTAACCAGCACTCCTATAATTGTTTCACCTTCTTGAGGTTTTTTTGCCATTCATTGGTGACTTTTAAGTTTTTTTCAAACTTTTCGACTGTAATCACATACATATCACTGTATTTATCAGTAAAAGTTTTACTAACAGGAAACACATCTTGACTCTCGGGAGAGACAACGCTTGCTTCACGCACATTTGTTTGGGGTGGATTCTGTGTATTGTTGGATAGCTTTTAAACCAGTAGATTCTGCTTTCCCTGCTCAACTAATCGCTTAAGCAAGTAATTCTGACTAGTGTTTTAGTAGCCAGTAAGAATGAAAATTCCGATTAAAAAATAGTAAAAACAACTTTTTCATTTTTCAATCCTCCCTCTCTTATTACTCATTGTATTATTTCTCTGATTGTGAAAAAAATGAGTGTCAGTATGGTGCGTTTTCCTCATATATCACGGGTATTTATAAGTATCAATCAAATTGCCACTATTGTCATACAGATAAGCAGTATCTCCATCATTATTCCATATGGCAGAACTTGATCCCCAATAGAGAGAGCTTGAGTTTGGTGTTCCACTTCCCGAATAAACTTTGACGGTCTCCCCGTTATTAAGCACAAAATCTGGAAATATGAATTTATGGTGCGCTTTGTCTTCTAATGTGAATCCTTTTAAGTTCACTGAAGTTGAGCCTGTATTTTTTATTTCCACCCATTCTCCGTTAGGATTTTTGTTGTCGTCATTACCTGCCGTTGTGTAGTGTATACTCGCTATTTTTACACTTACTGCAGCTGCTTGCTCTTCTTTTGGATACTTTATCGTTATCGTTTTTGTGGTGGCATTCCAATCAACTGAACAGCCGAGAGATTCTGCAACGAATCTCAAAGGAAGCATTGTTCTGCCGTTTATGATTTCAGGGACAACTTTGGAGTTGGTTGGATCAATAGGCTTAGTTATTCCATTTACAGTTGCAGTATTCTTTCCAATCCAGAGCTCTATGGTGTTTGAGGAAAGTGTTATGGTTACTTTTCGAGCTACTCCATCCCAACTGACTGTACCACCAAGTGCTTCAATGATTGCTCTTATTGGTAATAGGGTTCTCCCGTTTTTAATAACAGGGGGTGAGTCTAAGGTGTTTGAAATACCATTTACTGTAAATGAAATATTACCTATTTGTAATTGAATAATAACAACCCTTTTATTAACGAGTGAATTAACATATAAAGATCCATTTAAATAAAGATATAGAGAATTATTATATATTTTTATTTTTGCCCAACTTTCATTAAAATCTAAATTTCCTGAAGGGTATTTAATCCAATTTCTTCCTTCGTCTTGGGAATAAAATATTCCTTTTTCGAAATCACAAAAATATATAGTTCTCTTTATTGAATCAAAAACAAACCCTGCATAATAAGAAATTTTAGAGAAATCAAAATTTGTATTTACAAAATGTGTATTTATTCTTTGCCAGCTTAAACCATCACTTGATTCATAAAGATTCTTATCTATACCCAATGCCAATAATTTATTTTCTATCCTATCAGGCATGCAATAAGGCTGTGCTTTGCTAGGCATAAAACGAGGTATTTTTTTAAAAGTTTGGCCCTCATCAAAACTAACTAATAAATCTGTGTTATTTACACTAATAAATAATAGACTTTCGGAATATCTAATCGTTCCTTTTGGGAAAAAAGCCAAATCTATTACTCCCAAATAATAAGGATAGTCTTCCCCTATCCCCTTTCTTACTGAAGCACTTAAATTTTCCCAAGTTTTACCACCATCAATACTTTTATATAAGCATCTATTTTCACTGTTTCTTCCTGCCCTCAATCCAACAAAAAAATATTACCAGCTGTCCAAAAAGAATCGATTGAGGTTTCTTTAAATTCTACAATTTTGTCGAATTGAGAAAAATCCGTATTTTCCATATAGATCTACCACCACTTCCACTTCCGTTAAAATACCAGATTCCATTAATACAAAACACTTTGGTACTCAACATATTTTCCCATGGTTGTATTTCCAACCATAAATCATTCCAAGTAATTCCACCATCAAGAGAATACTTGTCAGGTCCCAAAAAACTAGTAACCATTATGTGATTAGAATTCAATGGGTCTATCTCAAAATCAGTAAACATGACAAGACTAGGATAACCGATTCTTTGCCAATCATTATTGGCTTTAATCTCAACTATCCCTCCTGCTTCTAATATAAAGACTACAAGAATCAGGATAGTCAATACCATCGTTACAAATCTTTTAATTTTAATCACCTCCCTTTCTTCCCTCTCTATGATTTTTATTTCTAATCTTTTCTAACTATATATAAACCTTCTAATTTTTAAATTAGAAGGATATTTTTCTATTTTTCAAGGTACTGTACTTATTTTAACTACTTCTAGTTAAGCATAAAAAAATTGCTTTGTCAAGTAAATATTTAATACAGGTAAATTACTAACTCATTGGCTATTTTAGGATTTAAAGCAGTAGTAATGAGTTGTTTAATTTCTTCTGGTTTTACCTATCTCTAATACTTTCCTCCTAATCATTAATTCTTCGTCTTTCTCATTTAGCACTACTCTTAAATTAATAAATGTTTTTGATTCTTTTTCTTTATTTAACATAATTTAAAGCATAATTTAAAAAAGAGGTGTTTATTATCACCTCTTTAATATTTCGCTGTAATCGCTAATGCTTCTTCTAAAGATATGAGCCCCTCTAAAACGTCTTAAGGTATGAGGGGAGGCGGGCACTAATTTATTTTCTTCTTTTGAGGGATAAAATTGTTTTCTTATCGCTTCGGATTTTTGTGCCAATTTTTTTAAATGTTTGGTAATTTTAAACTCTAAATTCATAATACTTTTAACCTGCAACTCAAAAGTTTGAATTATGGACTATAGAATCTAGAATATAGAATATAAAATAGGGAATAAATTTTGAATTCTTAAATCTTAAATTTTATACTCAATACTTCATTTAAAATTTAGTCTTTAAAATTTAAAGAATAATAGCATAAAACTTATTACTTGTCATTATATTTTGATTTAGTATTAGAAAAATTAATTAAATCAATTAATTAGAATTTAAATAAAGTAAGCTTAATATTTTTGTAGTTTCTTTATGATTAGGGTTTCTTTCAGCATTTATCTTTTAATTAATCCCTTTAGAAAAGCTCCTAAATTAGGAATAATCTCACGCCAGATAGGAAGATTAATAGCTTTTACAGCTTTCAAAGAAAAATCATCAGTAGCAGTTTCACCATTTTTACCAGTGCATGTTAATTTGAAGGAATGAGTACCAGGGGGTAGTAATTTTAAATAATTAAGTATAACTAGATTGAGAAGTAGAAATTGAATAGGTTTTAGGAGGATTACCCCAATTATCATCACTAGTAACAATACATGTAGTACAAGAATCATTAACTGAGAAGTATCCATATAAGCAAGTATTAACAAAAACTAATAAAGGATTTTGATCGGAGTTATCTTTATTATTAATCTCAAATTCATAAATCTGACAAGGTAAAGAAGGAAGAGTATTTCCAACATTAATTGTTACAGCATTACTTTTAAGAGTGATAGTAGAATTAACTTGTACTTCAGTATAAATATTATAAACTCCTGGCTTAAGCTATTGATATTGTAACTGATAACTTGTATTAGATTGGGCATAAACTGGTAAACACAAATATTTTGAAATTAATAAAATTAAATTAATATTTTCTAAAGTTTTAAAAGGCATTTCTCCTTCAGGAGGCCACTCTTCTCTATTTTGTATTATACATTGTTTTAATTGCGGCATTGCCCCAGTAATTACAACTTCCGGTGGTGTTATGACCATGCAAACGCCATCTCTTACTGAATAATCTTCTATATGCCAATTCATTATGGGGCTATTAAAGCCAACTCTACCCCCTGTTAAAGTAGAAGTAAAAATAACTGGCTCTTCTATATTGACCTAAGTTTTATCTGCTTCTAATAATAATTTAGCAGAGTTAGTATCATTACAATGTGACTCACAATAAGATTTTGTTTGATCAAAAGGTATACTACCAAAAGAATCGTCCTAAGGAAAGTTTAACACATTTGCCATTAACACATCCAAAACTACAATTTCCCCCATTACTATATCCATATCCACAACAAAACTGAGATAAACCTACTGATTTCGGATCACAACCGGCAAAAAACCTCGAAGGATTAGATACATAATCCGCACAACTCGTCGTTAAACACCCATATTCACCTAGCCCATGACCCCTAAAACCATGTTCAGTCTCTTCTGGTAATACAACACACCCTGAAACAAGACATAGTGGCATACAAACCTTTTGGCACGTCTCTAAACTCATGCCTCCATAACTTTGAATTTCACAAGTATAAGTATTGAAATTACATGCGTATTTATTATTTGTATTACCACAATCACTATTACTACTACAATGAAGCTTTGCTTGTATCATCACTATAATGAGTAGTATCACAAGTAGAACCACTACAGCGATGAACACATTTTTTATCATAAGTGTTAGTAGTATAAGAACCAGAAGCACTTTCTATACAACCCTTATTAGAATCACAGGTGTATTTTTTAGATGAAACACAATTACTATCACTAATACAACCTTGTTGGCCTTCTTTTGGAGCCCCAACTACATTTGCAATTAGAACAATGATTGCATTCACTACTTAAAGTGCCTGTTTCCTTGCTACAAGTATTTATCCCTTTGCCACCTACCTTTATACATCTTCCATCAGAAGAACATCCTAAATGAAAACAATCAGAATCTTGTGTGCATTGACAGGTAGTGCAATCATATTTTGCCGTCACGGCATCTGATTGATTTATTTGTTTGCACTCGTAATTATCGCAAATAGTAATACAGCACACCCCATCGGCCAATCAGCTTTTTGGTAAAATCCACATCTGGAAATATTTAAACTCTGGCAGAAATCATCAAGAATTAAAGCTTTAACAAAATTTGAAAAGAAAAAATTAGTTATTAGAACAGTAAAAAATATGATTAGAAAAAATGAAAATTTTGAATAAGAATGTCGCATAAATTTAAATTATTTGTATATAATTTATTATATTAAAAATTAAAAAGCAAAAAATTTCATAAAAAAAGGGTAATTCTACCCCCCCATTAATACAAAAATTAATAAAAAACAATAATGTAACGCACTTCTAATGACGGATTTAAATAAGCATGAACCTTGTCTCCTTCCTTTAACTCTTCTATACTACCTTTTTGCACGGTGTATGTTTGCACTGTACCTGTAGAGCTCTTCATAAACCATTTTTCCACTTTAACATCTTTACATAATTTCAATTTCAAAGTGATACTAGCAGAATCTGTAGATTTAATAGTAATACTGTTACTGTCCTTGCTTTGAAGAATCCCATCAGCGCTAACTACTATTACTTTATTAGAGATCACCTGTTTTACAGTATTATAACGAGTGTAAAATAAAAATGAAATTGCCACTAAAACAACAATTACTAATACTAACAACACATTACTCAACTTTTTCATTTCTTTCACCTCCTTTCGTTTTTGTATATTATTTTATAATATATTTTTCCTTGACATATTTTCAATGTACCAATATAGTTATACTCTTTTAATCTTTATTTGTCAAGGGAAATAAATGTTAGACGTATTTTTTTATTTTATTGTTAAAGTTGTGTTATAAATAGGAATTAAGCTATTAGGATTAGTTAATAGTAAAGAAGTACTTCTGATTTAAAGAAAGATTAGGTAAAGTACTAATAATACCAAGATTTTTTAATTGACTTATATCGGGATAATCGGCGCAAGCATTTATTTGGGTGTTATTTTTATTAGTGATATAAAAATTATTGGGGAAAATATAAAAATTAGTTAGAGATAGGGGCCCATAGTTGAGACAAACTTTTAAAGGAGAATTTAAAGATGGTAAATCTTTCTTTTTTAAAGAAGGAAGGTATTTGGAAGTAAATACTTTAGTGGCATCTAAAATAGTAATAATAGTTTTATTAGATTTTAAACAAGAAGTTATTTCATTTGAAGAGATGAGTTGCACTTCGTTACTATTTATTTCACAAAAGATTTGAGGAGGAACAAAACTTACTTTTTTGCCTTCAAAATTAGTAATTTCTTGTGGTTGATTAATATATCTTAAACATTCTTGGTACCATAATTCTTGTTGAGAAATTGGAGGATAATAGTTGTAGTTGTTGTAGTTAAAGTAGGTTTTCTTAATAAAAATTGATTTTTATGAAAATATACTACAATAATTATAGCAATAACAATGATTATTGCGCTTAATACAATTATTTTATTTCTTGTTTGAGACATATAATTAAATATTAATTTTTAATTTTATAATTTTTAAATAATTTCTTAATTTTTAAACAATGAATTTCTACCTATTTCAACTGTATTTCTATATATTTCTATGTATCTTTTTTATTATACCTCTTTTTTCTTTGTCAAGCAAATAAATAA
>NZ_JBLOBF010000012.1:0-29902 GCF_047785965.1 Caldisericum insulae
GGAGATTTCTCCTCACTACGTTCGTCGAAATGACAATCATTGGAAGAGGGCACATCCCCCTTTAACTCCCCCTAAAAAGTCGGAGATCTCTCACATTCGTTCGAGATGACCAAAAAGCAGTCATTCCGAAGGTTATTTCCGTTTGTCATTCCGAAGTGGCATAGCCACGAGGAATCTCCTCAGTTTATATTTTTCCAATATTAAGAAGCAAAAGCAGATTGAGAATCGTAACAACTGCAAAAGTCAAGATCAACAAAGCTTTCTCTATGCCACGATTTTTGTATTTACCCATAACAAGCTCGCTTGAAGTAAGAGTTATCTGTCCTAAAACTGTAAAAGGAAGTTCAATACTCAATATGGCTTGACTTATTATGAGCCCTTTAAAAGTATCCTTTAAAAAGAAAATTATAAGTGTTGCAAATACAAGTGCTGATATAATACCAATCCTTGAGTGGTTATCTTTGGTATCAAAAGGCTCATTTGAAGCCCCCGAAACGATAATCCCAGATGAAATTACAGCAGTAATTGAGGAGGAAATGCCAGAGAAAAGCAATGCAATCGCAAAAATAATTGATGCAAAATTACCTAATAGAGGCTTTAAGGTTGCCTGTGCTGTCTCTAACTCAGATACTTTAATTCCATACTTAAAGAAAACTTGTGCCGCAACTATTATCATTGCAGAATTTATAAGAAATCCAATAAACATCGCAAAAATGGTGTCAAGAAACTCAAATGAGAGCTGTTTTTGTATGGTTTTTTCATCTTGTAAGTTCCATTGTCTACTCTGTATGATTTCGCTGTGAAGAAATAGATTATGTGGCATTACAACTGCCCCTAATACGCTCATCACAACAAGCTCCGATCCTGTTGGAACTGACGGCACAATCCACCCTAAGAGTGCACTTTTAACATCAACACCCACCATAAAAAGCTCAATAAGAAAAGACAATCCAATAAGACTCACAAATCCAATAATAATGCGCTCAATTTTTGTATATGAGTTTGTTAAAACCAAAAATAAAATAAGAATGCTTGTAATTATAGCACCAAACTTAATAGGAATTCTAAAAAGCATCTTTAAGCCAATAGAGGCACCTAAAACCTCTGCAAGAGTTGTTGAAATGGTTGCAAGATATCCTGCTACAAGAAGAAAAGTTGATATAGGTTTTTTATAAAATTTGTTAAAGGATTCCGCAAGGCATAGACCTGTTGCAATGCCAAGATGGGCTGCATTGTGTTGTAAAACGATAAGCATAATAGTTGAGAGAGTGACCATCCAAAGCAGTTTATATCCATACATTGACCCTGCGGCAACATTTGAAGCCCAGTTTCCAGGATCAATAAAACCAACTGTAACGAGGAAACCAGGACCAATATACTTAAGAATCTCAAATGCCTCTAATCTTGGTTTGTGATTTTGAAAAAGCCTTTTTATGTTTTCCATTTTTAAATTATACAAAAAACCGATAAAAGGGTATAATAGTTTGGAGGTGTAAGATGGAAGATTTCTTTGACAAACTTAAAAAGGGTGCAAAAGAAGCAACCGAAAAGGCGGGAATCTTAGCTAAAATTGCGGGGCTTAAAACTCAGATTGTAAACAACAATTTGAAGAAAGACGGTCTTTTCAAAGAACTCGGAAAGGTTTTCTTTAGCGAATTGAAGGCAGGAACTTTTAAAGAAGAACTGAAAGAAAGTCTTAAAAAGATCGTGGATGAAATTGAAGCACTTGATTCTGAAATTGCAAGAGTTAACGAAGAGATTGCAAAATTAAATGAGGATTTGAAAAAGGTTGGCGCAACAGAAGAAGAGATGAAAGAGGCAGCACCTCTTGAACCAAAAGATGTGACAAAGCCAAACGAAGAAACTCCTCAAAAGGAAAAAGATAATCCTCAAGGGTAATAAACTACTTTTCAAAGTGATTTATTAGACTCTCTAACGAGAACTTTTTTTAGACCTTATTTTATTAATTTCTCAATGAATTTTTTAAATACCATAGGGTTTGATGTTTTGAGTCTTTCTGAAATTTCAACCCTACTTACATAAAAAGGATTATCTCCATATTTATTTATTAATTTACCATAGAGCCCAAAGCCAATCTTAAAACCATTTTTCCTGAGTATCTCTTCTATGGTTTTATCGAAGGCTCCCTGCGGGTAAGTAAATGCAATAGGTGAAATATGGAGAATGTTAATCGCATCTTCTTTTGACTGATTAATATCAACCTCAATATCTTTATACTTTTTCTCTTTAAGAAGTTTTAGGTAAATATTGTGGAGTTTGTGGGAGTGAAGCGAAATTTCAAAACCATTATTTAGAAGTGTTTTTATCTCATTTTCATTTACTTCCCAAACGGAACCAATGTATCCTGTAATAAGAGATGCAACACCTGTGAAGCCATTTCCTTTAAGAACAGATGAAGCAAGGACGACACTTTTAAATCCGTCGTCAAATGTAAAAATAACACTTCTTTTCGGGATCTTTTTGTTAAACATTAGAAATGCATAAAGGTCATCAAGTTTGATGCTTTCAAATCCATAACTCTTAAGAATCTCTATATGCTTTTTAAAATCTTCAAGACTTACATCGTATGAATTGATTCTCTTATTGGTATAGATGTTGTGATACATAAGCACAAGCACAAAAGTATCCTTTGAAGAAAAGAGCGAATTATATTCGTTAAGGATTGTTTTATCTTCTTTGATGCCGTAAATTCTTCCAATGTTGTAAACCGCATTCTCAAAATAAGAAACCGGAACGTTTGAAAAACTCATGGATTCATTTGATAGAGCATTTCCATAAAATGACAAAAAAAAGATTAACACAAATAAAATCGTAATAAATTTTCTCATTTTCATATATATTAGATACAAAATTATACTGAAAAGTTTCCTGTTTCAAAAAATATTCTTTGAAAATTGTTGACTACATGTTTATTAAAACGATGAATGTTTTCTAATAAACGAAAGAATGAGAGTCCCCCATCAACCATTAGAAAGGGGGGTACCCACTTTCTAACTTCCCCCCAAGGCAAAATTATTATTTTGTGGAGTGTTGAGGAGGCGATTTATTGCCCCCTCAAAATAATTGTCATATCGAGCGAAGTAAGATATCTCCTCTGTTTACATTGGAGGAAGTAAAATCCCCCTTCGAACTACCCCAAAAGAGGAGATTTATCCATTAATCGAAGGGGTAAAAGACCCCCTTCGAACTACCCCAAAAGAGGAGATTGCTCACTTACTCGAAGGGGTAAAATCCACCTTCGAACTACCCCAAAAGAGGAGATTTCTCACATTCGTTCGAAATGACTGGTTGTGTCATTCCGAAGGTTATTTCTGTTTGTCATTCCGAAGGCTTTAGCCTGAGGAATACCTTATTTAGAGGGGGATTTGAAATTCTCCCCCTCTAACTCCCCCTAAAAAGGAGGAGATTTCTCACTTCGTTCGAAATGACGGACACATTGAGTCATATCGAGTGAAGTAAGATCAATATATCTGTTGACAGAAAAATAAATTTATCGTAAAATTAATAAAGATTTATATATATTAGAGTAAGAGGTGAAAATGGGAGGCATTTTTGATTTTTGCGATAAAAAGAAGAATTTTTTTGTAGCGTCAGTTTTTGGTGCAAGACAATTCATTACATTCTACATACTTCATCTTGTGCATGAAAAACCTCTTTATGGTGAGGCAATTTCGAAAAAAGTCACAGAACTTCTTTCAAACCTCTGGCAACCAAGCCCAGGATTTATGTATCCAATATTAAAGAGGCTTGAATCTCATGGTCTTATAAAAGGCAAATGGGACTATTCAGAAGCTCACCCTCGCTATATATACGAAATAACAGAAAAGGGTAAAGCTGAGTATTTCAAATATAAAGAGGTCTTTGAAACAAAATTAGACGAACTCATTCAAGTGCTTGAAAATGTAAAAAAAGAAGTTTTCAACAAATAAACTCAGTGCGCTATATTAATTTTTACTTCACCAAACGAAATCCAATCACTAAGCTGCCCTTGCATAATTTTGTGAGAAACTGCATAAATTCGAAGTGTATAAGCACCGTCTGAAACATTGTTAGGTAAGGTATATTTATAAGAAAGTGTCTTTGGAGAAAGGTTTCCATTGATGAGTATCCAATCACCTTTAGGTGGAATAAGCCATATCACATATCTTTCCACATTTTTATCATTTGTTGGAATCCAAGTAATATTAATCTCTCCGCCCTTTTTAAATGTTTCACCATTCTTTGGACTCGCAACCAAGATAACAGGTGCATACTTTTCAAACTCCGCCCTAATTGTAGGATCATTAGGATTGTAATAGTAAGCATAGAATAGATGCTGAATCCCCTGTGGTAATTCCCTATTCTTAACTTCAAGCGAACCAGCTTTGTAATATGCATAAGGATTATTCGGACTCGTTGAGATTGCAAGTTTGTAATTTTCAATTGCCTTAGCTAAATTGCCTACCTTCTCATAATAAAGACCATATCCAATATAAATATCAGTTAAAATGTCCTTTCCAATAAGACCTTTATCAATTGCATCTTGAGCCAAGGAAAGCGCCAAATCCAATTCACTTTTTGCATCCGTTAAATCATTTTTAAGGTTTAAATAGGCAATCGCCAAAGAAGAATGGGCTCCAGGATCAAGAGGATTTAATTCAATTGTTTTCCTAAACTCAGAAATTGCATTTTCATCGCCGATTGTATAGAGGAATTTAGCGTAGTCAAAATGGTATAAAAAATACATTGGGTATTTTTTAATTGCCTCTTCATAAAGCAACTTTGTTACACTTACCTTTGATTGGTCAGCATTACCTTGAGATTTAACAATTTGAGCATATAAGTTTGCAAGATTGTAACGAGGCGATGCATTTAATGGGTTAAACAAAATCGCACTTTCAAAATCCGAAATTGTCTTTTCTAAAGGCACCTTCCCTTGATTATTCAAAGCAAGTCTATCAAGATTTACAGATATAAAAATAAATATGAGTAAAATTGTTATAAGAAATGAAATTAAAATGAAAGAAAATATCTTGTTTACACTCGCATTGTCTTTTGAGCGTGTGGCATGTTTTGTCTCACTCTTATGCGGTTTTAAATTAAATTTTCCCAAAATTTTATTAAAATCAATATTTGTTTTATCTCCCTCTGAAAGAAGTAAGCCAAAAGAAAAAAGTGTAATAAGAGGAATAAACATAAGCGACCAATCGAAATCAATAAACGCATGGAGAAGGATGCCAGCCAAACCTGAAAAAAGTCCAACATTTAAGGGAGAGTAGTGAGATTTGACAACTTTGTATCCCTTATGTATAAGCAAAACCACAAAAAACAGAAGCGCAATGCAACCTAAAATGCCACCTTCAGAAAGATACTGGAAAAGAAGGCTATGAGGAAACTTTGAAAAGAAGTAAATTGATCTGTATTTTGCATAAATATATTGGTAAGTGCCAAATCCTGCACCAAAAATAGGATAGTCTTTCAAAATTCTAAAGGTATCCTTAATCATATAGATACGACCACCAAGTGATTCGTCATAAATTCCATTTTTTAAGAAATTAAGTAAGACATTAAACTTATAAATCAATGTGCCAAGATATGGAAAAACAACATCCTTTTTTATCATTACAAAAATTGCACCTACTACAAACAGCCCCACAATAGACAAAATCGAATACAATCGCTCTTTTCCTTTAAGAAGAAGCACAAATACAATTAAACCTGCCAAAAATGTAAGGATTGCACCTCGTGATTGAGTAAGAACAAAGGTAATAAAAAAGAATACAAACAAAAAAGAATACAAAATTTTCCTTAAAACCGCGTTCTCATAAAGGAAAAACCCAACTGAAATAAACATAGGAAGCACAAGAAATGCACCAAAAGTATTTGAATATTGGAGTGTTGAAGCAATAATTCCATTCACTGCAAAGCCTCTACCTAAAAGAAAATTAAAAAACGGCAATCCAATATTAAGCTTGTAGCCAATATATGCAAGAATACCAATCAATGAGAGGATAAAAGAAAGAAAAAGTATAACAATAAGGGAGGCCTTATAAATCTTTTCATTTTCAACAGTATTTACTGCAATATAAAACATAAACACATAAAGGACAACTTTGAAAAACTCAGTTAAGGTTGCATAAAAATATACCGTAAAGAAAAGTGAAAAAAACGAAACCAAAAGGAATAAAAATATTGCAAAATTGAGCCCTTCAATGCCTTTAAATGGTTCTTTCTTTACGAATTTAAGATATGAAAAAAGAATTACGGAAGGCAAACTCAAAAGAAAAGTAAGGTATGTTTCCCATGCAAAATATCCCCCTTGAAAGATCCCAGAGAAAAACAGAGGAATAAATGCAAGGAAAAGCACAATCAAATTAAGGCTTACAGAGTTTTCTTGCTTTTCTTTTTTTATGGTCTTTTGATCTTTTTTCATCGCCATATTATAAACAAAATTACATAAATTTTATTTCATAAATTCCTAATATACCATTCAATTGTTTTCTTTATCCCTTCTTTAAGTGTATATGTAGGTTCGAATCCTAAAGATTGCTTAGCTTTTGTATAGTCAAGGGCAATGCGATAAACTTCACCCTTACGAGGAGGCAAATACTCTACTTGAATTTTTCTTTCAAGAACCTCTTCAAAGACTTTTACGATATCATTTACAGAAGTTTCAACACCTGTTCCTATGTTATAAACACCCTCGCTTCCAGCGATTGCAAGTAAATTTGCATTTACAACATCTTCGACATAAATAAAATCCCTTGTTTGAGTGCCATCACCAAAAATAAAAACAGGTTTCCCTTCTAAGATTCTTCCTGTAAATATTGAAATAACACCTGCCTCACCCAGAGGGTCTTGCCTTGGACCATACACATTTGCATATCGTAAAATTACGCGCTCAATACCGTGGAGCCTTTTAAAGTAATTTAGGTAATTTTCAACACAGTATTTTGCAACACCATAAGGTGAAAGAGGTTCAATTGGTGTATCCTCATTTGCAGGCAAAACTTTTGGCTCTCCGTAAAGCGCACCACCAGTTGAGGCAAAAACAACTCGTTTTACTTCATACTTTACTGCAAGTTGAAAAAGGTTCGTTGATCCAACAATATTAATTTCCGCATCAAAAACTGGATCTTCAACAGACTTTCTTACATCAATCTGAGCTGCATGATGATTCACAATCTCTGGTTTAAACTCCTTAAAGACCTTTTCAAGGGCATTTCTATCTCTTAAATCCGCGTTGTAAAATTTTGCCTTTGTGTTTAAGTTCTCCTTCTTACCTGTTGAAAGATTATCCAAAACTGCAACTTCAAAACTATTCTCAACAAATGCATCTACAACATTTGACCCGATAAAACCCGCTCCACCTGTAACAAGAATCTTCATAACAGTTTTTCTCCTGTTGAACTATTTTTAATATTTCCTTCTACATAATCTATAAAATTCGTAAGTGATTTTACAATTTTTTCTTTATTATAAGTTTTTGTAACAGTGCCAATTTGTTCAATCTTCTCAAATAAGCTGTCATAAGGTGCTATAAATAAATATGGCGATATCATCAATATATATGGGTTTTCTGTTTGTAGAACAACTTCTTTTTCGCTCCATAATTCTTCCTTTATCTTTTCATTTCCTCTATTCCCTATAATCTTAATTTTCACATCTTTATTGATTTCTTTCCCTGAAAGCCTTACAAAGTTTTGTGCAAATTCAAGGATATTAACAGGTTCTCCCATTTTAAGAACGAAAATTTCACCTTTATTCGCCATAGCACCTGCAATAAGAACAAGCTGAACTGCCTCTGGTATAAGCATGAAATAGCGTTCCATATTTGGATCAGTAATTGTAATTATACCTGTTTCTTTTATCTGCCTTTTAAATATCTCTACAACGCTTCCTCTACTCCCAAGAACATTTCCAAATCTTACACTTGCAAATTTAGCCTTGTCTGTTTTTTGAGCGTAAATCATAACCATTATTTCAGTTATCCTTTTCGTTAAACCCATTACGCTTACAGGATTTACTGCCTTGTCCGTTGAGATATTAATGAATCTTTCAGCTCCAAAGTCAATAGAAGCATCAAGGATATTTTTAGTACCAAATATATTATTAATGACTGCTTCATCTGGATTTTTTTCCATTAATGGCACATGTTTATGCGCTGCCGTATGAAAAATAACTTCAGGTTTATTTTCTTCAAACACCCTGTAAACCTTTTCTCTGTTTCTTATATCACAAATAACAGGAATAACCCTATCAAAACTTTTATTTTCGATTAACTCTCTTTCAATATCAAAAATCCTGTTTTCGCCTCGTCCCAAAAGAATGATAGCTTTTGGTCCAAAATCAACAACTTGTCTCACTATTTCTGAGCCAATAGATCCACCTGCTCCTGTTATAAGAACGGTTTTCCCATTCAAATAATTACGCACAGGTTCAAGATTCATTCTTATTGAAGCACGTGGTAATAAGTCCTCAAGTTCAACATTTTTAACATCTTGGATGGTTACTCTCCCGGAGACAATTTCCCAGATAGCAGGCAGAGTTTTTATTTCCACATTTTTACTTGACGATAAAGATACCACTTTCTTTAAAAGTTCTTTTGAGGCTGTAGGAATTGCAAAAATTACAACATCCACCGCATACTTATCAATTACATATGGAAGTCTATTTATTTCGGCAATAACAGGGTATCCGTGAATTGTTGTTCTTTTCTTCCTTGGATCGTCATCAAGAAAACCTATAACCCTATAATTGAGTTCAGGATGTGAAAGAATCTCCCTTAACAATTTTTCCCCAGCATCTCCTGCTCCAATAATTAAAACATTTTTTTCTCTTTTATTCGATTTGTTGCCAAATTTTCTTCTTTTCTCATAGAAAACTCTGTAAGATAGCCTTCCTATGGACAACAACAAAAAAGCAACCAAAAAGGAAATAAAATAAGCTCCTCTTGAAAAGTTTTGTCTTACGCCAAGAATATAACTAAACGGAAACGCTAACAATTTAGAGAATGCAATAGCAATGAAGACATCCGTTATTTCTTTAACACTCGTAAATTCAAAACTCTGGAAAGGTAAACCAAAAGCAATATTAAAAATCACAAAAAACAAGTTTTCCAAAATTCCAAAGTGATCATCAATATGTAGATAAGAGGCTCTTAAAGTAAAATCAAACCTAATAAGTACAGCAATAAATGTAGAAATATTATATAAAATAATATCGAGCATAAGTTTAGCAACAGCACTTTCCAAAACAGCCCTGTTTCTAAAAACTCTACTAAAAAATTTTCTCAAGAGTGCTTCACCTCATAAATAACTTCTTTTAAATTTTTGATCACATAATCGACTTCCCCTTCAGTCATTGTAGTATAAAACGGAAGTGCAATAGTTCTATCAGCTACAAACTCAGTAACGGGAAAATCTCCTTCCTTAAACCCAAATTGCTCAACATAAAAAGGTTCAAGATGAATAGCTTCAAAATAATTTCTGGTTTGTATGCCTCTTCTGCCGAGGCTTTCGATAATTATATTCCTGTCTTTACCGTAAAATTTATCTTTGAGTCTTATAACATAAACAAACCAGCTCATTCTTGTAGTATCAGGACTTATGTATGGAGTTATAACCTCCTCAACTTCAGAAAGTTTTCGAGAATACATTTTAGCTACAGTATCTCTCATTTCTATAATCTTATTAAGTCGATTTAATTGAGATATGCCTAACGCACAGTTTATATCAGAGATTCTATAATTATAACCAAGTCGTGTATGATAGAGCCAGGTTTCTTCTTCGCCTCTTCCTTGATTTCTCATACTTTTTGAAAGTTTATAAACCTGTTCATTGTCTGTTAAAACAACTCCACCTTCACCAGTTGTGATTTGTTTATTCGGATAGAATGCAAACACTGAAGCAACGCCAAAACTACCCGCAGGTTTTCCTTTGTATTCCGACCCAATTGCTTCAGCAGAATCTTCTATTAAATACAAATTGTACTTTTTGGCAATTTCAATCAATCTGTCCCAAGAAGCAGGTTGCCCAAAGACATCAACAGCAAGGATTGCCTTGGTTTTATCAGTTATTTTCTCTTCTATAAGTTCTGGATTTATGTTATAAGTATTTGGATCAATATCAACAAAAACAGGTTTTGCCCTTTCAAAAAGAATACAATTAGATGATGCAATAAAACTAAATGGCGTTGTTATAACTTCGTCGCCGTCTTTAATCCCAAGAGACCTTATTATAAGGTGAAGTGCAGATGTGCCACTATTTACGGCAACCGCGAATTTTCTTCCTGAAACCCGTAAAAGCATATTCTCAAATTCAAGAAGTTTTGGCCCCAAGCTCAAATTGGGTGTCTTTAAAACCTCGGCAACTTCCTTAATATCATCCTCGGTTATCCAAGGCTTTGATAAAGGTATATTCATCATAAATCAACTCCTTTTATTTTGATGACCTTTCCAGGATTACCCACTACAGTTGCATAATCTGGCACATCTCTTATAACTACGCTTCCTGCACCGATCACTGCCCATTTACCGATTTTAATTCCAGGAATAATTGATGAACCAATACCTAAAAGAGTCCCTTCACCGATAAAAACACTTCCCCCTGTATGCACTCCAGGTGCAACATGGACATAATCTTCAACAACATTGTGGTGGTCTAAAGATGCCATAGTATTAACAATTACATGATTACCAACTTTTGTATGGGTGTTAACAACAACCTCTCCTACTATCATTGTGCCATAACCAATATCAACATCACTCCCTATAATTGCAGATGGATGAATAATCGTAGCAAATGATTTTATTCCGAGATTTAGTCTTTCAACTACTTTTTTTCTTGCAAAATTATCTCCAATTGCTACAACAAATATCCCATCCAATTTTTTTACAAGCCCAATACCGCCCAGAACCTCAATACCATTTACAACTTTCCCCCAAAGGTCCTTGTTATCATCAAGAAAGCCACCAATTTCAAATCCACCTGCTTTTGCACAATCAGAAACAACTTGTCCGTGTCCACCTGCACCAATAATATAAAGTTTTTTCATTGATCTACCCTTGCAATGTCATCTGTTTCTCTGTCAGCATACAACCCCTCGCCAGTTGCAACAACCCAAACAGTTTTAAAAAGAATCTTTAAGTCAAGCCAAAAAGACCAGTTTTCTACATACCAAACATCATATTTTATGCGTTCATCCCAGGTGAGTTTATTTCTTCCGTGTATCAAGGCCCAGCTTGTAATACCTGGTTTCATTAGAAGCCTCTTTTTCTGAAAGTCGTTGTATTTTGCAACCTGATATGGTAATGTAGGTCTTGGACCAACTAAACTCATTTCTCCTTTGAGAACGTTTATTAACTGCGGTAGCTCATCAATACCAGTTCTTCTCAAAATTTTTCCAACTCTTGTCACATATGGGTTATCCTTGTCTATATACTTGCCTTTGGTTTTTTCAGGTGCATCTGTTGTCATTGTCCTAAATTTAAAAACTCTAAAAATTTTCCCATCTTTCCCAACACGCTCTTGAAGAAAAAATACAGGTCCTTTTGAATCAAGTTTAATGAGTATTGCAACAAACAAAAACAGTGGCAATAAAATAATCAGAGCAAAAAAAGAAACTACTTTATCAAAAATTTCCTTAATAAATGATCGAATAGGTTTTTGCATCTAAGTTTCCTCCAAAACCTTTTTATAAAGTTTTTCCATATCTTGCAAAACTACATTTAAACTAAATTCCTTTTCAATTTTTTCCCTTCCTCTTTTTCCCATTTCCTTTGCAATATCAGGATGTTCCATAAGGTAAATAATTTTATTCGAAAGCTCTTTAATGTCTCCAAACGGAACTAAAAAACCATTTACTCCATCTTCCACTAAATCTCTTATGCCCCTTATATTATATGCAACGACAGGTTTTTCCATTGCCATTGCTTCCATAACTGAAACTGGCAAGCCTTCACGAGAAGATGTAAAAACAAATGCAAAAGAATGATAAAGATATTTTTCTACGTGTTTCACATATCCAAGAAACCTAACATAATCTTTCAAAGATATCCTTTGTGAAAGTTTTTTAAGCGATACTTGCTCTTCCCCATCACCAATAACAAGGAGTTCAAAATTCGGATAATGCTTCTTTACAAAATAAAAAGCCTTTATCAAGTAATCAAAATGCTTCTCTTTTTCGAGCCTTCCCACTGAAACAAATATAAATCTATTGTTATCGGATAAAAAGTCCGATTCTTTGTTATCCTTAAAATTTCTTGGATTAAGCCTTTCTAAATCAACACCTACCCCTTTAATATAGACCACTTTACCATGGGGAATCAACTTTTTTTCTGTAGCCACTTTATAATCATCAACATTTATTGTTATTAAAACATCTGTAAACTTGCCTGCAAATTTTTCAAGTCGGTAATATATAAAATTTTTCAAAGGATTCCCATATTCATGAAAGTGAAAACCGTGAGCAGTATAAACAATATGAGGTATGCCCACTAATCTACCTGCAATCCTACCCAAAAAACTTGCAACCGGTGTGTGGGTATGGAGCATTAGATAATTGTTTTCTTTCATTATTCTGTAAAGCTTTAAAAAAGCTTTTATATTAGAAATGCTGAAAGGATTTCTTCTGAATGGTAAATTATAAACCTTAAAACCTTCTTTTTCAATCTTATCTGTAAAGCCTACATTAGAAGCAGCAACTTCAACTTCATAGCCCATACTTTTCAAAATCTTCATATGTGGTATAAGAAATGAGTAAATCGTAACATCGAGCGTTGCAAGAAAAAGAATTCTTTTCGCGTTAGCTTCCTTCACTTAATACCTCCTCATATAATTTAAGCATCCTCTGAGTATATGACTGGATTGAGTATTCGCTTTTTACTTTTTCAAAGGCATTTTTTGATAATTGTTCTCTTAAAGAAGGGTTGTTCAAAAGATACAGAATTTTCTTTGTAAGCTCATCTTTAGATTCTGGTTCAACAAGGAGACCTTCAATACCATCTTCTATAACTTCAGGGATTCCCCCAACCTTCGTTGCAATTATAGGAATCCTGTTTGCCATTGCTTCAAGGATAACCATTGGCAAACCTTCGTAGCGAGATGGAAGAACAAAAATTTTGCTCAGCTTCATTAACTTTTCCACATCCCTTCTTATGCCAAGAAATTTAATATTATCTTCAAGCGAAAGGTCTTTAACAAGTTTTTTATATTCGCTTTTTAAAGATCCATCACCAACTAATGCAACTTTTAGATTTAAAGATTGTTTTGATTGTATCTCGTAAACAGCCCTAATCAAAATATCTACTCCCTTTTCTTTTTCGAGTCTCCCCACAAACAACACATCGTATATTTTTTGGATATCCTCTTTAATATCGTCCACGGGTATAGCATTTTTGATAACAATAACTTTACTTACAAGCCGTGGAATATAATTAATCAGTTCTTCTTTAACTAAATTGCTTACACAGACAATTCTTTTATATCGTGAATAAACAAATATATCAATTGGCTTATACAGTTTAAAATTCCTTCTTCTATTGTAAATACTATGTTCGGAAAAGATAAATTTAGTCTTCTTATCTACAAATAGAGATGCCAAGGCTCCAAACAAATCTGCAGGAAATAAATGAACATGGACAATATCATAATTGTTTTCCCTTATCAACTTTACAAGCTTAAAAATTCCACTAAAATCATATTTAAAAGGCAATGAAAGATCATATAGATTGATACTATTTTTAATAAGATCGTCTTTAAATACATTTCTTGAATATAATGTACATACATCAATCTTAAAATTAGGATAATTTTTTGCTTCAATTACAAAATTCTTTAAAAGTGATTCTGCACCACCCGCATATAGCGAGTCAATAAGGTTAAGAATTTTCATAACTTTTACTCATTTTTTCCCTCTTTAGGCAACATTTCAAATATCAGGTACAAAATAACTGCAGGAAGTAAAATAAAAATAGCTTCCTGAAAAACAGGAGCAAAACACATTCTATTGAAATTCAAAAGTTCAGGTATTATCAATGCAAAAAAAAGCTTTCCCCAAAAACCTTTTTCTTTTAACATAGATAACTTGGTTATAAAAAATCCAAAGAGAAAGAAAACTAAAAAAGGGCCTATAAATCCAAAATTTTGATACGCTTCCGCAACAGGACTATAGCCCCAACCTTTTATCGCGCTAAGTGAACTAAAAAATTCATCATGAATTCTTATTGAAAAAGCATCTGCCAAACAAGGTGGCTTTACGCCTGGATAAAGACTGCGTGGCAATAAATATGGAATAGCAAACAAATAGGACGAACCCAAAAGAAGGTCAGCCTTATTCTGTACAAAATACAGTAGGGAAAAATATGGTGCACCAAATTCAGAGCGTGCGGGCATAAACCAATCTATGCTTATATGACTTTTAATCCAAGCAATTGACTCAGACCAAGTCCAAAATTTTGTAATAATTATAGGAATTAGAAACCTTACTTTTTCGAAGAACGAAAAACCAACATACCCTATCAATGCCAAAATAAACAAAAGGATGATTCTACCAAAACTAAACTTTTTAACCATCTCATCCCCATAAATCATTCCCCAAATTACAACAATTATAAGAATCGAATAAATCAAAAACCTCCTATCACCTTGCAGAAGAAGAAGTATTGCCCAAAATAAAAGAAAAACAAAAGACAAAATTATAATTGAACCACTCTTATTTTTAAATGAAACATAGAAGAGCAATGCTAAGCTTGTAAAAACAAATCCAGAATAAGGTAAACTGCTTTCACTTGCAAGAATGGCAAATCTTGTAAGCCTGCTTAAAGAAAGGCTATTTAAAAAACCTGAAATCCCAGAATAGCTGTAGAAGAACATTAATATACCAATAGCGTAATAAATCACAGACCAAAAAATAAGAAATTTGTAGTTAATATTATCACTTTCGTAAAAAAGACCTAAACTTCTCTTATATTTAGAAATTACGGGTATCTCTGAAAACCAAACTCCTAAAAGAAAGCTGATGTAAGAAAAGAAAACTAAAAGACTTGCCTTTACTAAGGTATCAGAGCTAAATACGGCAGGAATTAAATCAATTTTGAAACTTCCAAATATAATGTAATATGAAAAATTAATCAATACGAGCCCATTATAGAACAAAAAGAAGAAATTAAATATAAAAACCGGGTCAGATATCCCAAATTTTTTAAATCGATAAACAATTACAAAAACCGAAAAAACAGATATAATAACTCCCAAAAATAACACTTTGGCCTGATCTGAGACATAAAAATCAAATAAAGAAACGAATATAGAAATGAACAGAATAAAGAAAATAGCTAAATAAATTTTTAATTTATCTTTCCTCATCTTGTATCAACTCCAAATAACATTCCTTAACAAATTCTGATTTGTATTTCTTTAGAAAATCAAAATCGAAATTAATTTTGGATTTATTTTTCAGTACCTCAATTATAGCACGCGCCAAAGCAATTTCATTATGAACAGGTACCAACTTTCCATACTTCCCGTTTTCAAGAATTTCTCTTGGGCCACTTGGACAATCTGTTGAAACAACAGGAATACCCAGCGAAAGCGCTTCTATTAAAACTGTTGGTAAACCCTCATATATTGAGGACAAAACAAAAACTGAAGATTTGCTCATATATTTGTAAGGATTATTAACAAATCCCGGCATCAATAAATATTCTGATATACCAAGTTCTTTTGCAAGATTCTCAAGATTTTTTCTTTCCTCTCCTTCTCCCAAGATGACAAGCCTTGCATCAACTTCTTTACGAATAAAAGAAAATGCTTTAATTAGAGTTTGAAAATCCTTTTCTCTATTAAGGCGACCTACCCCTATTATTATTGGGTATTCTCCTGAAGTAAACCAGGGATGATCTACTGGTTCTTTTGCCTTTTCAAAAATATCAGAACTTATCACGGGGTTATAAATCGCTTTTACTTTATCTTTTGGGATTTTTAAAAAACTTATTAGATCTTCTTTAACTCCTTCTGATACGGCAACTATAAAATCCACGTATCTATAGAACACCTTCATTAAAAGTGGTATAAGTTTTCCTTTTAATGTTGATAAATTTTTTAACTCTTGAGAGAGCGTATTATCCACCCTTACAATTATCTTTGTTCTCCTAAATGAAAGTAATTTAGCAATTATTGCAACAATATTTGCGTGGTTTATTGATGAAATTAAAACATCAGGTTTATTTTCTCTTAAATATTTTGTTAATTTAGGAAGCGATTTTGAAACATGCAGAGACCTTAAATTTATTATGTTAACTTCACTTGGCACTTGATTTAGATATGGACCTGTTGCATTCGCCAAAACTAAGTCGACAATAAAACCGTGTTTTACAAATTCCCTTATTAAGTTCAGCATAGATCTTTCTGCACCGCCACCACCAAGGTTTGGAAGATAAAAAGCAACTTTATTAACTTTTTTACTCACCTAATAATTCCTCCACTTAATTTAGCTTTTATACGATTCTTAAAGAATATGGCAATTTTACTATTAACTTCAAAAAACCGTCGGATTCTTTATTCCAACCGATAGCATCTTTAAAATCCTTATTTTTAAGATAGTATGTAAATGTATTATAAATATAGTTTTTACGAGAATTTATAAACAACTTATCAAATAACTTTTTTTCTGTTTGTGATATTCTGTACTTTTTATTTAAGTAATCAACAATTAAAGGAATACTATCTATCAGCTTCTTTGAAGTCAGAGAATCCAGTGTAATCCTATAAAGATAGTAAGACTCTTTTATAACCTTCAGTTTTAAGCCAGATAAAAAAGTTCGAAGTAGAAACATAGATCTTCTCCAGGAACAAAGCTTTGAATTTGCATTATTCCTTTTTCTATTACTGCAGAAAGAGGGAAAATTGGATGTAAAAGCGGAGATCCACCTTGTAAAAAGGTTATAAGATCAAATTCAGTTATGTTTTCATATAATCTGATATTGTTAAATAATTCTAATTGACTGCCCCATTGTTTTAAACCATTGGGAGAATCAAAACAAAGTATATGATGGTCCTCAACAAAAAAACGTTCACTACCTTCAACTAATATTGGGATAAGTTTCTCTAATCTTTCCTTAAGCCAAACATCATCTGCGTCAATAACTGCTCCCCACTTGCCCTTTGCAACGTTAAGGGCAGTATTTCTTGCTTCCGCAACTCCAAGATTTTTTTCATGCTTGATATAAACAATTCTTTCATCTTTAAATGATTTAATTATCTCTTCACTTCTATCGGTGGATCCATCATTAACCACAATGAGTTCAAAATAAGGATATGTTTGATTTAAAACTGATTCAATTGCTCCTTTTAGATACTTTTCTGAATTAAAAACCGGCATTATTACTGATACAAGCCCTAAGTTTTCCATAAAAACCCCAAATTAACTCCTTATGTATTTGTATTCCAATATTCAAACAATAAAGCAAAAACTATGGTAAGTAAAAAAGCCACCAAACCAGTAATTACAATATTGAAGACCTTATGTGGCTTAACAGGTAAATCAAGTATAAGTGGTGCTGATTGATAAGCGAACAAATTTGAACTCTTTATTACAAAGTCTAATTGTGCAATTTGTTTCAAAAGATCAACTTTTTTCGTCCCTATTGAATCATAAACTGATCTCAGTAGTGAATATCCAAGCATATACTCTGCATTACTTGTCCTTTTCTGCTCAAGAGATTTTAATTGTTCAAGCATATCGGATGCTTGTTTATCTAAAGACCTAAACTCACTTAACAGTGTCTGTTTTTGAATATCCAAAGCATTTAACTGAGTTTCGTAAGCTTGCTTATTAAAACTATTAAGTTCTGCAAGAAAATAGTCAAAAAATTTTTTAATTAAAGTTTTATCTTCGGATTCAAAGGTTACAACTATTAACTCAGAATCTTGATTAGCATTTACAGATAACGAATTTTTTACTAATTTGTAATCTACTCCTAAATCCTGCGCAATTTGTTGGATAAAAACATCGCTTTTAATTTGATTTTGAACATCTTTTGTCTTGAGAAGTAAATTGCCATTTATTTTAGCAAGATAGACAGTTGCACAACCAGAGTAAACAGGTTTAAGAACAAAAAAGTTTAAAACACCCGAAACAAATATCGCAAAAACCGTTAACCCAACTATAAAATACTTATACTTAAGAAGCGTAAGGATGAAACTCTTTAAACTGGCTTCGTTTTCTTGCATTTTTACCTCCACAAAAATTTAAAATCGCATTATATTATAAATTAGTTGATACATTTCTAAAAATTAAAAATATAATTGTATTATGGAGTTTAACAAATGAAAGACTCAAGAATAGCACACATAACTACATTACATAGCGCCTTTGATACAAGAATCCTATATAAGGAATGTAAAAGCTTGGCAAAATATTTTAGAGAAGTTTATTTAATCGCACCATCAGAAGAGAATTTTGAAATAGATAAAGTAAAGGTTGTTTCAATACCTCGATTTAAAAATAGATTTTTACGAATGACCTTGGGAGATTTCATCGCTTTTAGAAAAGCACTTTCCTTAAAGTCTCATATTTACCACTTTCATGACCCAGAGTTTATTCCATGGGCAGTCCTTTTAGAGAAGTTTACAAGAGCAAAGGTAATCTACGACGTACATGAAGATTATTTCACATCAATAAAAGAAAAAAACTGGATTAAGGGAAATATCTTTAAAAATTTGTTAGCTAAACTATTTAATTATCTTGAAAAACACGTTGCAAAAATGTTCGATGCGGTAGTACTTGCAGAAGATTACTACCAAGATAGTTTTAAAGGGACTAACAAAAGGTTAATAGAAATACTAAATTATCCTCTTACCTACGAAAAACCCGAACCTTTAAAATTATCTAAGAATACTTTTTCGATAGTTTACAGTGGTACTGTAAGTGAAAACAGAGGAATATGGAATATACTGAAAGTTGCTCTTAAACTAAATGAAAAAACTTCAGATTTCAAGATTTACATTATTGGCAAATTCAACCCAGAAACACTTGAGGATAAAGTAAAAGATTTCATTTTAAAGAACAATCTTAAAGACAAAGTAGAAATAGTTGGTGGAAAAGAATACGTAAAGAGAGAGTTAATTGACTCTTTTTACCAGTACATGGATTTGGGATTAGTTCTTATACCTTATTCAACTCATTACGAGAAAAAACTGCCCACAAAGTTCTTTGAATATATGCTTGCTGGAATTCCCTTTCTTGGAACAAATTTTCCACGTTGGACAAAATTTGTTGAGGAGAACAGGTGCGGATTAACTGTAAATCCTAACGATTTTGATGAAATAGCAAATAAGATACAATATCTAATGAAGCATCCTGATGAAAGAGAGCTTATGGGACAAAACGGAAGAAAAAGTGTCCTTGCGAAATATACGTGGGATAAAGAAGAAGAAAAACTTAAAAAACTTTACGAGGAATTAATAAGATGAGGATGATTTTTTATGCCTCTCTTTTCTTCATACTCTGGCACAACGTTGTTTATGGACTATTGCTTATTTTAATCTCTTTTATCAAAGAAAATAGAATTTCTAACAATCTACAAAATAATTATCTACCTTATGTTTCTATGATTATTGCGGTACACAACGAAGAACAAGTTATTGAAAATAAAATAAAGAATATTGTTGATCTTGAGTACCCAAAAGATAAACTCGAAATAATTTTTGCATCTGATAACTCCACCGACAAGACAAACAAAATAATTTCTGAGTTTGCAAAGCAATATAAGAATATAAAATTAATAAATACACAGAAACGCGGTGGAAAAGTTAATGCCTACAACACCGCTTTTAAATATGCAAGTGGTGAAATCTTAGCATTTTCTGATGCAAATACAATTTGGGAGAAAAGTTCTTTAAAAAAACTTGTGGCCCAGCTCCAGGATAAAGATGTTTCTTGCGTATGTGGGCACTTAATTTATACTAACACAGATGAAAGTGAGATTGCATACTCTGAAGGAGTTTATTGGAAAATTGAAAACATGACGAAGGAAGGGGAATCGAAATTTTATTCTTTAACTGCGTTAAATGGTGGAATATACGCATTAAAGAAAAAAGATTATATTATGATTGAACCTCTTTATTCGCACGACCTGTGTATGCCTTTGTTTCTTGGCGTTCAAAGAAAAAGGACCATTTTCGTTAAAAATGCACTTGCATTTGAAAGAAGCGGTACTACCTCTGAAGATGAAATTAAAAGAAAGAGAAGGATGTTTGGAAGAATATACTCCTTCTTTTTTAGAAACATTTCTCTTTTTATAAACCCTTTCATATATGATTTTAGATTTTTTTTGTCGGTATTTTCACGTAGAACTATTAGATATCTTCTTCCCTTTGAACATTTATTACTTTTTATATCAACGATTATTCTTGCAAAAAGTGGTTTAATCTTTGAAATGGTATTGTATGGTCATATTCTTTTTATTGCGCTTGCAGTCCAAGGATATTTCTTAAAAAGAAAAATAAAGCTTTTATTCCTCCCTTATTATTACATTCTTTTCCTGCAATCAATGCTACTTGGATTTTTTGACTTTATCACAGGGAGAATAAAGCCTTACTGGGATGTTGCAAAAACAACAAGAGGGTAAATTGAATATACTAATAATAGGTGTAGGATACGTAGGTTTAGCAACGGGAATTTCTTTAGCAATCAAAGGATATAATGTAAGATTTTATGATAAAAACAAGGAAAAAATTACATTACTCAAAAATGGAAAATTGCCTTTCTTTGAGCCAAAATTACAGAAAACACTTATAGAGTCCCTTAATGACAAAAGAGTAATTTTCTTTGATAATTTCAAAGAAGCCATAGCAAATGCAGAGGTCGTATTTATATGTGTTGGGACTCCAATTTTTAAAAATGGTGATACCAATTCAAAAGATATAGAAAAAGTTGCAATGGAAATTAAGAAAAATAAACAAGGAAAAACGGTTATTGTAATAAGGAGCACCGTCAATCCAAAAGTTTATAATTCCATAAAAAGCATTCTTTCTGACAAAGATTTTCATCTTGCAGTAAATCCAGAATTTCTTAGAGAAGGTAAAGCCTTAGATGATACACTTAATCCTTCAAGAATAGTTGTAGGAACTGACGACAAACTTGCAAAAGAAACTCTAAAAAAACTTTATTCATCTTTTGACGCCCCCAAAATCTTTACTGACCCAATTAGTGCTATTCTTATAAAGTATGCTTCCAACTCTTTCCTTGCCGTGAAAATTTCTTTTATAAATGAAATTGCAAACCTCTCAGATAAATTAGGAGGAAATATCGACGATATTGCAAAAGGGCTGGGGCTCGATCCAAGGATAGGAAAAGATTTTCTGAAGGCAGGGATTGGTTTTGGTGGTTCGTGCTTGCCAAAGGATGCAAAAAACATAGTTAAATATGCAAAGGAAACTGGTATAAACTTAGATATAATTGATGCAGCTTCTAAGCTAAATGATAAACAATACAAAGTTGTAATTAGAAAGCTTAAGCAATATCTTGGCTCTTTGAATGGCAAAAAAATTGCAGTTTTTGGTCTTTCCTTTAAAGGCGGTACAGATGACTTAAGAAATTCGGTGAGTTTTAGGATTATTTCAGACCTACGTAGAGCAGGGGCAATTTTGAAATTGCACGATTATTTAGCCTGGATAAAAGCAAAGGAATTAGTAAAAGTGACTTTGGTATCTAATGATCCATACCTTGTTGCTGAGGATACTGATGCTATTGTGATTGCGACAGATTGGAATGAATATCTGAATGAGGACTGGAAAAAGATTAAAAGCTTGATGAAAGGCAATTTGATTATTGACGGACGAAATATCCTTGACGGAGGCCTGTTAAAGAAGATTGGATTCACATACGAAGGAATAGGGAGAAAGTAGGGCAGTATTGGAACTTGTTCACAATCAGATAGCAAGATAACTATACTACTTTGTAAAAAGCTTTGAACTGGTTCACAAATTATGTGAGAAGTAATTTAATATTGACACAATTACCCCTTATTAAAACTATTCCACTTGGCAGAGCGGCGTGTTAATTGGAGAAAATATTTATATCAACGTAAAGGCTCTTCGTAGGTTTTAATTGAAATTCATTAACTATTTTACCCTTATAAAGTCATCTATAGATAATTTCAAACATAATATAATATGAGTTTAATACTACGAAAATTATATTAGACTCAATCTTAAGACCATCCGATGTTTTAGAGCTGTAAGAAGTTAATCAACTTCTTACCCATTTTTCTCAAAGTTTTTGGCAAATGTATTTTAGCGGCAATGACTACACGAAATCTCAATAATAGTAAAGAGTAATTGTTCTTTATTCTGTCCAATCGCAAATTCCTGACTACTTTTTTACCATACTTAATAGAATCAACGAATCTAACATCCTTAAAAAATTGAGACTTATAAAGAAATTCCTCAACAACACGTCTTGGTCCATCACGCTTATATGAGTCTGTATCATGAAATGCCATTATACCACCCTCTACCAATTTAGGAAACCACAACTCAAAATCCTGCTTTACCATATCATACTCATGCGCTCCATCAATGAAAATGAGTTCAACTGGTTCCTTTAATATTGTTGAAGCTTCGTAAGAAGTACACCGCAAAGGTACAACTATATCATCCAATTTCTGAGCTTTGATATTTTGTAAGAACTCATTGAAAGTGTCTATTTTACCAAACCTTTGAATATGCTCAGAGCTCCCGATATGAGGGTCAATTGCAAAAACCTTTAGGTTTTTCCCAAATTTGGAACCCACCCAAGCCACACAGTTGATCTTACTTTCCACGAGCCAATTTCAACTATGTATCCTTTGCCTTCACAACTTTTAGCAAGATTAAAAAGAAGGATCCCTTCCGTAGGACTTAACCATCCTTCAATTGACTGTGTTAAAGTTACCAAATCTTCTAAGATCTTATCTCTTTTCATATTCTTCAAATTATAAATTGCTTTATAAAAAATGTCAAATCCAATTAGAAATTACTTCACAAATCATATCAATTAAACAGCCTTGTAAATATAACGTATCTATTGATATATTACCCAGAAATGTCCCGATTCATCATAGCACGAACCTATATGAGTTCCATCTATCCAGGTAAGCTAATAGCCAGTTGAAGGATCATAGACACCAACACGGACTCTACAACGGAGAGGATCTACGATTGTTTGATTTGAGAGATTAAGGTCAGAGGAACCATTTGCAAGGTCAATGTTGTAATAGAGAAGCTTTTATTTGAATCATCATATAAAATCCAGTGATTTGTTAAGGTATCATAGTTACCTACTCTTATCAAGCAATTAGACGAATTAATACCAGTTGGTACAGCCCATGTATACGAAGGTTTGAGAAAGAGGAAGGTCTGTTGCAACGGTTGACCAGGAGGAACCTCTATCAGAAGAGAATAGAATTCCCAAAGCACCATCAGATAAGTTAGGCGAAGACAACTGAATGCTGTATGCAGAACCTGCAACGAGGGTTTCTAAACCGTTAGGTTGCAGGAGTATTATTGCTGGAGAAGATGCAGAGCTCATGTCAAAAGAGTTGTTTGTGCCTGTCTTTCCAGAACTTGTTGCAGTTATTGTTACCCCAGTATTTGCATCAGGGATTGTAACATAGAAATTTGAGAGGACTCCATTAATTAAGTTTTGGTAGTTTTGGACGATATTGAACCTTTGTTTACAGATAGACTAACGCTTCCGTTAAATCCTGTATATGTATACCCATACTGATCTTTCGCAGTTATAGTTATGTTGAAAGGAGTTCCTGCTGTTTGATTATAAATTGTGCCAAATGAAAAACTCGACAAGTACGGTGAAGCACCCAGTACAACAAGCAAACAAGCATTCATTCCGTTAATGGAAGTATCCTTTCAGGAATCAGAGTCATTATTTTTGTAAAGGTTGCCCATGCCTGAATTGTAGGGGTTACGTAATTTGATATCTTAAACTCTACTAGTATAGGATAATTATATCCAGGAGTAGTGAGCTTCACTTCGACAGTACACATTATCCCTTTGGAAAGTACAACCGAGGATTGCAGAGGACACCCAGAACTCGACCTTTTTAAGCTGACTTACAGACTGAGCAGTGTAAACCGAGGCCATCCAGGCGTCCCATACCCCACAAAACCTAACATTATGGATTCATTCCAGGAATAAAGCACATCTCCTTGCTAATAGTTTTCATATAGGAGGTAAAAAATCTCTTGCAAGTTGCTTGAATTGTATGAAAGGTAAAAATACTGTCCATTGCCCCAAGAAGCTCCCCAGTATTTTTTTACAATCCAAGCCCCTGTGCCAGCAGTTGTTTTTATGAGACACTGCTTACAATTGAAATAAGATGATTCAGAGAGATTACTGAGTTGGAGTCATAGAAGTAACCAGAAGTAGCATCAGTATAAAGATATGACAAATTATAATAAAAAGAGCCAGTTATAGGGCTATTGCTGTATATTGCCTGCTTTATGAGGTCAATATTCGAAACGGAGTTTGTGACCAACCTAACAACATCAAATCTCTTTACAGGAGGGCAATTGTCGCATTGGCAGTTTCCAGCACAATTCAGCAGTGACGTATTATACGGAAGATAATTTTCCATCTTTGCTCCCTTTCTTATAAATGCTTCTATTGCAAGATAGCTGTCTCAACCAGTCTGGCACGGGTCAGTTGCATTATCAAACAAGAGGTCCAGGACCCATTAGAGCAGAGGGCACTTTGTTTCTGGAAAATCATATACCATCCCTTCTTTAATCAACGCCTTCGATTCAAGCACAGAAGTTGTGCCAAATATCCAACAAGTACCGCAATTACTTTGATTTTTACAGGAGTAACTCCATTGTGAGCTCTTCAGTCAAATGAAGTTGGAAGGAATTCATTTACTACGTAGTTATTGTGAGCAATACCTTGAAGATGACTTGCGTCAAAAGGTATCGGTACATAACCATAAGAAAATTCAGAAGGTGTTTTCTGGTACTGAACGAAATCAGAATTTATTTGAGAAAAATTTAAATAACCATTCGAAAGTACTATATCACCGGTTATAAAAATGAATTTAGACAAAAAGATATTAAAGAGAGCAAACACAATAATTCTTTTAACAAGTCTTTTTTCATAAAAGCCTTCCTCCATATAATATTATTCAGAATCTGAAGGAGCAATGCCAAACATACGAATATCGATTACAGGACAGTAGCTAAATAATCTACGAATCCCTATGAATTCTATTCATTTATATTATCTAAATTATAATTGCTTTATGAAAAATTACAAATTGGAATTTAAAAGGGCTGCCTTTATGAGGCAGCCCTTAAAGTATCAGTTAGAGGAATTAGAGTGTTAGTTTAGTGGATATTAGTGAGGTATTACCCAGAAGTGGCCTGAGTCATCATAGTACTGTTTATCTGTACCCCAGGTAAGCCATCCATTAGTTGAAGGATCATAGATACCAACACGGACTCTAAAACGGAGAGGATCCTTGATTGTGATGGTATTTCCCTCTATATCCTTAAGATTTGAATCCTTAAGATCTGAGAGATTAATATCATAAGATCCATTTGCAAGAGGAATGTCTTTTGCCATAAGATACCAACCCTTATATGGACCTCCGCCACCAGGATAGAAGAAGATTCTTATCTTACCTTCAGTTCCTGTAAAACCTGCTACTTCCCAGGTTACGTGTATGGTATCTGTGGGTGAGAAGACTTCTGTGCCTGTAGGTGAGGTTATTTTGATGTAAGATGTTGGTGTAGTAGAAACTACCCAGAAGTGGCCTGAGTCATCATAGTACTGTTTATCTGTACCCCAGGTAAGCCATCCATTAGTTGAAGGATCATAGATACCAACACGGACTCTAAAACGGAGAGGATCCTTGATTGTGATGGTATTTCCCTCTATATCCTTAAGATTTGAATCCTTAAGATCTGAGAGATTAATATCATAAGATCCATTTGCAAGAGGAATGTCTTTTGCCATAAGATACCAACCCTTATATGGACCTCCGCCACCAGGATAGAAGAAGATTCTTATCTTACCTTCAGTTCCTGTAAAACCTGCTACTTCCCAGGTTACGTGTATGGTATCTGTGGGTGAGAAGACTTCTGTGCCTGTAGGTGAGGTTATTTTGATGTAGTTGTGTTCAAAGAATGCTTGGATAGTGTGGTTATTATCCACATTGGTGAAGGTGTAGGTTGAAACTGGACCTACTGATACACCATCAACAAGGACATCTTTGATGTGGTAATCAGTGTTAGGGGTGATGATAAAGGTCTGAGAGCCAAACTGTGGAACAATAACATCACCAGATGGAGTAATTGTACCACCTATATCTGCTGAGGCAGTGATTACATACTGGAGAATTCCAGGCGCAAAGACTGCTTGAATAGTGTGGTCTGCTGTAACATTGGTGAAGGTGTAGGTGTAAGAGGTAGTTTCAATTGATGGACGTGGTACACCACCATCTACAAATATACTTCTACCATCAACAAGGATATCAGCAATGTGGTAACCAGCTTTTGGCGTAACAATAAATGATTTATTAGAACCATCGCCTGCAAGCACTGGAGATGATGGTGAAATTGTTCCCCAAGCAGAATTGTTCACAGAAGGAGTGATGGTATGGATTGCATAAGTCTTAGTATCGCTTCCTAAATTGTTTGCATTATCAATTACCCAGACTTTAATATCGTGAGAGCCAGCAACAAGCCCGGTTATAGTATAACTCGTTGCATCAGGAGGTAGCATATGGGAACTGCTGTCCCAATCCACCTCATAGCCCCAAATGCCACTTGATGGTAAAGCATCTGTTGCAGGATCCCAATTCACAGTATATGTTCCGTCACCATTATCAATAATTGATGTAATGTGAACCTCTGGTGCAACTCTATCAACACTTACTGGGAATTCAATTACTTGTGGTGGATCATAGAACATCTTATTGAAAATCTTTGGTGCAGTTGCAGTGATGACAAGTTTGTACTTTCCATCTGAAACGGGATTATTCGATGCATCAGTTCCATCCCAAAGCCATGGAACATTACCAAAGAAATACCAGCCAGTACCATAACTTGGCACCATCTTAAGCAGGTAATCCACATTATCAATTGTCTTTACAAGGTTATTTTCTTGGTCACGGATTTCTATTTTCACATTTTGAATGTTCCTGAAAGCCCAGAAATCCGCTTCAAGTTTATCGGTTGTTGCAGGATTAAATGCAATTGCATTTCTATCAAAATTTCCGTAATAGTCAATTCCTGCGTAGTAACTCCCATTTATTTCTGGCCAGGTTGCAGGATAGCCACCAGTAAGATAATATGAAAGCCCGCCCATCGGATCGTCTGGAGGAAGATCAATCAGCGGATTAAAGTCCCAGGCATTTTCATTGGTAAATTGGTTCCACTTACCAAGAACGCCAACATAAGGGATATGTACTTCACCTGGAATATTTCCACCAGGACCAACTTGGGTTGCACCTTGAGGAATAAACTTAATAAATCCTTCAAGGTAATTCCATCCCCAGTAAGATCCCGTAAGGTTCCAATCCGGAACATTTCTTACATCAATCGTTACTATTACATCAGCAGTTCCATTGGCTGGAACTGTAACACTTCCTGATGGCGTTGTTGTAATAGTTGCGCCATTAAGAAGCATAGGATTAAGATTAGATCTTACAGTTTGCGGTCCTGTTGTCTGAATATTAAAAGTAATATTAGTTGAACCAGTGTTTGTGAGTCTTGCCGTGAAAACAACTGGTGCGGTTTTGTAGCTTGGAAGTTCGCCAAGTGCAACATAAGGAGTGCCTTTTGCAGAATCAGTCACAAGTACATTGTTATGAAGTGCATTGTACACGTCAACTCTTCCTGCGCCCTGCTTAAGCACGGAATAAGGCAAGCTTCCTTGCATAAGAATCTTTGCAGTGTTCATTAATGTTATCTTAATTTGTTGAGGTGTCCAGTCAGGATGCGCTTCTTTTATAAGAGCACCAACTGCACCAACGTGAGGTGCTGCCATTGAGGTACCAGAATAGTTTGCATAACCACCTTGTGCAAGTGGAACTGTTGACCATATGCCGCCGCCAGGTGCTGTGATTTCTGGCTTAAATGACAAGTCTGGTGGAAGTCCCCATGAAGAGAAATCAACCATTGTATCGGTTGCCTGAGGTACATCAGCATATGTATTAGGCTTAAATCCAACTTTACCACCACCAGTTCCTCCATTAACCGCATAGGGAAGTAATGCGTTACCGTCATCCTGGCTTATAAAAACCGCAGGGATTTGTGGTTGTCCATTGGTACTCATTGTAATATATCCACTTGTATTATTGAAAATAATAACACCAATTGCTCCTGCGTTATATGCATTTTGGATTTTTGTTAAGAAAGTATAACCTCCTCTTTTTATAAGAGCAATTCTTCCAGAAACTTCAGCAGGAAAATCTGATGGAGATCCACCTAATCCACAGTATACATATTCATAACCCTGCCCGTTATTGTCTCCTAAAACTGTAATTGGATCAGGAGAACCAGAACCAACTGTGTATGCATAATTAACTGAAGGTGTTGGTGCAATTCTTGTAAGAGCAGGATATCTTCCGTAAGAATTATAACTTGCTGCAACTGACATTGCAGATGGCGTTACAGAAGGTGAACCAACCGTTGCAAAATCGGGGAAGAATGGATAATATCCATAGCCATAATACGACCAGTATGAATTTCCTGCAGAGAGTGAAACAAATATTCCTGCTTTAATGCAATTTTCTATTGCTGCCTGGTCAGGCGCAGTTGGGTCAACAAAGCCTGCAACTGAACCAAAGCTCATATTGACTGCAGCAACTGGTGGGTGAGTTCCCTCAGGTCCATTATCAAGGTTCAATGGGTCTGCCATATAGTCAAATGCTTTTGCAATATCAAAAGATGATGCAGAACCTTCGCCACCTTGAACAATCTTTGCAATTACGATTTTTGCCTTTGGCGCAACGCCTTTAACCACGCCATCGGCTGCCATAATACCAGCAACATGCGTTCCATGGCCGTTAAGGTCCATTGGATCGGTGTCGTTATCGCCAAAATCATATCCTGCTGGAATTTTGGCGGTTGGGAATGTTGTGCCAGAACCACTTCCTCCAAGGTCTGGGTGAGTGTAATCAACACCTGTATCAACGACACCTACAACCATATTTGTGCCATCAACGCCAGGGTCAGTCCAAACACCGCCAGTCCCTGCACCAATTAAGGGCACGGAGTAATTAAGATCGGTTGTATAGATCTTCTCGACATGTACTCTGTCTTTTCCAAATCTTGCTATAAGGTAATTAACATATTTAACCTGTGTTTCAACAATTACACCATTGTAAGCAATGTAAAGATCTCTTTCAACTGTTACTGGAATGTTAGAAAGATTGCTTTTAATCGATACATGCTCTTGTCTGAGAAGGTCAATGTAATTAATAAGTTTAGTTTTGTCAACAGGAGTAAGGTTTGTAGTGTTAATAGATATTTTGTTGTCTTTAGCAAAATCAAGAACTGTTTTGCTTACGCCGTCAATTGCAACTTTAATCACAGAATTTCCGTCTTTAATCTTCTTGAAATCAACAAGGGATTTTGGAAGTTCTACTCCGTCAATTGTAACAGTGTTTAGCCTAAGAGATTCTTCTTTGGAAAAGGGAGGTGGAGCTTGAATCTTACTTTTGATGTAATCCATCTTCCTTTGAATGACAGAAGAAGGATCAGCTGCCTTGGTAGTCGGCGCAACGATTCCCACAGTCAGTGAAAGAACCATCGCAAAAACCACCAACATACTTACGGTTCTTTTCATTTTTGATACCTCCTTTTACAAATTTTTAATATTCCAATTATATTTTACAGAAAAAT
>NZ_JBLOBF010000013.1:0-29064 GCF_047785965.1 Caldisericum insulae
AAATTTCTCCTTTTGCTTTCTTTAAAATTTCTTCTTGTACAGCAGTAGGTACTCTCTCATATTTATGGAAAACCATCGAGAAAGATCCTCTACCCTGTGTAAGTGTCCTTAAAACTGTTGTATAGCCAAACATACTCTCAAGAGGAATAAGCGCTTGAACAATAACTGTATTTCCTCTTTCAATCATACCTTTTATACTTCCACGTCTTGCATTAACACTATTTATCACTTCACCTAAGAAAGTCATTGGCACAATAATTTCAACACTCATTATTGGTTCAAGAAGATATGGGCTTGCCATTGACACTGCATCTTTAAAAGCCTTGGACGCTGCTATTTTAAATGCAAGTTCAGATGAGTCAACAGGATGATATGACCCATCAATTAGTTCAACATGAACTCCATAAACAGGAAACCCAAGAAGAGGTCCATTTTCGGAAGCAATTTTGATTCCTTCTTCAATTGAAGGTATAAAATCTTTAGGTATTACCCCACCTTTTGTTTTATCTTCAAATTCGATGCCTTTATCTGGTTCAATTGGAGAGACTTGAATTACGACATGTCCATACTGACCGTGTCCGCCTGTTTGTCTAATGTATTTACCTTCTGCCTTTGCAAAGCTACCAATTGCCTCTTTATATGCAACCTGAGGTTTTCCAACACGTGCTTCAACGTTGTACTCTCTGAATAACCTGTCAACAATAATCTCAAGATGTAACTCACCCATTCCTGAAATGATTGTTTCAGATGTATCCTCATCATATTTAATCTTGAAAGTTGGATCTTCGATTGCAAATTTTGCAAGTGCCTGTGAGAGTTTCTCTTGATCTGCTCTTGTCTTTGGTTCAATTGCAACAGAAACAACTGGCTCAGGGAACTTAATATCTTCAAGAACTAAAGGCATATTTACATCCGATATTGTATGCCCAGTAATCGCATTTTTCACACCAACTATAGCTCCTAAATCGCCTGCCTTAAGATAATCAACATCCTCACGTTTGTTAGCATGTAGCCTTAATAGCCTTGCAACTCTCTGCTTTTCGTTTGTAGTTGCATTTAACACATAACTTCCCTTTTCAAGAGTACCAGAATAAACTCTAACAAAACTTAATATTCCAGAATAAGGATCAGCCATTACTTTAAATACAAGAGCTGCAAGCGGTCCGGATGGATCCGGTTTTAAAGTTATAGTTCTTCCGTCTTTAGTTGTTGCAATTATTTCACCCCTATCAATAGGAGAAGGAAGATAGTCACATACTCCATCAAGAAGCATCTGGATGCCTTTGTTTCTAAAAGAAGAACCCACAAAAACAGGGAAGGCAACTCCACTTACAGTGGCTCTTCTTATTGCTTGTTTTAAAGTATCTTTTGGGATATTACCCGTTTCAAGGTAAAGCCCTAGAGCATCTTCGTCAACATCTGCTACACTCTCTAACATTATTTCTCTATATTTTGCAAACTTTTCACTATACTCTTGTGGTATGTCAATTTCTTTAAATTCCTCACCTGTTTCTGAAGTGTAAACGTAAGCCTTGCCCTCAATAAGATCGATTATACCAACAAACTCGTCTTGTTCTCCTAAAGGAATTTGAAGCGGAATAATTTTTACATTAAGTCTTTCATCAATACTTTTGAGTGTATCTTCAAACGATGCACCAAGTCTATCCATTTTATTAATGTAAATAATCCTCGGTACCTTGTGCATCGTGGCTTGTCTCCAAACCGCTTCAGATTGGGCTTCAACTCCCTCGACGGCAGAAAAAATAACCACAGCTCCGTCGAGTACTCTAAGCGACCTTTCAACTTCAGCCGTAAAGTCAACATGGCCGGGCGTATCAATAATATTAATTTGATGTCCTTTCCAAAAGCATGTTGTAACAGCCGAAGTAATAGTAATACCCCTCTCTCTTTCTTGAACCATCCAATCGGTAACCGTATTACCATCATCTACATTACCCATCTTATAGGTTGTGCCGGTATAATACAAAATTCTTTCTGTTGTAGTCGTTTTACCAGCATCTATATGGGCTATGATTCCGATGTTCCTTATTTTTTCAAGAGGGGTATCAATATACGGCATAAATTTCACCTACCAACGTAAATGAGCATAAGACCTATTTGCTTCTGCCATCTTATGCAAATCAATCTTTTTCTTGTATGCTGCGCCAGTTTCGTTAGATGCGTTTATAATTTCGTCTGCCAACTTTTCTTCCATTCCCTTACCTTTAACACTTCGCGCAGCTTGAATTATCCACTTAATTGCAAGTTTTTGCCCTCTCTCTTTTTCAATTTCAATAGGAATTTGATAAGTAGCTCCACCTACTCTTCTTGGTTTGACTTCGACCAACGGTCTTACCTTTTCAAGAGCAAGCTCAAAGACTTCAAGAGGGTCTTTCCCAGTTTTATCTTTTAAAATATCAAATGCAGCATAAACAATTTTTTCTGCAAGGCTTTTTCTACCACCTTTCATCACATTGTTTATTAATTTTGCGACCATTACATTGTTATATACTGGGTCACCTTCAATTTCCCTTTTTGGGGCAGGTCCTCTACGAGGCATTATGCACCTCCCTTTTTGGGCTTCTTCGCACCATATTTAGATCTTCCACGCATTCTTCCTTCCACACCTGCTGCATCTAATGCACCACGAATGATGTGGTATCTTACACCTGGAAGGTCTTTAACTCTTCCACCACGTACCAAAACCATTGAGTGCTCCTGGAGATTATGTCCAATTCCAGGAATATAGGCAATGACTTCCTCTCCATTGGTAAGCCTCACCTTTGCAATTTTTCGCAAAGCAGAATTTGGCTTCTTAGGGGTCATTGTTCTTACTTGAATACAAACGCCCCTCTTCTGAGGACACCCTTGCAACGCAGGTGTCTTACTCTTCTCTTTTGTCCTTTCTCTCGGACTTCTCACTAATTGGTTAAAAGTAGGCATATCAATTTCCTCCTAATTAAATTCTTTCACACAATTTGAAATTATAGCAAAATTATTTTAATTGTCAATAACATATTTAATCCTCAAAATCCATATTTGTACCTGCTGGAATCTTTTTCCCAACAATAATAGATTCTTTCATTCCTCTTAATAGGTCTATCTTTCCTTTAATTGCAGCCTCTGCAAGAACTCTTGGAGTTTCCTGGAAGGAAGCAGCAGATAAGAAACTGTCTGAAGAGAGTGCGGCCTTTGTAATACCCTGAACTAACAATCTGAACTTAGCAATTCTTTTTCCTTCTGCCTTCATTTTTCTATTCTCTTTAAGAACATCATCCTTGTTTACAACTTCGCCTTCGTAGAAGTTAGTATCTCCAGAATCCATTATTTCAACTTTATCAAACATCCTTTTCAATATTATTTCGATATGTTTTATATTAATATCAACACCCTGAGACTTATACACCTTTTCAATCTCATGCAAAAGATATCTTGCAGTAAAATTAATACCCTTAATGTCAAGAATCTCTCGTGGATCAAGGGGTCCATCACTTAATATATCACCAACATTTACATAATCTCCTGTTTTTACATTCAATTTCTTATCACGTGGCGCTGGAATCTTTATTTTTTCACCTTTTTCTCCTGTAATTGTAATGAGTTGTCTCAACTTATCAGAAGTGACCTCAACCTTTCCTTTTGCAGGAGATACAATTGCCTTTCCCTTAGGACTTCTTGCGGAGAAAAGTTCCTCAACTCTTGGAAGACCCTGAGTAATATCCTGACTTGCTACACCACCAGTGTGGAATGTTCTTAGAGTTAATTGAGTTCCTGGTTCTCCAATCGACTCTGCTGCAACCACTCCAACTGCTTCACCAACTTTTACAATATCTCTATTTGAAAGATCAACTCCATAACACTTTGCACAAACACCATGCTCTACATTACAGGTAATTGGAGATCGAACTTTAACAGTCCTTATACCAAGACTTTCAATGAGTTTTGCTTTTTCTTTTGTAATAAGTTCATTTCTTCTAACTATTGGTTCCACATTTTCATCAAATACTTCAACTTCTTTAATTTTTGCTTTCTCAAGAATTTCAATCACACCTTCTGTTATTTTTCTTCCTTTTTCAAGTAATAGCTCTCCATTATCAAAAACAGATTCTGCAAGAACATAACCTATCGCCTTTTTGTTAACTTTAACTTTTTTAGGTGTTATAGGTGGATAGATTGTTTCAGCTGCATACCTTCCCCAGATTTGTTCTGCAAGAGTTATTACAGGTTTATCGTAGTTGTTTCCTTCAACAATTGGGTAAACATCAATACCGTTAACAAAGTCTTCTATAAGAATTGAAGATATTCCAAGCTTATCAAGTAAAGATGCTTGCTTTGAAGAAATTGTATCACCTTTTCTAATGAATGCCATACCGGTATTAGGGTCAACAACATCTTCAGCTGCCACTTTAAGAATAACCTTTGAAGAGAGTGGCTCAATAAGTTCATCTCCAACCATAGTTGCCTTAACTCTTCTTACTGAGCAATCATCTTCTTTAACAATGATACCATGGGCAACATCTACCAATCTTCTTGTAAGATATCCTGAATCGGCTGTTCTTAACGCAGTATCTGCCTGTCCTTTTCTTGCTCCATGAGTTGAAAGGAAGTATTCAAGAACTGTGAGCCCTTCTCTCAAGTTTGATAGAATTGGGAACTCAATAATTTTACCAGTTGGGCCAGCCATAAGTCCACGGATTCCAGCCATCTGTGTTATTTGTGTTGGGCTTCCACGAGCACCTGATATTGCCATCATGTAGACTGGATCAAAGTTATCAAAATTATTGAAGACGAGTTTCTGAATTTCTTCTGATGCCTTTCTCCAAATTTCAACTACCGCTTCATATCTTTGTGATTCTGATAATAAACCTTCGTTGTACTGAGCCTCTATATGTTCAACTTTTTTCTGTGCTTCTCTTATAACTTTATCTCTCTCTTTAGGTATTTTTATATCGTCGAGACCAATGCTAATTCCGCTAAATGTTGCAAACTTAAAACCAATATCCTTCAAATTATCAAGTAAGATGTCTGTTTTTACAAGACCGTATCTATCATAAAACTCGGAAATAATGCGTTCTAACTGTTTTTTACCAATTACTTCGTTTATGAAAGGATAGTCATCTTCACCATCAAAAATACCTTCGCGAATTTTCATGTTAAAGATAACTCTACCAACAGTAGTATCAAAAATTTTTCCTCTAAAACTGAATCTGATGCTATCGTGCAACTTCAGAAGCCCTTTTTCGTAAAGAAGCTCTACAAGATGTGGATTATCATATATACGTTTACTTTTAGGTTCAGCGTTCTTTGATAGTGTAAGATAGTAAATCCCTATAACCATATCCTGAACAGGTGTATCAAGTGGACCACCATGTGCAGGAGAAAGTATATTGTGAGAAGAAAGCATAAGCATCTTTGCTTCCATCTGGGACTGTAAGGAAAGTGGCAAATGTATTGCCATCTGGTCTCCATCGAAGTCAGCATTAAATGGAGTACACACAAGAGGAGAAATTTGGATTGCTTTACCTTCTATCAATACAGGTTTAAAAGCTTGAATGCTAAGCCTATGAAGGGTTGGCGCACGGTTAAGCAAAACTACATAATTTTTTGAAAGATCCTCAACCGCTTTCCAAACTTCTGGAGTTGGATTCTCGATGAGTTCCTTGGCTTTTTTCTTGTTGTATCCAAGCTTAGAGAGTTCAAAAGTCACAAAAGGTTTAAATAGTTCAAGTGCCATCTCTTTTGGAACGCCACATTCATCAATTTTTAATTCTGGACCTACAACGATAACGGCTCTTCCAGAATAGTCAACTCTCTTTCCAAGAAGGTTTTCTCTAAACCTACCTTCCTTACCTTTTAAGATATCTGTTAAGGATCTTAAAGGTCTCTTATTTGCGTTAACTACAGGATAAGGTTTTCTTCCGTTGTCAAATAGTGCATCAACTGCCTCTTGAAGCATCCTTTTTTCGTTTTCAAGCATTATATCAGGAGCATTTACTTCATATAATTTCTTTAAGCGATTATTCCTATTTATCACTCTTCTGTAAAGTTCATTAAGATCATCAGAAGCATATTTACCACCTTCAAGCGGGACCAAGGGCCTTAAATCAGGAGGTATAACAGGTATAACGGTCAAAACCATATCCTCAGGCTTTCTGTTATTGTTTAAAAGTCCTTCAACAACACTTAAGAGTCTTACTGCGCTACTCTTTTCTTGCGAAGAACCACTTTTAAGTTTTAAAAGGGCTTCTTCTCTTAACTTATTCAAATCCACATGCTCAAGTAATTCTTTTATTGCCTCTCCGCCCTTCTTTGCAACAAAATCAAGATTCTCTTCAAATCTATACATGTAGTACTCTTCTTCAGAGAGGACTTGTTTATACCTTAATTTTGTTTTCTTCGGATCTGTTACAACATATGCTACAAAATAAATAATTTTCTCTACATCCTGAGACTTCATATCGAGAAGAAGCGCAATATAGTTTATGTTGTTCTTGAAGTACCATATATGAGCAACGGGTGTTGCAAGTTGAATATGTCCAAAACGTTCCCTTCTTACGCTTGATGGTAAAATTTCAACTCCACAGTTAGGACATTTTAAACCTTCATATTGCTTTCCCTTCAGTTTTCCACAATGGCACTGATAAGAATGTACTGGTCCAAATATTTTTTCACAAAAAAGCCCGTCAGGTTCAGGAAGATAATTCCTATAACTATAAGTATCTCCTCGCTTAACCTCTCCGTGAGACCACGATAGGATCTCTTCAGTTGAGGCAAGCAAAATTTTCAATGCTTTTATATCTGCTTTATTCAAAAGATTCACCCCCTATTATTACTCTTCAGTCTCTTTCTTGTTGTGTTGAGCTTCTTGTATTATTTTTTCGGCAATCTTTGGAGGTACAGGCTCATAATGTGAATGTTCCATTTTAAATTCGCCGGTTCCTTGAGTAATAGAGTTGAGATCATTTGCGTAATTGAGCAATTCGGCAAGCGGAACATATGCTTCAATTATCTGTTTTCCTCCCTCACTCTTCATACCTATAACTCTTCCTCTTTTTGCGTTGAGATCTCCAATAACATCACCCATATATTGCTCATCAACTATCACAATTACTTTCTCAATTGGTTCAAGAAGAATTGAATTTCCCTGTTCAAGTGCCTTTTTAAGGGCCATTGATCCTGCAATTTTGAATGCAAGTTCTGAAGAATCTACTGGGTGATAAGATCCATCAACAACTGCAACTCCAATATCCGTAACAGGATAGCCTGCAAGGATCCCTTCTTCCATTGCTTCCTTGACGCCTTTTTCTACCGCCGGGATATACTGCTTCGGAATAGCACCACCAAAGATTCTACTTTCAAAACTATACTCTTTACCCCTTTCAAGCGGTTCAACCTCAAGGAAACAATGTCCGTATTGACCATGACCACCAGTCTGTTTCTTGTATTTACCTTCAACCTTCACTTTTGTTGTAATTGTCTCGCGATATGGAACCTTAGGTATTGTTAATTCAATATTCACTCCATATCGACCACTTAATTTTTCCATAATAACAGAAAGATGCGTTTCGCCTATACCTGAAATAAGTTGCTCCTTCGTTTCCAAATTTTTTGAAATCCTCACTGTAGGATCTTCTTCCGTTATCTTAGAAAGGCCTATACTCATTCTATCTTCATCGGTCTTTGTCTTCGGTCTCATTGCCCTTGTAAGCATTGGTTCAGGGAATTCAATTTTTGGAAATTCAATTGGATTATCTTTATCGCAAAGCGTATCATTTGTTTGAGTAACTGTAAGTTTAGTAATAACTGCAATATCACCTGCGATGACCTCATCAACAGGTTCTTGAGTTGCACCCATCATAAATATAATCTGACCAGTCTTTTCCAAAACACCTTTTGAAGAGTTATACACGGTTGAGTTTGATTTTAAAACACCAGAATAAACCTTTGTAAACGAAAGCTTACCAACATATGGATCTGACAAAGTTTTGAAAACAAATGCTGAAAGAAATTCATCTGATGCAACTCTTCTTGTTTCTTTTTCTCTTGTATTTGGATTTATACCTGTTACCTCTCCTAACTCTTCTGGACTCATCATTACATCACTTATAAAGTTAAGAAGTTCATCGAGACCAACAAGTCCTATCGCAGAACCAAAAAGCACTGGATATATATTTCCTTTAGTATAAGCACTCTTTAATCCATTGTTTATTTCTTCCTGGGTAAGCTCTTCACCACCAAGATACTTTTCAAGGAGAGCATCATCTGATTCTGCTGCAATCTCAATTAATTCATGCTTAAAATTCTCTAAGTTCTGATTTGAAAAGACTGAATCCACTTTAACAAATTTACCGCCCTCAAAAACAGGATAGTTTATAGGAATTGCCTTTGGCCCAAAGAAATCTCTAACTACTTTTACGATATGGTCAATATCGACTCCTTCAACATCAACTTTGTTTATAAAAATCGCACGTGGTTTATTTTCATTTTCTAAAAACTTCCAGTATTTCTTAGTTTGAATTTCAATACCACTTGTTGCGTTAATAAGCATAATTGCATTCTCAGAAGCTCTTATTCCACTTAATACTTCTCCAACGAAATCAGCATAACCTGGTGTATCTAAGAAATTAATCTTTATTCCATTATGCTCAACCGGAATAATGGATAAGCTTACACTAAATTTTCTATTCTTTTCTTCAGGTTGATAATCAGAGACAGTATTTCCGTCTTCAACCCTTCCCATCCTTGAAATGACCTTTTTCTTAAAAAGAATTGCCTCTAATAAAGTCGTTTTTCCTGCATTTCCGTGAGAAACAAGAACTACATTTCTAATTTTGTTAGTTGCTTGAGCCTTCATCTAACTCCTCCTTAACCATTTTTCCAAGATTTATTTTTGTTGTTATTTTAGGTAAGAAAGGTTCTTTAACCTTCTTCTCCTCCTTCTTGGTAGGTAATACCTTTAGGTCAATTGCAAGACCTCTTAAGGTTCTCTGTAATACGTTAAATGATTCAGGGATTCCAGTTTCAAATATTGTTACACCTTTAGAAATTGCTTCATATGCACGCTTTCTTCCCTCTAAGTCATCGGATTTAATCGTGAGCATTTCATGGAGAAGATTTGCAGCACCATATGCTTCAAGTGCCCAAACTTCCATTTCTCCTAATCTTTGACCGCCAAACTGCGCCTTGCCGCCAACTGGTTGTTGAGTTATTAATGTATATTTACCAACTGCCCTTGCGTGAATCTTATCCTCTGCAAGATGATTAAGTTTAAGGAAGTATGCTTCACCGACTGTAACTTTATATTCAAAAGGTTTACCTGTTCTTCCATCATAAACAGTCATCTGTCCAGACTCTTCAAGGTTTGCCTTCTTAAGGAGATTTCTAACATCCTTTTCAGATGCACCAATGAAAGAAGGGGTTACAACTCTAACATTTAGATTTCTTGCCGCAATCCCCAAATTTGCTTCAAGTATCTGACCAATATTCATTCTCGAAGGGACTCCAAGGGGACTCACTATAACATCAATAGTTGTACCATCTTCAAGATATGGCAGATCTTCTTCAGGAACAATTTTACTTACAACACCTTTATTACCATGTCTTCCTGCAAGTTTGTCTCCAACAATAATTTTTCTTTTCTTTGCAACGAATATTTTTATAAGCTTCAAAGCATTCTTTGTTAATTCGTATCCTTCTTCTCTTGAGAAAACCTGAACATCTATGACAACTCCACCTTCTCCGGGTGGCACAACAAAAGAACTATTCTTTAAATTACTGTTTCGATTACTCCACAAACTTCTCCAGATTTTCGCCTCATTTGACTCTTCCTCTTCCGGGAATGGAGTTACTTTACCAACAAGGACATCACCTGGTTTTACTTTAGAACCAACTTTTACTATTCCTCTTTCATCAAGGAAACGTAAAGCTTCTTTTCGAACATCTCTTATATCTGGAGTAAGCTCTTCGGGGCCTTGTTCTGTCTCATGAACCTCAACAGTATATTCTTTAATGTGAATAGAAGTAAATTTATCTTCACTTACAAGCCTTCTACTTATTACAATAGCATCCTGATAGTTATAGCCATACCACGAAAGATATGCAATTAGTACATTTATACCAAGAGCCATTTCACCATTCTTAGTTGCATATCCATCGGCAAGAGGCATACCCTTTTTTACAATATCACCTTTTTTAACAATAGGTCTTTCATTTCTGCAAGTATCTTGGTTTGTTCTCTCAAATTTTCTTAACTTATAAACAACCTCTTCTCTCACTTTGACTTTATTAACACCTGCTTCTGCAAGTTTTCTGAGTTTATCAAGATTTATAAGTTCTCCTGCTTTAATAATAACTTCTCCTTTTTCGTTTGTGTAGTCTTTTGCAACAACTCTGTCAATGATATCCTCGTTAATCTTTCCAAGATTAAAAGTCTCAACTTCCTGTGGAGAATAAACAAGAAGATCAGTAATTCCTTTGCTATAGAGTTCATGAAGTAACTCTTCTGTTATCTCTTTTTCAAACCTAAGCGTTTTTTTGGTATTTGTAAGCGTTCCAAATAGACTCTTGCCAATAATATTTTTTCCCAAAGCAGTCAACGACAAGATAAACACTGGTTTTGTAACTACTTCTCCATTCTCCTCAACTTTAATTTCCTTAACTCCACTCTGCTCATAGAGTCTATTCAGTTTTGTGTCAGATATTTTCTGTCCTTCTTCAATAAGGGGTTTTCCTTTTTTGTTCACGATGGTTTCTCTTGCAACAAGACCTATCAAATCGTCATTACGCTCTTTCTCAAAGCAATTTGTAATTGAAAACTTCTGAATTTTGTCAGAATCAATTATTGAAATCTGTTCAATGCCATGAGTGATAAGTTTATCTACAATTTGAGGAGTTATCTTTTCACCGACAAGTTTATAATAATCCTCTATTTCGGGTTTTATATCAAGAAGCACAATTTCCTTTTGTTTTGCTCTATTTAATAAACTTTGCTTAAGATCAGAGGCTTCTCTATAAACAGAAACATCAACGGTCTTTGCATCATTTGGAACAATATGAATTTCACTGCCATCAACATATGATATAATTCCATCATGCATTGAAAGAGGTAAATCGAGGTCATCAACTGCAATTTTTGATTCATAACCTGTTGAAACTCTTGGAAGATCAGGATCCAACAGTGGAACTGCTTGACGCTGCATATTGCATCCCATCAATGCCCTGTTCGCATCATCATGCTCAAGAAAAGGAATGAGTGATGCAGAAGGACTTATTACTTGTTGAGGAGACACATCCATAAGTTGAACTAACTCCTTTGAAACAAGTTGTGGAAGGATTTCTCCTGACTCAGTTCTTTTTCGTGCAATGACTAATTCCTCAGTAATCCTACCCTTTTCATCAACAGGAGTGTTTGCCTGCGCTATGATATATTTTTCCTCTTCATCTGCTGTTAGATATAAAATTTCATTGGTTACAACACCATCTTTTACAATCCTATATGGAGTTGTTATAAAGCCGTATTCATTAACACTCGCAAACATTGTGGGAGAATTAATGAGTCCTATGTTCTGACCTTCTGGCGTTTCAATAGGACAAATTCTTCCATAATGTGAAGAGTGGACATCTCTTACTTCAATTCCGGCTCTCTTTCTATGTAAACCGCCTGCACCTAATGATGTTAATCTTCTCTTATGAGTTAATGATGCAAGGGGATTGGTTTCTTCCATGAACTGTGATAATTGGCTTACGCCAAAGAATTGTCTCAACTGACCTGTAATTGCTTTATTACTAAAAATAGAAGGAATTGTTATCTCTTCTGGCTTCTTAATTGCAATTGCTTCCCTTGCGCTTCTTTGAACTTTCAAGGCGCCTTTCTCAAATTCTTCAGAAATTAGTTCACCGACAGTCCTCACTCGTCTATTTGCAAGGCTATCGATATCATCTTCTTTTTCAATGCCTTCTCTTACTTTAATAAGGTGCGAAATAATATCTACAAAATCATCTTTTGTGAGGATATGATCATCCCTTTTTACATTAAATTTTTTATTAATTTTATATCTTGAAACTGGATAGTATTCATTTCTCCGAGGATCCATTAAAATATTATGAACAAGCTCTTCAGCTGCTTCTAACGTCACCCTTTCTTTTGGATGGAAAATTTTATAAATTTCGATTTTTGCTTCATCAGAGTTATTGGTTTTATCCTTCTTAAGCGTTTGCTCCACCCAATAGTCATAACCTTCAACCTTGACAGAATAACGTAGGATGTTTTCTTCACGCAACTTTTCAAAAGATTCCTCTTGAAGAATTGTCCCCTTCTTAATAATAACTTTACCTTCAGAGTTTTTAATATCCTCGGCAAGCTTCTTACCGATAACGACATCGTATGAGAAGGGAGATGTAGTCATGACGTCAACTGTCATGGTCTGATAGAATTTCTCGAGAATTTCTTCATTGTTCTTAAAACCAATCGCCTTTAAAACTACCGTAACAGGAAGTTTTTTCATTCCCTTCTTCAGCCGAATGTACATCACATTGTCTTTGCCAACTTCCATTTCCATCCAGCTACCTCTGTCGGGAATGATTGTAACAATATAATTAGTAAAACCACTCTCTACATCTTTTTCACTTTGAAAGTAAACACCGGGGGATCTTATTAACTGTTGGACAACGACTCTCTTCTTTCCATTGATTATAAAAGTGCCATCAGGAAGCATTCTTGGTACATCAGCAAGAAGAGCCTCTTGTTCCTTAATCTCACCTGTATTTTTATAGATCAATCTGAATCTACCTTTAATTGAAACCTCGTATGTAGTTCCAACCCTAATACAATCTTCTGGAGTCCTCAAAGGCTCACCAACAGAATATGAAACAAACTCTACACGTATATTCTTTGTATCTATAGGGAAGATCCTCTGAAGAATTTCCCCTATTCCCTCGTTTAAAAACTTTTCATAAGATGAAATTTGAACACTCAGCAAATTAGGTAAAGGTATACTCAGTTTTGTTTTTCTAAGGTCTAAAATTTTATCCATCATACCTCCTTAAGCAAATACGCAATTTGATATTATACAAAATTTCAAAATTTAGTCAAGCTTTTTTTCTTTTCTAAAAGTTCCAGATTTTCCCCCAGTCTTTTCTAAAAGATAAATCTCTCTTATTTCTATATTCTTGTCAATTGATTTACACATATCATAAATAGTCAGTGCAGCGACTGAAACGCTCGTAAGAGCTTCCATCTCTGCACCAGTTTTTGCTTTCAATTCGACAAAACTTTCAATTTCAATTGATGGAGGTTCATCCACCAATCTAAAAGCTAAATCAGAAAAAGTAATATTAAGAGGATGGCAAAGAGGAATTAATTCAGATGTCTTTTTTGATGCCATAATACCTGCAATTTTTGCAACAGTCAATACTTCCCCTTTTTGAATGTCACCAAGTTTTATTTTTTCAAGGGTTTCCTTTGAAAGTAAAATTTTTGCAAATGCTCTTGCAGTCCTTAAAGTCTCGTCTTTATTTGTTACATCCACCATGTATGCTTTGCCGCTCTTATCAAATTGGCTCATTTTTTATCCCCCCAATTCTCTCATGTTTTCAATGAATTCTTTCGAACCAATTTTAATTTCCCCGTGTCCTGCAGGTTTAACAAAAACAGCACTTTCAAATTTGCTTCTCAAAAGCTCAAAATCTCTATTTTTTACAGCATCTTTTATATCAATATTGATTGTTGAAAACAGACAAGGATAAATCTTATATGTAGATGTAAGCCTTAACCTATTGCAGGAAGAACAAAAATGCTGACTTATTGAAGCAATAAAACCAACCTTGCCTTTAAAACCTTCAATTTGGTAATAGTTAGCAACTTCATGATTTGAATCTTCTATTTTTTTTAAGGTGTATTCTTTCTCAAGAATTTCTATTGCTTTTTTAAAGGCCATAAAATGCCTTTCAAAAAATGGATTACCTTTTACTGGCATCAACTCAATAAATCTTACAATTACATTTTCGTTCTTCGTAAGATTAGCAATTGGCACTATATCTTCTTCGTTAATACCTTTAAGAAGAACTGTATTTATTTTTATAGGAATTAAACCTACTTTTATTGACTCTTCGATTCCTGAAATCACATCATCAAGTTTATCAATAGTTGTAATTTGCGAAAATACATCTCTTCTTAAGGAATCAAGACTTATATTTAACCTTGTCAATTTGGCCTCTTTCAAATCTTTTGCAAGATCTTTAAGGCGATATGCGTTTGTTGTCAAAACGATCTCTTCAAAACCCACATTTGAAGCAATTCTTACAATTTCAACAATATCGCTTCTTAATAGAGGCTCACCACCTGTAATTCTAACCTTCTTAAAACCAAGCGTGCGGACACCTTTTAAAATAAATTCAATATCCTCAAGAGGCGGTTCTTTTGCAATTGCATCATCTTTATATGAACTGCAGTAAGCACACCGAAAGTTGCATCGCTCAGTAACAGAGAATCTAAGATAAGATATTTCTCTCCCAAATCTATCCTTAAGCAAAACTTACCTCCCAGCTTCCGTAAACACCATCATATCCACAATCAAAAATGAGATTACCTTTTCTTATTTCATTTAAATACATTATAGTTTCATTATTAACAAGATGCGCAACATCATCAAGATCTGAAAAAAGCAATAAATTTAGCTCATTACCAAATTCATAAATTAAAGTAAGATAGATTTTCTCTTGTTCTTTCTTTTTGTATGACCTTTTCAAAATTTCTTGCAAAGGAATATAATAGAAATATTTAATCTTTGACAATCCTGAGCTAATGTATGAATCGCTTAATTCCTTAACTCTATGTAATACTCCTTTCGTAAGTGGTTTCCCGCATACAGGACAGATGGACACCGAAAAATCTTGAGTCTTGAATTTACATTTCCTATGTCCATCAAGATAATATTTACCAAGTTGAGGAAAGTTTTCTATTGTAAAGGTGAATAAAACATCCTTTAAATTATAGAACAATTCCTCAAATCCTTTTGAGTGTTTTGTAGCAGTTGCCTCTCTTCCAATATGCAAAGGAGAGTGCGAATCTGAACTTGATAAAACAGGATAATTCTCAAGCTCAGAAATAGAATAAACCATTTTAGGATCAGCACTTAAACCTGTCTCAATAAACAAATTATCTATAAAATCCGTTTCAAAAATTTCACTTATACCACGAAAACCATTTGAGGCGCCTAAAGCTCCGTAATGAGGCGTAAAAATATGTGCTAAGATAACTGGAATATTCGAGTTTACATCCTTTAAAATTCTCAAAAATTCTTTCGGTTCAAGTCTTATATTCGGACGTGCATTTTTTTCAAAATTAGAAAAAGCTTTATAAGCCTTTTGGAAATTTTCGACATCTTTTAGAGTTGGAAATGCAAGCACAATATGAAAACTTTTATTTCCGTTTCTCTCAAAAGTAAGATTTACTTCTCCTGTTAGAATGAAAGGGAAATCGTAAAAATAATAAAATCCGTTATCAAAGGAAAGAATATTTTCTATCTCTTTCCTCCATCTTGGAAGGAAAATATCCCCTGTTCCCAAAATTGTAATTCCTTTCATTTTTGCATATTCAACCATATGAGGAATATCCATAAAACGGCTTGAAGGAATACTAAATAAAGAATGCAAATGGTAATCTAAAATGTCTATTTCTTGCATCTATAAAAAGCAAGTTTCAAAGTGACAAATAAAAATTTTAACGGATCAATAATCTGGTTAATTTTACTCTTAGCTCTATTGGTATAGATAGTATTTATCTCCACAAAGGCAATCTTAAACCCACATTTAGCTGCTTTTATAAGCATCTCAGTATCAAGTTGATATCTTTTTGTCTCGAATTTAATCTTCTTTGCAACTTCTGCTCTTAAAACTCTATACCCTGATTGACTATCAAGAATTTTCGTACCACAAATAACGCTAACAAGAAAAGATGAGAAACTATTTGCAAAGATTCGAAGAGGAGGCATTAATTGTGGCAAAAACTTTCTTGCACCAACTACTATATCATAACCTTCGTTTAACTTGTTTAAAAGTTTAGGAAGCTCGTCTGGGTCGTGTTGTCCATCAGCATCAAGGAGAACAATTGTATCAAAATTATGCTCAATTGCATATCTAAAACCAATTTTAAGTGCATCAGCCTTACCAAGATTTACTTCATTTCTTATAACAAATGCGCCTGCACTTTCTGCAACAGTCTTTGTATCATCAATTGATCCGTCATCAATAACAAGCACAAAATCAACATATTTTCTTGTCTTTATAATAACATCCTTTATGTTGTGTGCCTCATCCTTTGCTGGAATAATTGCAATTAACATGAATACTCCTTAAAATAATCAAAAAAATGATACCACTGAGTTGGATATCTTTTAACAAATTCTTCTAATATAGATGCAAATCTTGAAACATACCTTTTAGAAAATTCACTTTCAGGAAGCGTAAAGTCAATATCAAACTCGTCTGAAAAGTAAACCTTATAGTAACCATTTTCTCTTATAAGAGCAGCAAAAATACTTTTTACCTTTGTTCTATAAGCAAGAATAGATGCGCCCTTGGGAAAGGAAACGTTCCTTCTAAAAAAATTTACACAAATTCCGTCTTTATTAATGTCTCTATCACTAACAATTGTTGCAATTTCGCCATTTTTAACGGCCTTATATGCACCAAGAAATCCCCCTTGAAAAGGGTGGACTATTACATTGAATCTCCTGCGCAATTCTTCGTAAAACTTTTCAACTTCAATTTCTTGCTGGGGAAGACCAATACCGTGAGCTTTAAAGCCAAGAGATCCAACAAGAACGCCGGCAACTTCCCAATTTCCAAGATGCGCAGTTGGTATAACAAGACCGCCATTTTGAGTTAGTTCTTTAAGTTTCTTAAAAACTTCTTCTTTTGGTGTGAGTATTTTTATCTTATCAAATCCTTTAACAACAACTATAAAATAATCTGCAATGTTCAAAGCAAAGTTTTCGTAAAATTCAATTCCAAGTTTATACAAACTAAACCTATTCTTATTTGTTATTATCTTTATATTATTCAAGACATAATTCCTTTTTCTATCAAACCAAAATGAAAAAAAACCTAACAGTTTTGCTGTTAGATAAACAAAAGATACAGGCATTATCTTTACATATTTTTTGCCTAACTTATACCAAAATGAGAGCATTTTTCTGTTAGCCAAATCTATTTCTAAACCAAAGTAACCCTAAAATAGTTTTTCCATCTATAATCTTTCCACTATCAAGTAGCTTCAAGGCCTCGTTTTTTTCAATAAAGGTAATACTCACATCTTCACCTAAATCTAAATTCTTTTTGCCTTGTTCAAAATCATCTGCATAAAACATATAGAGTTTTTCATCTACAAATCCAGGAGATGGGTAAAATTCATAAACAAAACTCAAATTTTTTGGTATAAAACCTGTTTCTTCTTCTAATTCTCTTCTTGCACAATCAAACGGAGTTTCCCCTTCCTCAATCCGTCCAGCGGGAAACTCCAAAATAAAATCTTCAAGTGTAGGTCTAAATTGCTTAACAAATATAAACTTCCCCTCATAAAAAGGTACTATAAAAGAAGCATTACCGCCATACGTAACAACCTCACGCAACCATATACTTCCATCTCTATTTTTGACTTCCTTAAGAATTATTGAAAGGAGCCTTCCTTTAAAAGCAACTTCTTTTCTTACAACTTGCACTTTTTTAATGTCCTCTTATAATATCCTTAATCTTCAAAAGCCTTGCTATATTTTCTCGATCCATCTCCTCCAATTTTCCTTCAATATATTTGATCGTTTCTTCAAGATTAGGGATCATTACATATTCAAGGGCATTTACTCTTCTTCTGACTTTTGCAACTTCAAGAGCAATTGAATAAAGTTCTTGTTCAAGAGAGGCAAGCTCTATAATTCGTTCAATAAGCTTGAGAATTTCAAGAAAAGTATAATCAAGCATTACAGGTGTCAAGGAATATGGATAGGCAATAGGTGAACCGCTCATTTTAACGCTAAACGTAGGATACTTGACATTCATAACATTTACAAGCTTATAAGAAAGTTCAGTACTAAAATTGCCCCCCTCTAAAAGGGAATCAAGCATATCTTCCTCTATATCTTGAGTAGAAATTTGGAACTTCTTCAAAGCCAAAACAAATTTTTCATCAAAATCCTTTCTCAGTTCAATATATCTCTTTGAAACATCAAGAAAATTCTTCATCAAACCTTCAAGTTTGTCTTTTAAAAGCTTATGTCCTCTCTTTGCAAGGATGAGTCTCTCCTTTAAACGGAGAAGTTCCATCCTTGTAGGATTTACATTAAGAAGCATTGCTTTCTACCTCTTTTTTAAGATACTTTGAAAGATATTTTTCAATGAACTGTGGCTTTACTCTCTTAAGCTCTTCAACTGGAAGCATTGAGAGAAGTTTCCAACCTATTTCAAGCGTTTCTTCTATTGACCTATTTTCATATTCACCCTGTTTTACAAAATTTCTTTCAAACTCATCTGCAAATTTTACATGCAGTAAGTCTACAGGCGTTAATGCACTTTCACCTAAAACTGTTAAAAGCTCACGGGCCTCTCTTCCTCTTGCATAACTTGCAAAGAGTTGGTTCATTATGCTTGCATGATCTTCTCTTGTTTTTTCTGGACCAATTCCCTTATCCTTTAACCTCGACAAACTTGGCAATACGTCAATTGGAGGATAAATACCTTGCTGATATAGGCTTCTACTTAAGAAGATCTGTCCCTCGGTAATATAACCGGTTAAATCGGGAATCGGGTGAGTTTTGTCATCTTCTGGCATTGTTAATACAGGAATCTGAGTTATAGATCCTTTTTTACCTTTGATTCTTCCTGCTCTCTCATAAATTGTGGCAAGGTCGGTATACATATACCCAGGGTATCCTCTTCGCCCCGGAACCTCTTTTCTTGCCGCAGAGATTTCACGAAGTGCCTCACAATAGTTTGTCATGTCAGTCATAATAACAAGAACGTGCATTCCGAGTTCAAATGCAAGGTATTCAGCAGCCGTAAGACCAAATCTTGGAGTTGCAATTCTTTCAATAACAGGGTCATTTCCCAAATTTATAAACATAACTGATCGCTCTAATGCACCAGATTCTCTAAAGCTATTGATAAAGAAGTTTGCCTCTTCAAAGGTAATACCCATTGCAACAAAAACAACTGCAAATTTCTCTTCTTTTCCTAAAACCTTTGCCTGTCTTGCAATTTGAGCTGCAAGTTGAGCATGAGGTAATCCAGAACCGGAAAATATAGGCAATTTTTGTCCTCTTACAAGCGTATTTAGACCATCAATTGCTGAAACTCCTGTTTGTATAAACTCAGATGGATAATCTCTTGCGTATGGATTAATAGGGCTCCCATTTATATCAAGCTTCTTATCTGGAATTAGTGGCGGTGCTCCATCAATAGGTTTACCTGATCCATCAAATATTCTTCCCAAAATATCAGGGGAAACACCCAACTCAACGCCATGACCTAAAAATTTAACCTTTACCTCACCAAGACTTAAACCAGATGTTCCTTCAAAAACCTGAATTAGGGCCATATTTCCATTAACTTCGAGAACTTGACCTCTCTTAATTGAGCCATCAGCCGTTTTAATTTCTACAATCTCGTTATAGGTAGCTTTTTCAACATTATCAACTATAAGCAAAGGTCCTGCTATCTCTTTGGCGGTTGTATATTCCTTAGGCATATTGCACCTCACCTAAAAGTGAATCAAATGACTGCTTTATTTTTTCTTCAATTTCATCAAACTTTTCTAAATTCTTCTCAGAAATAAATTTTGCTCTTGATATATCAATTCTTACAGGAAGAGATACAATTTTCTCTAATTCAATACCTTTTTTCAAAGCCTCTTCTGCAAAATTTGCAAAAGTAAAAATCAACTTTATCATCTTGTATTGTTTCTTTAAAGACGTATATGTATCTTCAGGATCAAAAGCATCCTGCTGCAAAAAATCTTCTCTTATAGAACGAGCAATTTCAAGGGTAAGCCTATCATGAGAAGAAAGAGCATCTATACCAACAAGTCTAACCATTTCCTGAAGTTCTGCTTCTTTTCTTAAAATAGAAAGTGCTCTTGCCCTATATTCATTCCAACCAACACCTGCATTCTTATCATAAAACGACTTCAGTTGATCTGCATACATTGAATAGCTTCTTAACCAGTGAATTGCAGGGAAGTGCCTTGCATACGCCAGCGTTGCATCAAGCGACCAGAAGACTCTTACTGTTCTTAAAGTTGCCTGTACTACAGGGTCAGAAAGATCTCCTCCCGGAGGAGAAACTGCACCAATAACACTCAAACTTGAAACTACATCTTCTTTACCAAGCACATATACCTTCCCAGCTCTTTCGTAAAAAGACGAGATCCTTGATGCAAGATATGCTGGATATCCTTCCTCTCCCGGCATTTCTTCAAGTCTTCCTGACATTTCTCGCATTGCCTCAGCCCAACGTGAGGTTGAATCCGCCATAAGAGCAACATTATAACCCATATCCCTATAATATTCGGCTATAGTTATTCCTGTAAAAACTGATGCTTCTCTTGCTGCAACTGGCATATTTGATGTATTAGCAACAAGAACTGTCCTTTCCATAAGCGGTCTTCCTGATTTTGGATCTCTGAGTTCAGGAAATTCAATAAGGACATCCGTCATTTCGTTTCCTCTCTCGCCGCATCCAATAAACACAATTACATCAGCATCAGCCCATTTTGACAATTGGTGCTGCACAACAGTCTTACCACTTCCAAATGGTCCTGGAACGCAAGCAGTACCACCTTTTGCAATTGGGAAGAACATATCAATGGTTCTCTGACCTGTTACAAGAGGTTCATCGGGTGGAACACGCATTTTTACAGGTCTTGCAAGCCTAACAGGCCATTTATGGTACATTTTTAATTCAATATTTTTCTCACCATCTTCAAGGATTGCAATAACTGTCTCTACATTGTAGTCGCCTTCTTTTACAATTTTTAATACTTTTCCTTTAACATTTGGCGGAACAAGTATTTTATGTTTAATCAAAGGAGTTTCTTGAACCTCTCCTAAAACATCATTTGAAGATACTTCCATTCCTACTTTTACAGTTGGCACAAAATGCCACAGCTTTTCTCTATTGAGTGGTGCTGCAAAAATTCCTCTTTGAACAAACTCTCCAAACCTTGCCATAAGCTCATCAAGTGGTCTCTGCACGCCATCATATATAGATCCAATAAGTCCCGGTCCAAGCTCAACACTCAGGGGCATTCCGGTAAAAAAGACAGGTTCATTTGGGCCAATTCCAGAAGTATCTTCATAAACTTGAATTGAGGACATATCTCCTCTAACTTCGATTATTTCGCCAAAGAGCCTCTTTTCTCCAACATATACCATCTCGTACATTTTTGCATTAGGTATACCTTTTGCAACCACAAGAGGCCCTGCTACTTTTACAATCTTACCTACTCTTTCCTCCATATCTATTTTCCTCCACTGGTTTTTCCTAAAATATTAATACCAATAGCCTTCTCTACAACCTCTCCTATCATTTTGACTGTTTCGCCACTCGACTCAATAGTAGGAAGCATCATAATAGCAGGTAAAGGTGATGTCTTCTTTGCGATAAAATTTTTAACTGCCGAAGCATAGCTTTCTTCTGTAAGTATTATACCGTATGAATTAGTTTTAGTAATTTCTTTAAGCTTTGAAATAAACTCAACATTGTTACCCACAACAAACATTTCAATTCCAAAACTCTTTAAAAGTATCCCTAATCTTTTGCTTCCAACAAAAGCGATCCTATTCATAAGCAAACTCCAATTCTGGAATCTCTGTAGGGCTTACCCCATGATATAGGGCATAGGCAAGCTTTTGCAACAAGCTTGCCTCATAATCCAACCTCAAAAGGTACACAAAAATAGGCTCAATTCCTTCGTTAAAATATTTTCCTTTATCAAAAAATCTCCTCAATGTATCAATTTCAAGAGTTTCGTATGTTTCATCAAGCTCTTTCTCTGAATAAAAGGCCCTCGAATAGTTTAGGAAATGTGACAACTCTTCGAAATTTCTAACCTTAGTTAGGATATCTCTCTTTTCAAGTCGAGCATAAAGGTATTCCACCAACTTATTAAAATCATTTTCGTTGATGAAATTATTCTTCACGAAATTATAATTTCGCATAAGTATTGTAAGAACAGTATTGTTTATAAATTCAGAGTAAAATTCAACAATAAAATCACTATTAGTTTTCTTTGCATTTTCCCAAATAAAATTAAGATAATACACATCAATCACTAAAGGCCTAATATAAGATGGAAGTCCAGCCTTAAGCTCTTCAAAACATTTACATAGTTCTAGTGGAACTTTACAGGGACTCTTTAATAATAAATCAGTAAATCCATTGTTAAAAGCTACATCTCCTAAGGCAATCTTCTTTAATAAAAGAAAATACTCTTTTGACTTAAAAAATACATCAATAAAATCTTTTAGATCGAACTTAGAAATTTCATTAAATTCGGATTTTTTTCGATTTTCAATTGCCTTCTTTACTGACTCAAAATCAACATCTTCAAGGAAATTCTTATAAGGATAATTCTGTAAAACTTCAACAAACCCTTTAAAGTCCTTTTTTACAAGCTCCTTAAAAACACTATCACCCATAAGATAAGTCTCAAGTACCTTTACTCTACCGCAAAGGAAATCATATTGACTTTTAGATTCTATCTTGAATGAAAAGTTCACCATTATCCGAAAATCTCCTTTGCAATTTCAATCTCTTTTTCTTCTCTAAACGAATCAACTAATTCGTCAATAGAATCATCGATTTCGAAATTTGGCGATTTAATTATCAAGCCACCTTTGATATTTATAGGAGATTCCTCGATTTTTACGTCGTTTAATTTCAAATCCTGGTAGATAAGTTTCTCAAAGTCCTTACCAAATTTTTTCAAATCATCTCCATTTAGATACACAGTGGAGCCATCAACTACATCTCTCTTTAGAAGAGTTATTAACATTTTCTTATAAGATTTCTCATCTTTCATCATCATTGATTTTAAATGCTCAAAAAATTCATCGAGAATTTCCTTCTTTTTTAAAAGTTTTTTCTTTTCTATTTTCGAAATTTCAATAACTTTAGCACGGTCAAATTCTTCATCAATTTCCCTTTTCAATCTTTCGAGTCTTGCTTGATATTCTTCATCAAGTTGTTTTTTAAATTTGGAAAATTCTTCTTCTAAATCTCTTTTAGCGGTCTCAATCATCTCTTCCGCTTTCTTTTTTGCAGAATTGATGATGAGATCTTTAATTTTTTCTATTCCCATGTCCAATTAAAAGACTGCTTTTGAAATCCAAAGAGAGAGCAAAACGCCTGAAAGAAGTCCAAGAATAGCATAGGTTTCAACAAGTGCTGGGAGAAGGATAGCACGCCCGCTTTCTTCTGGTCTCTTCGCAGTCAAATCTAAAGCACTTAATGCAGAACGTGCCTGATCAAGTGCAGTCTTAAATTCTACAAGCCCAATAGAAATCCCAACAAAAAGTGCCACAATGCCTTGGGAAAGACTTGCCTTGGGAGTACCTGCAACAAACCCAAAGAATTGAAGCATCAAAAACATTACAACAAGCGAATAGAATCCCTGTGTTCCTGGAAGCGCCATAATAACAAGTGTTTTACCGAAGAGTTCTGGTTTTTCAGAAAGAATTCCACCTGCATGAGAAGTAGTCCTTGTAATACCAATACCAGATCCTATTGCTCCCATTACAGCTACACAAGCAGCGCCAATTGCAACTAACATTGGTCCATTAAATACACTCATTTCACCTAACCTCCTAATTTTTTTTATTTAATCTAATATTTTTAAATTCAAACCCTAAGGGCTTGAATTCATAACCACCTAAATCATAAAACCTTCCAAAAAACTCAAGGAAATTTAAACGTATTGAATGAATAAACGCACCTAATACGTTCATAAATAAAGCAAGTGCATGAAGAGAAATAAGTATTATAAATGTTACAAAAACACCAATGGGTCCGAGAATTTCTCCTATCACTCTTGCCATTAGATTGAATGAAGATGCAAGAATGCCAGAGCTTAATCCTAATGCAAACAATCTGAGATAAGAAAGAGTATCACCTAAAAATCCAGAAATCCCGTAAGAACTTCTAATACCATAGAGATTTACAAGCGCTGCTATTGGTTTGAAGAAAGGAGTTCTAATTGACATCCACCCGCCTATTAAAATAAATGTGAGACCTAACAAAATAAGCATATTATCAATTAATTTTAAGGTTGGGTTTGAACCTATAACTGCGATCATAACAATACCAGGCAAAAACAGTAGCCATCCCACACCATTAACAATTGCATCTAAAAAGGCTCTGTTTCTAATTTTAACTATAACACTTACAAGTACGCCAATCATTTGCGAAGTAAAACCAATTATTAAAGACAAAATCATAAATTGAACAGAGCCATCTGGAGATGTTGGATCAATAACTTGTATTTTTGACATCAGTTGGGTAAGGATGAAGTTTGGAAAATACAGAGAAAGAATGTTACCAAAAAATGAGTTTGTCATCAATCCAACAAATATTGACATCAAACCGCCATAGAAAAGAATCATAAAAAATTTCCAAGCACCTAAATTACGCTTATACTTATTAGCAAAAGTAATTCCAAATAAGGCAGTCAAAAATCCGTATCCTACATCTCCAAGAGCAAAACCAAAGAATGTAGTAAACAAAATAGCAACAAGTATTGTAGGATCAATATTTGAGTAAGAAGGAAAACCAAACAATCTAACAAGGAATTCAAAAGGTCTAAATAAGGTTATATTCCTGAGGCTAACAGGAACGAGGTCATTTGAACTTGTTTCAAGTTCAAAAACTAAGAAATTTAACTTGGTAATATTAGAAGTTAAATAATCAAAATCAGTTTCTTTTACATATCCTTTTGCAACAAGAACTACATTGCCTTCTATAAAGGAGGATAATGATTTTTCCTTTGAAGAAAGTGAATTATAGTAATCCTCTAAAATGAGAAGTTTCCTTTTTTCCTTATATGATTCAGCCACTTTTGAACGAATTATACGCTCTTCCTCTTCAATTTGTTTTAACCTTCTTTCTATTCTTTCTACCTCTTCCTCAAAATAACCTGACAAATTTTCAGGTGGTGTAAGAATTTCGATTGAATAGTCCCCTATAAGGGCATTAACATTATCCTTTTCTTCATTTAGATAAAGCACAAAAATACTTACTCTATTTTTATCAGCTTTAAAAGTATGCAGGAATAGATTTTTTACTCTCTCATCAGAAACAAATTTATCAAAGTTTTTCTTATTTAACAAGCCAATAAAAGAGGAAGTTCTTTTAGTTCCCCTTAAAATAGAAAATTGGAATGGAAAACCAGAAAAAACCTTTAGGTTTTTCTTTTCTTCAAGAAGCTTTGTTCTTTCTAATTCAATTTCATGAAGTCTATTTCTTAAAGAATTAAGTTCATTATAGAGTTTATCTAAATTAAATTCATTAATAACATTTTCAAATTCATCGGCGTCTACATCAAAATCCTGTGGCAAAAAGCCTTGTATTAAACCTTGCTTTTCAAGGTTTAAATCTTTATAAATCGAGAGAATCGACGAAATTTTATAAATTTCATCTTCAAAAGTCTTCTCGGGAATTGCGGTTTTAAAATTTTCAAAATTTGAAATAATCTCTTCTGAGACGCTTTCAAGATGAAAAACATTCAAGTCAAAAAGTGCATCGAGTAATTCCTTTTTTCTTTTTACGCTCCCAAGGATAGCAATCTTCTTAACCTTCTCTATAGCCATAGCTAAAAACCTCTTTTAGGTATTTATCAAAAAGTTCATTTGCTTTTGTTTTATAGGATTTTTCCAGGTTTTCAAGTTCACTTTCAAAATGTTTTTTGAATGTTTCAATTTCCTTAATGAGATTCTTTTGTTTCTCCTCTCTATAAGTTTTTGATTCGGTTTCTATTTTTCTTTCAACTTCGTTTCGAAGATCAATCATCTCTCTTTTAATTTCTTCTTTCATTTTCTGAATCTTTTCCTGGGCTTCTTTTATAATTTTTTCTCCCTCTTCTTCAAATTCTCTTACAGTGTTTAAAAGGTCTCTTTCAAGCATGATTACTCTCCTTTCACAACTCTTATTGCAATTTCACTTCCATATCTTATTGAACCTTGAACAAGACCACCTTTCTCAAATACTTCCTCTGTAAATTCAATACAATCATTGTTTATAACCATGCCTGGTGCAAGAACAGGAATTCCTGGTGGATATGGTGCAACAATTCCCCAAGAAATCCTTCCGAGAGATTCCTTAAGGGGCACAACTTCAAATTCCTTTTGGAATGCCTCGAATGGTAACATTGCAAATTGAGGTGCTTCCGGAAACTTTGGCATTCTTACAGTACTCTTTTCTTTACGTGGTTCAATCTTCTTTAAAACGGATACAAGTGTATCTATATCCCTTTTTGATGTACCTATGGTTATAAATAATAGCACATTTTGAAGATCTGCAAGCTCAATTTCAATTCCATTTTTATTTAAAATATGCTCAAATTCAAAGCCTGAGTAACCCAGTTCTTGAACGTTTATAGTAAGTTTAATTGGATCAAAGGCATATATATCATCCCCATTTATTATTTTCTCAGTAATTACCTTAAATCCATCTAAAGCTGAAATGCGTGCCCTTGCATACTCTGCAACTTCGATTGCTTTATCCCACATCTCTTTCCCGTGCAAAGCCATCTCACGCCTTGCAACATCAAGAGCAGTCATAAAAATATATGAGGGGCTTGAACTTTCAATGATACTTAGAATTTGTTCAATACGATCTACATTTACTTCCTTAGATGGAATATGTAAAAAAGATGTTTGTGTCAAAGTGGGTAATGTTTTGTGGGCACTTTGAGTTACAAGATCGGCACCTAAATAAATGGCCGATTTAGGAAACTTCGGATTAAAAGGAAAATGGGCTCCATGCGCTTCATCGACAAGCGCACGCATACCATTTTCATGAGCTAAATCAATTATATCCTTAATTCTCCCTTGAAGTCCATAGTAATTAGGAGTTGTTACAAGTACTGCCTTTGCATCAGGATTTTCTTTTATTGCTTTTTCAACTGATTCTGGTTTAACATTCGTAATTATTCCAAATTCATCATTGAATTCTGGCTGAACAAAAACCGGTTTTGCCTTTGCAAGAAGAATTCCACCAATAACAGACCTATGTGAATTCCTTCCAATTATGATTTTCTCATTTTCTTTTACAGAATCAAGAATCATCGCATGCACGCCAGCTGTAGTACCATTAACAAGAAAGATAGTAGCTTCAGTTCCATAAAGAGTACTTGCAAGATTTTCAGCTTCCCTTATAACACCCTGAGCGTAATGAAGATAATCAAGACCCGAAACTTCAGTCAAGTCAAAGTCAAAAAACTTATCACCAAAGAGTCTTTTTAAAATCTTAGGAGCGCCCTTACCCTGCGAGTGACCCGGCATATGAAAAGGAATCATCTTTCGCTTTATATACTTAGAAACTGCTTCATATAAAGGCGCACGTTCTTGTTCCACCTATACCTCCAATCTTATATTTTTTTCTTTGATGGTCGGGATGGTGGGATTCGAACCCACGACCTCTTGGTCCCGAACCAAGCGCTCTAACCAAACTGGGCCACATCCCGTAGTGGTCGGGGCGAGAAGATTCGAACTTCCGACCCCCTGCACCCCATGCAGGTGCGCTTACCAAACTGCGCCACGCCCCGACAACTAAAACTATTGACCCGCTAAATTATATGAAAACTTTTCAAATTTGCAATACTTTTAAGGCCTTAAGTAAGGAATAAGCCGGATTCTGTTCCTCAAAAGAGGCGGCAGTCATTTATCTCAGCGGCCAACCCGGTAGCGTGAGGGGAGCATCTCTTTGCTACCCTATTTGGCCTTGCTCCAGGTGGGGTTTGCCATGCATAGCCCTGTCACCAGGACTACCGGTGGTCTCTTACACCACCTTTTCACCCTTGCTAACCATTGGTTAGCGGTCTATTTTCTGTGGCACTTTCCCTGGGGTCACCCCCGCTTGGATTTCCCAAGCACCCTGCTCCCAGGAGTCCGGACTTTCCTCAGAAGGACAATATGCCTTCTGCGACCACCTTCCTTACTTAAGGCCTATAAATCACTCTATCTTTAAGTATAATATCTTTCCGCAAATTTCGCAACGTAGAATTTTATCGCCTTTAGTTTCTTTAAGAAACTCAATAAATTCAAGTGGAAGTTTTACTCCACAATTTCCACAATGACCATGGTCAACTTGGGATATTGCACCATCAGGAAAATCTTCTCTTATCGAGAGATACTCTCTTGCAAACTCTAATGGTAGCGTTGAAAGGACACTATCAAACTCTTTATCTAATGCTTCTCTTTCTTCTTTAATCTCTTTTTCGAGTTTATTGTATTCCTCTTGAATATTATTGTATCTATTTTTTAATTTTACAATATTATCACTTATCTCTTTTATCTTTTTTTCCTTATCGGCTATCTCTGAATTTACAAATGATAAACTCTTTTTAAGTTCATCTAATTTTGCGACCAAATTTTCTTCCGTCTTTTTTGCTGCCTTAAGTTCCTTTTGAGTCCTGAACTGGTTTGATTCTATTGCAGTTTGGATACTTTTTAATTCCCTCTCTGTTTCTTCGATTTCACGTTCTATTTCATTTTTTCTTTTTATAAACCCAGACTTTGAAAGGTTTATTTCGTCTATTTCACTTGAAAGGTTTTTTATTTGATCTTCAATTTTCAATTCTTCTTCTATTTCTTTAACTCGTTTTTCCTTTTCATGGGTTATGGTTAATTTGGTTTCAACTTCGTAAAGTTTTTCCAGATATGACATAAATTCCTCCATGGTGGGCCCGCTTGGATTCGAACCAAGAACCAATTGGTTATGAGCCAACCGCTCTGCCGTTGAGCTACGGGCCCAGATTCAAAGTGCATAACTATTTTACACAAAAGTAGATTTTAGTCAAGAGTA
>NZ_JBLOBF010000014.1:0-26773 GCF_047785965.1 Caldisericum insulae
CTCCCATTTAATAAGAGTGTTCAAGTAATGTACTATAACGTTGATATGCTTAAAGAAGCAGGTTTTGACCATCCTCCAAGAACTTGGGATGAATTTGCAACGATGGTTAAAGCGCTTACAAAATCAGATGGTTCACAGTGGGGTGCTTCCATCGGCGGTGATGTGGATCTTTGGTATGCAATGGTGCATGAGTGGGGTGGAAGAGTCCTTACAGATGATTATAGAAATGTCCTTTTCGATAAAGATCCTAATGTTTTGAATATGGTAACCTTTATGAATGATCTTTATAAGAATGGTTACATTCACTTTACAACAGGATATAACTATCAGACAGACTTTGGAAATAAGAAGTGTGCATTTGTTATAGCTTCTACTGCATCCTATACTTATATTGACCAAGCTGTTGGAGGCAAATTCAAATGGGCACAAGCTCCAATTCCAGCAGGGCCAAAAGGGCAATATACTGTAATGTATGGAACAAATGTAGTTATTTTTGGTCAAAAGTATAGCGCTGTTGTACAGCGTGGTGCATGGGATTTTGTTAAGTGGTTTGATGCGCCGTATCAAACTGCAAGATGGTCAATCGATACAGGATATTTGCCTGTGAGGAAATCCGCGCTTGATCTTCCAGTATTTAAACAATTCTTAGCAAGTAATCCTGAAAGAAAAGCTGGTTTTGATTCACTTAACTTTGCTATTATTCAGCCGCCAACAAAGGAATGGAACCAGGCTCGTTCAGATATAGGTGCAGAACTTCAAAAGATATATCTCCAAAAGATTTCACCTGCAGATGGTATTAAGGAACTTGGTGCTAAGTTAAGATCTTACATTCATTAATTGGTTAATTAATTGAGTTTAAATCCCCGAAGGAAACCTTCGGGGATTTTTATTTAATAATTTTAAATCTAATAAACCTTAATTAATTTCTATTAATTAATTTCTATTTGACTTTGAATCATGATTTATATATTAGTTTTAATTCTCTTGCATTTTAATTTTCGTCTAATTGTTTTTATAAAAATTCTTAATACATTGTGCTTTGTGGAGGAAACTTGCAAAATTGTAAATTTAATTTTCTTTCTTTTGTATTTTGTGCCACTCAAAGTAATTCGAATGTATAGCAACCTTTTTGAGTTTTTTTGATTTTTCTATCTTTGTTTTTTATCACATCGATTAGTGATTGACACTGCTTCATTACTTAACGGTCGAAGCACTACCATTTTTTATTTGTTTCAATTCTACGTTAAATATATGTTTATCCAGAATCTTTTTAGATATGGAATAAAAAAAGCGTGTGCACTAAGCACACGCATATGAAGTCAAATCTATTGGGAAGTTTATCCTTTGATTGCTCCTCTTGAAATTCCCTCGATAAACTGTGTTTGGAAAATAAGGAATAGTATTAAAACAGGTGCAGTTGCCATTGTTGCGGCTGCTGCAAGTAATTGCCAATTTGTACTTTCAGCTCCAATGAATGAATAGAGTGCAACTTCAAGCGGCATAAAACGAGGATCTGTATTAACAATTAATGGCCACAGGAATGCATTCCAAGAACCTAAGAATACAAAAAGTGCAAATGCAAAAAGCGTTGGTCTTATTATCGGGAGGGCAATGTTAAAGTAAAATCTTCCTATGCTACATCCGTCAATTTGTGCTGCTTCCCATAGTTCATTTGGAATCTGTTTGAAAGCCTGTCTTGTTAAGAAAATGCCAAAGACACTTGCACCAAAAGGAATTATAAGTGCTTGATACGAATTAAGCCAACCAAGTCTATAAAGAGTCAAATAGTTTGGAATAAGCATTAATTCTCCAGGGATCATCATAATACCGAGGATGAGCATAAAAATCTGATTTTTGAGAGGAAATTTTAGCCTTGCAAATGCAAATCCTGCAAGCGAAGAGTTGAAAAGTGAAAGTAAAGTTGTAGAAACTGCAACAAAGATTGTGTTTAGTATATAACGTGTCCATGGCACTCCCTGAGGATTTGATTTCCACATATCTACATAATTTTTCCATTGGAAATCTGGCCAGAGTTTTGGTGGATATCTAAAAAGATTTTCAGGTTTGCTCAGAGAGGTTACGATCATCCAATAAAATGGAAATACCATTATAATTGTTACAGTTATAAGAATGAGATAAGTAAAGAAATATGATTTTTTAAGATTAATTTTCATTATTCACCCTCCGATCCCTCAGAATAGAATACTCTTCTTCCGGTTACTCTAAATTGTATAAGCGTTATAGTGAATATAATTCCAAAAAGTACTACTGCAATTGCGCTTGCAAATCCTGATTTCCAATATTGGAAAGCTTCCCTATACAGCATGTATCCAATGGTTGTTGTTGAGTTATAGGGACCGCCTTGTGTTAAAACAAGCACAGGCGTGAACATTCTGAATGCACCTATAAGCGAGATAATGAAGATGTAAAACGTTGTTGGGGAAAGAAGAGGCCATGTTACATGCCAGAATACTCCCCATGAATTAGCACCATCAATTTGCGCTGCTTCTTGTAGTTCTTTTGAAACTGCTGTAAGTCCTGCCATGAAGAGAATTGTAGAATATCCAAGGTCATGCCATGTAGTATAAATAACAATTGCAAAAAGGGCTGACGGGAAACCTATAAGCCAAGGAGAAGTAGGAAGATGCAGTAATTTTAAAAGTGAATTAAGTATTCCGTAATCTGGGTGAAATATCCATTCCCACACAATTGATGTTGCAACAAGTGGTGTTACATAAGCAACAAAGATTCCAAGCCTAAAGAAACTTCTGAATCTAATTGGCTTCATTAGAAGGGTTGCAAGGAATAACGATAAAGCCATTGTGATAGGGACTTGTAGTGCCACATACTCTAAAGTTACAAGAGCTGCATGCCAAAAATCTGCAGAATACGGTGGTTTAATGAGGAGATTAATGTAGTTTTGTAATCCAATGAAAGTTTTTCCACCAATCATTGACCAATCAAACAACGAAAGATAAAATACAAAAATTGTTGGAAAAATTGCAAATACTCCTAAAATAATTAAAGCAGGTGTAATAAAACCATAACTTGTAAGATACTCAAGGATTGTTTTTCTCCTTTTAAGTCCTGCAAGCACTTGTGCTTCTTCCATATTCATACTCCTTTCTCAAACTATTTTACCATGTTTTATTTTCTAGTCAATTTATGGAATAACTGCATGAGATAAATCCCAGTTCCAAATAAGTTCAAGTTCATCAATTATGTCCTTATTGTATGTGAAAAGCGCCGTTTCTCTTTCATTGTCTAAAGATGGCTGTGTAAAGTTATTAGATCCAATGTATGCAAAGGCATCGTCTATTATGAAGGTTTTTGCGTGGATATACGGGTTTGGAAGTGCAAGGACTGAATCACCAAGTTCATTTTTAACATCTGCTGCATATGATGTAGGCATAAGAATTTTCACATCAATACCTTTTGCTTTTTGTTCTTTAAGAATTTTTATAATTGATTGATCGGAAATGCTCTGCTCCCAGATTTTAATGCTGAATTTTGCGCTTTTAAGTGCGTTCTCTATTTTTTCCCTTGAATCAATTGGACTTATTATTACATTAGGATTATCGTTTTTAAAATCTGTTCTATTCCAGTCCGCATAGAATAAATTCCTTAAGGAATTAATATCGTCTTTGTTTAATGTTGCAAGACCAAACTCTCTATTTTTTGAAAAACTTGAATAAGTGAAATTACCAGTTAATACAATTGCTTCTGTATCATCGATAACAATGTATTTTGCATGAGTCAAAAAGAATTTAGGATTTGCCCATCTTGCCTCAATTCCGTACTTCTTTAGCATATCTCTTATATCGAAGTTTTGGGTTTCTGATTGATATGGTGCTTCCTCAAGTATTACTTTTACTTCAACTCCTTGTTTTGCCAGGTTTATTATAGTAGGGATAAAATCAAAATCTGTAAAGCCGTAAATGTTTATGAGAAGTTCATTTTTTGCTTTCATAAGTTCATTTAAAATTGATTGTTTTCCTCCAAATGTTTCTGAAATGAGGATTTCGCTTGTGCTTTCTGATTGGGCAGTCTTGAAATTCCCAAGAAATATGACAGACAAAATTATGAAGGCGATGATTAAAAGTTTTAATTTTTTCATTTTAGCCTCCTAAGGTTATGCGAATTTGCCTTGTTTCATTATTCCATTCTACTTTTGCACCAAAAGTCTCTGAAATGAATCTTATTGGCACAAACGTTCTTCCGTTTGTAATCTCTGGGACAACTTTAAGGTTATCTTTATCTATTAAGGTTTGTTTTCCATTTATAATTGCATATGGACTTCCAATTTTAAGTATTATTGTTTTGTCCATAAGCTTTATAGTAACTTCTCTTGTTGCATTATTCCAATCAACTTTTGCACCGAATGCCTCTGATATAAACCTAATTGGAACAAGGGTTCTTCCGTTTTTAATATAAGGTGCTGCATCGATTAAACTCTTTTCCCCATTTATTACTATTTCGTTTTTTCCTACAGTCAGAATGATTTCAATAGGTTTTGCTTCGAAGGAATATCTAAATAAACCACCAGATGATGTCAAAACAAAAATACTTCCGTTTTTTCCATAATAAAAGTCAGGAGATAAGAACACATTAATAACGTATCTATTGGTAAGAGTTGAACCTATATTTTCATAACTTAAACCCTTGTTTTTTGTTATATAAATATTCCCATATGTTGTCCCTGATGATCCCCATGCTCCTACAATCATAAAACCATCGTTTGAATAATTTGGAGATATTTGAACACCATCTGCCCAAGTTGAACCTAAATCATAAATTTGATTAAAAGTGTTTCCTCGATCATAGGAGAGATATTCTCCTCCTGCTGTACCTACAAGAACAAGTCCGTCTGTTGTAAATGTGTTAGAAATATCAAATCCTGTAATACTCATTCCCCAGAATTTGTTGTTGGCAATTTCTTTAAATGTTTTGCCTGAATCTTCAGATCTATAGAGATTCCCACCATTAGTTGCAACAAATAAATAATTTCCTGCACCTTTTACAAAATTTATATTAACATCATATGGATAAAGGTCCTTGACTTTTTGTAAGTTCAAAAGATTAAGATCCGATTTATATAAACCGTCATCTTCAGTACCTATGAATAACGTATTATTGTATTCATAAATAACTGAAACGGAATGATTTTTTAATACATCAAGTTGCTTAAAAGTTTTTCCAGAATCAGTGGAAGCAAATATTCCTTCACCAAGTGTGCCAACAAGAATTGTACCATTAGAGATTTCTTTTACTTCCAGTATCTCATGCGTATCGAGATTGCCAATGTTTTCAAAAGATTTTCCGCCGTCTTTTGAAATGTAAAGTCCATTATTTGCAGTTCCAAGATATACAGTCTTATTTGATGAGTAATTTGGTGAAAAACTCAGCGTGGTTGTATTTAAATTTGTTATTCCAGTGTTTGAAAGAGAAAATGTTTTATTTGCCTTGTTAAACTTTATAATGCCGTATTCATAGGATCCAATAAAAAGTCCATCAGGGCTTATATCAAGTGAAATGTTCGTTGAAGGAAATGGAATATCATAAGTTGTATAATTCCCGTTAACTTTAACAAATAATTTCTTAGTTCTTGACAATGCGTAAAGATTATTCAAATCGTCTATTTTTACCCCTATAATCTTATATCCGTTAAGTTCTTGATTAAAAGTTTTTAAATCACTTGAAAGAAATATCCCATTTCCGAGAGTTGAAAATGCATATGCGTTGTCTCTTATCGAAATTGACGTAATTGGTGCATTGGTGCTGTAGATTAAATTTGTTCCTGATGAATCTATCTTGTAAAATTTTCCAATCTCTGTTCCAACGTAGTAATTGTTGTTATAAGAGGCGATTGCAGTGACATATTCTGAAACGAATTTTGATATTGTTCTCCAAGAAGTTCCATCATTTACCATAATCAAGTTTGTGTTTAGAACCTTATCGTCCTGTCGTTTTTCAAAGCTTATTCCAACTGCCATAAGATTGTTTGTTATTGGATCGTTTGTTATTTGGGTTACATAAGTTGCGCTGATTCCCATTTGATATGGCTTAAATGATTTTCCAAAATCGTTTGTCTTATAGACACCGTTCTTTGTTGCTATATAAACGGTGCTGTCCTTTGCGAAATCTTTTGAGAGTGTGAAGTCAGTTATACCTTCGAAAGTTAAGTTGTATCCAGCAGAGAGAACGATTGAGTTAAAAGTTTTGCCACCATCTTTTGAGATATAAAATCCTTCAGGTCCTCCAGCAAAGACTGTTGAGTCGCTTGAGTAGTTTGGAGAAATAAGAACTTTATCAATTTCACCTCCATAGAGACCAATAGGCTTTTCAAAGTTAGGCTGAGCTGCCTTTAGGTTAGTAAGAGGTAACATTACAACAAAAATAAAAACCGTTAAAATGAAAATTATTTTTTTCATCCTACCTCCTTAACTTTTGTTTTGGGTATATATTTTACGACAAAATTAATTAAAAAAGAAATTATTGTTGATTTAGAATTGATTTAATTTTTGCAAGGATTATATCCATTGCAATTTCGTTTTTACCGCCACGAGGAATGATTATGTCTGCGAATTGTTTTGTTGGTTCAACAAATTGAATATGCATTGGTCTTACTGTTTCAAGGTATTGCTTAATCACTGATTCTAATGTTCTCCCCCTTTCAAGGACATCTCTTTCTATTCTTCTTATTATTCTTACATCAGCATCTGTGTCAACAAAGATCTTTATTGAAAAGAAGTCTCTAATATCGTCGTAATAAAAAAGGAGAATTCCTTCAACAATAATGATTGGCTTTGGATATACTTCTTCAAATTCACCTGTTCTTGCATATTTTTCAAAAGAATAAATAGGCACTTTAATCGGGATACCGTGTTTTAGGTCTTCGAGATGTTTCTTTAAAAGTTCAATATCAAATATGGATGGATGGTCATAATTTAACTTTTCTCTTTCCTCTATTGTAAGTTCAGGAAAATCCTTGTAGTAGGAGTCCATAGAAATAATCGAAGTTTTATCCTTACCCAAAGATTTTTGGATTATCTTTGCAACTGTTGTTTTGCCTGAGCCTGTACCACCCGCAATGCCAATGAATGTTGGTTTCATTATGCTTTTTGAACAACAAGTTTTGTTACAGCCTTTAAAGTCTCAATTACATTTATACCTTCTTGGGCAATTGCTTCAAAGTATTGGTATTTATTATCCTTATTTAAATCCTGTTGTAATTCTTCGATAGATAGTATATTTGGTAGATCTCTTTTGTTATATTGAAGTATTATTGGCATTGTCTCAACGTTTTCTCCAAATTCAATTAGGTTTTCAATCATATCTTGAAAACTATCTATATTTTCTTGCTTCTTTTCAATTTGTGAGTCGGCAACAAAAACAATACCATCAGTAGCCCTTAATACTGATTTTCTTGTTAATTTGTAGATGTATTGGCCTGGGACGGTATAAAGGCTAAGTCTAATCGTAAAACCTTTAATGCTTCCCAACTCAAGGGGCAGGAAATCGAAGAAAAGCGTTCTTTCCGTTTCGGTTGCAATACTTGTAAAGTCACCTTTAACCTTTTCTGGAATTGTTGTATAAATGTACCTTAGGTTAGTTGTCTTTCCGCTCATTGCAGGACCATAATATACTATCTTAAAAGAGATTTCTCTCTTTGCAAAGTTAATTGTACTCATCTTTTCTCCTTAGAATAGATCTTCAATGTCCTTTTCTACATCCTCATTTATGACTTTTTGAGTTTGACTCTCTGCTCTCTTTTCTGCTTGTTCAATTATTGGCTTTATTTCTGTTCCAGTTTTCTTTGCCCAGAATCTAATTGCACCTATTGGCAGTTTGTTATCAAAGATCATTGCAAGGAGTGCATTTTGGGTTATTAGAGAAATGTGAATGTTTGTCTCTTGTCCCTGATGGAAAGTTATTGTAAATTCCTTTTCTCCCAAGAGTCTTGCAAGTTCGTTTGTTGCTGAAAATACTCCTGCTGCAAGTGCTGATATGTTTTGTGCAACATCAGAAGTGATATCTCCGCTTTTTGCAAGGAGTTCGCCGCTTTTGTTAAGGAGCACAATATCTCTTGCTTCTGATTCAGCAAGAAACTCACCAAAAAGTTCCTCTATTTTTTTAAGTTCCTCTTCATTTAAAACAATTTGGACTTTTGAAAGTCTTCCTTCCATTTTATCCTCCCAAAATAACGATTTCTTTCTTTAATAATCCTTTTAATACTTCTAAAAACTTCAAATAACTCATGGACATCTCTTCCATTATAGTAGAAATTGGCGTACCATCCAATATATATTTGAGTAATTTTATTTCATCTTTTGAAAGTTCAATACCGTTTGTGTCATTTTTTGTATTGGGAAGCATCTTTGTTTTTTTTGTTATCTTTTTTAAAATATCAATGTTTTCTTCTCTAAGGTTTATACCAGTTGCAATGATATCGAATAAATCCTTTTTAATTGTCCTCGGTGGTAATACAATATTTGTGATAAATGAAAATGTTCCATTAATTTCAAGGAAAACATCAAGAATGGCTTCTTCTCCAATAGAAAATGGACCATTTGCATGAATTATTTCTCCGTTAGAAAAATAGATACCATACATTCCCATAACGCCGTCCACTTCAAGTTTTCCCGATTTTTTGCTTGTTGAGATACTTTGAATCACTTCCTCCAATTTAAAATCACTTAAATTTCCCTGTAAAGCCATCTCCTTTTCTCCTTTACATATAATATGAAAATTTCTTTAAAATGCAAATCAAGATATAATTAAAAGTAAAAAAAAATTTTAAGGAGGCAAAAGTGGAGCTTAAGTATTCTACAAAAAACGCGTGGGAAATACTTAATCATGATGAAGTAATTAGTTTTTCAGAGTCTTACAAAGATTTTATAAGTACTGCAAAAACAGAAAGAGAAGTGGTGAAGTATTTGAAAAATGTTGCTGAAAAGAAAGGATTTACGGATCTTTTTCAAGGTGACGCACACTCAGGAAAGTACTATGCAATAAACGACAATAAAAACATACTTCTTTTAAAAGACGGTGAAATTTCCGCTGAGTTTGGTTTGAATTTTGTTTTTGCTCATATTGATTCACCAAGAATTGATATAAAACAAAATCCGCTTTACGAAGGTGCTGATGTTGTAATGTTTAAAACCCATTATTACGGTGGTATTAAAAAATACCAATGGGTTACAATCCCGCTTGCTCTTCATGGTGTAATTATTCTAAGAGGTGGTACAAAATTAGAGGTTAATATTGGAGAAGATGAAACTGATCCAGTCTTTGTGATCTCAGATTTGCTTCCTCATCTTGCAAGAAAACAGATGGAACAAAATGCAAGAGAGGTTATACAAGGTGAGGCGCTCGATCCAATTGTTGGAAGTATACCTGATAAAGAATCTGACAAAGAAAAATTCAAGACTGCAATACTTAAACTTTTGCACGAGAAATACGGTATAGTTGAAGAAGATTTCATAAGTTCCGAATTAACACTTGTACCCGGAGGTAAGGCACGTGATGTAGGTTTTGATAGAGGCGCAATTGCATCTTATGGCCATGACGATAGAATTTGCGGTTTTACCAGTGCGGTAGCTTTATTTGATGTAGAAAAGCCTAAAAGGACAATTGGTGTGATGCTTTTTGATAAAGAAGAAATTGGAAGTGACGGTATTACTGGTGCTCAATCAGATTTTCTTGACTATGCAATCGAAAAGTATCTTTCTTTAAAAGGAATAAAGAATGTTTCGGTTAGAGAGGTTTTGCATAAATCATATGGGCTATCTGCTGATGTGAACGCAGCAGTTGATCCTCTTTATAGAGATGTCTTTGATGAACAAAATTCTCCGATATTTGGACATGGAGTTGTTGTTACCAAGTTTACAGGCTCTGGTGGAAAATATTCTGCATCCGATGCCTCTGCTGAACTAGTATTTAAGGTAAGGAAATTATTTAACGAAAATGGCATACCTTGGCAAATTGGTGAACTTGGAAAGGTTGATATTGGCGGTGGGGGAACTGTTGCAAAATTCATGGCAAATAGGGGTATTCAGGTACTTGATGTAGGACCAGCTCTTCTTTCAATGCATGCACCATTTGAAATTGCCTCCAAAGTGGATTTGTATTCATCTTATCTTGGATATAAAGCGTTCTTAGAGAAATTCGAATAGTAGTTTGAATAGGATTTGAATTTTAAGAGGGGCTTAAAGCCCCTCTTGTTTTTATAGTCCTCTCTTTTTCTTTAGTTCAAGAAGACTTTCAAATTTATCATGAGGAAGTGGTTTTGCTCCACCAAGAAGACTTGCAACAGTTAACATCTTGCAAACATTTTCAAGTTCTTCCATTCTTCTAAAGGCTTTTTCCAGAGTATCTCCAACAGTAAGTGCACCATGATTTGCAAGAAGGAGAGCGTTATGGTCTATTATTGCCTTACCTATGTTTTCTGCAAGTTCTTTTGAAGAGGTTATTTCATAAGGAATTACAGGGACTTCTCCTAAAATAAGGGCAGACTCTTCATGAACATTGTTTGGTATCCCTTGATGTGCAATTGCAAAGCCTGTTCCAAAGGGGGGATGTGCATGTATTATTGCATTTACATCAGGACGAACTTTGTAAATTTTGATGTGAAAGAGAGTTTCTGACGAAGGCTTTCCTTCTCCTTCAATTACATTTCCACTAAAATCAATTACAAGAATATCTGAGAAGTTCAGTTCGTCTTTAGGTACACCTGATGGTGTTATGTAGATAAATTCTTCATCTCTAACTGAAAAGTTTCCCCCGTAACTTCCATTAAGATCATGCTCGTAAAGTCTTCTTCCAATTGTTGCTATTTCCTCTTTTATTTGTCTTTTCATTACGATCCACCTTTCTACAATATTGCATTACTTGCTTATCTATTATATCAAAATACGAATTTTGTGTAAAATAAAAGGTTAGGAGGTAAAAATGGTTATAACAGTGGATATTGGAAACACAAACATCGTGTTTGGTTTCTTTGAGCAGGGAATGCTTTTAAGTACATTAAGAATTGTAACCGATAGTGGAAGAACATCCGATGAGTACAGATTATTAATATCTCAGTTTATGCGTGAGGAGAAATTAAATTCGAAAGTTGAGGATTTTGTTGTATCCTCGGTTGTTCCTTCCCTTACTCCAGTTTTTAGAGCAGTTGCTCGAAAAATAACAGGAAAAGAAGCAATTCTTATTAACTCAGATTTATCAATCGGAATAAAGTTTGAAGTAGATGAACCACGTTTTGTTGGAGCCGATAGGATTTGTGATATTTTTGAAGCCCATAAATTGTTTCCAAATGAAAATGCTGTTACAGTTGATTTTGGAACTGCAACAACATTCTCAGTAATTACAAAGGATAGTAGATTTATCGGAGGTCCAATAACGATTGGCGTTCTTCCTGCTTCAACAGAACTATTTAGGAAAACAGCACAACTTCCAAGGATTGAACTTGTAAAACCGAAAAGTGCGATAGGAAGAAATACTGTTGAAGAAATGCAATCTGGTGTTATAAACGGATTTGGAGGTTTAGTAGATAGACTTATCGAACTTATTGAAGATGAATTAGGTGAAAAAGTTAGAGTTATTGGGACTGGTGGTATCTCCCATATTATGGAAGGGGTATCAAGAAGAATTGAGATTTTTGATAAATTACTCACAGTAAAAGGAATGTACAGTATCTATGAATACGTTAAGGGGAATTAAGAGTTCAGATAAACTTAATATTGATATTCCCATTTTTCTTGCTCCTCTTGCGGGGTATACCGATTCACCTTTTAGACGGCTCGTAAGATACTTTGGTGCAGGAATAGTTTTTACGGAGATGGTTTCTATAATGGGTATAAGATTCAAGGACAAGAATACGCTGAGACTTCTTCAATTTTACCCTGAAGAGCGTCCTATTTTTGTGCAGCTTTTTGGTTTTGATTCTGAGGCGTTTTCTTATGCTGCAAAATTTGTAGAAAGCCTTGGGTTTGACGGCATTGACATTAATGCAGGTTGCCCTGTGCCCAAAATTGTTAAAGATGGTTCAGGATCGGCTTTCTTAAAGGATCTTACAAAACTTTCAAGAATTATCCGTGCAGTTAAAAATTCTACGCATTTGCCCGTTTCCCTTAAGGTGAGAAAAGGATTTTTTAAAGGTGAGAATGTACTTTCTCATGTATTGAAAATAGCAGAAGATGAGGGTATTTCTTTCTTAACGATTCATTCAATTACAGTAGAGGAGGGTTTTAAAAGAGAAGACGAAGATTGGGATGCAATTTCTGAAATCGTTTCTAAGGCGAAGATTCCAATTGTTGCAAATGGAGGAATAGAAAATGAAGAAGATGTCGAATCGCTTTTTAAGAAGACTAAAGCTCCATATATAATGGTTGGCAGAGCTTCGCTTGGACGCCCGTGGTTTTTGAAGTCTTCCTATGCATTTTTGAAGGAAAATAAAAAAATTGATTTTTCAAATAAAGAGAAAATAGATATAATAGTAAGACATATAGAAAGTGAAGTAGAATTTCTTGGTGAAGAAAGAGGAATAGTTGAGATGAGGAAGCACTTGATAAAGTATGCAAAAGGATTAAAGAAAGCAGCAGAATTTAGAAGATATGTGAATAATTTGAAAACAAAGGAAGAAGCAATAGCCCTTGTCAGGGCTTTTTTTGATGAAATGGAGGTTTAAAATGGAAGAATCAGTTGAAGGGAAGATCCAGATTTCTCGTAAGGGTTATGAGGAACTCAAAAAAGAATTAGAAGAAAGGAAAACTGTTATTCGTCAGGAGATTTCTGAAAGGATTAAACAAGCGATAACTTTTGGAGACCTTTCTGAAAATTCAGAGTATGATGCCGCAAAGCAGGAGCAGGCATACAATGAAAGTAGAATTGCAGAATTGGAGGCAATCCTCTCAAAGGCAGAGATAATTGATGAAGACTCTGTTGATACCGATAAAGTGAATATTGGTTGTAAGGTGGAATTAAAAAATCTTGAAACTGGAAAAATTGTAAGTTATTATATTGTAGGCCCTGCTGAGTCAGATCCAGATACAGGAAAAATTTCTTCAACTTCTCCTGTGGGGCGTGGCCTTATTGGACACAAAGTAAATGAAATAGTTGAAATTCAAGTACCTAAAGGTGTAGTTAGATACAAGATTTTAAAGATAGTAAAAGGTGATTAGTATGGAACTTCCTAATCTAAATGAAGTCGAAAGGAAGAGAGCTGAATTAGTGCAAATTTTGAAGGCATCAGGCGTTGATCCATATGGGCGAAGGTTTATAACGCCTTTTTACAATAAATATCTCAAAGAACACTTTGAAGAACTTTTAGATAAAACAGTTGAAGCCCGTGGCAGAATTATGGCTATAAGAGGTCACGGAAAGGCAAGTTTTGCTGTTTTAAGAGATTTTTCGGGAGATATCCAACTTTACTTTAGGTTTGACAATCTTGGAGAAGATAAGTATAACTTTTTCAAAAAGGCAATAGACATAGGTGACTTTATTGGAGTTAAAGGAAAACTTTTCAAAACTCATACAGGCGAGATCACGATTGAGGTAACAGATTTCGAACTTCTTACAAAGGCTATTAAAGTCCTTCCCGAAAAGTATCACGGTCTTAAAGATACCGAACTTAGGTACAGAAGGCGATATCTCGATTTAATTGCAAATCGAGAAGTACTGGAAACATTTGTTAAAAGAAGTAAAATTATACAAAAAACAAGGGAAATCTTTGACAGAGAGGGTTTTATTGAGGTTGAAACACCAATGTTGCAACCAATTGCAGGGGGTGCCTCAGCAAGACCTTTTAAGACATATTATAATGCGCTTGATCAGGAAATGTATTTAAGGATTGCACCTGAACTTTATCTGAAGCGCCTAATTGTTGGCGGCTTTGAAAAAGTTTACGAAATAAACAGAAACTTTAGAAACGAGGGAATTTCAACTAAGCACAATCCTGAATTTACTATGCTTGAAGCATATTGGGCATATGCAGATTATATGGATGTTATGAACTTTGTTGAAAACCTTCTTTATGAAATTACAGTATCTGTGAATGGGACACCAAAAGTTACATTTTTAGGGCATGAAATTGATTTTACTCCTCCTTTTAGAAGAATAAAATTTAATGATGCCTTAAGTAAGTTTGCGGGAGTGACTCTTGAAGAGTTAAGAGACTTAAGCCGTGCAAAAGAGATTTTGAATAGACTTAACATAAAAATGGATAAACCACTTACGGTTGGAAACCTTATAAATGAAGTTTTTGATAAAAAAGTTGAAGAGCATCTTATACAACCAACCTTTGTGTATGAATTCCCTATTGAAATTTCTCCTCTTGCAAAGAGAACTCCATATGATCCTCATATGGTTGACAGATTTGAACTTTTCATAGGTGGGCTTGAACTTGCAAATGCTTTCTCCGAATTAAATGACCCACAAGACCAATATGAAAGGTTCTATGAACAAATGGAAGCAAAGAAAAAGGGTGATGTTGAAGCGCAAGATTTAGATATGGACTATATCGAGGCTATGGAATATGGTTTGCCACCAACAGGTGGTCTTGGCATAGGAATTGATAGACTTGTCATGATTTTAACGGGTAAAGATTCAATAAGAGAGGTAATTTTATTCCCCCAGCTCAAGAAAAAAGAGGTTAATGAAAAAGAAGAAGAGTAGTGGTTATGTTTGTTCTGTGTGCGGATATAAATCTCCTGTAAAGTTAGGAAAATGTCCGCAATGTGGAAGTTGGAACTCTTTTGTAGAAGTAGAAGAATCTGAAACAGAAGCAATTAGTATAGTAACGCTTGAAAGCAAGAATGATAAAAAATTTGAGCGTATAAAGACAGGTATTAATGAATTTGATAGGGTCCTTGGTGGTGGTATTGTCAAGGGCTCTATAATTTTAATTGGAGGCGAACCAGGGATAGGTAAATCTACCCTTATCCTTGAAGTCCTTGATAGAGTTGCAAGATACGGCAATGTCCTTTATGTATCAGGCGAAGAATCACAAGAACAGATAATGATGCGTGCAGAGAGATTAAACATTCACAACAAGAATATAGAATTTCTCACTGAACAGGATATAGATATCATAAAGGAAACAACTTTATCAAGGAAACCGCTATTACTTGTTGTTGATTCTATCCAGACGGTTTTTTCAAAAGATGTGGAAGGTGCACAGGGAAATATAAATCAAGTTAAGGAATGTACTCGTATACTTATTGAGATTGCAAAAAGGCATGGAATTTCTGTTATACTTATTGGTCATGTAACAAAAGAAGGGACAATAGCAGGACCAAAAACTATAGAACACATGGTTGATGGAGTTTTTTATATCGATGGAACTAGAAATGACGTTCTGAGACTTTTTAGGGGTGTTAAAAACCGTTTTGGAACAACAAATGAAGTTGGATTTTTTGAAATGGGGGAGGAAGGACTTAAAGAGGTTCAAAATCCGTCGCTTGAATTTCTTTCAGGGGGAGTTCTAAAAGAAGGATCCGTTATTACTTCAGCATTGGAGGGAAGTCTTCCAATATTCTTTGAGGTTCAATCTCTTGTTACACCTACCATCTTCCCGATTCCAAGGCGAGTTGCAAGTGGAATTGACTATAATAGGCTTTTGCTTTTGATTGCAATTATTGAAAAGAGATTAAGGTTAAAACTGGGCGGTTTTGATATTTACGTAAATGTCGTTGGCGGATTTAAGCCTGATGATAGGACTAACGATCTTGCTTTTGCTCTTTCAATTGTCTCATCATATCATGAGAAACCTTTGATGTCAAAGCCAGTAGTCTTAGGAGAACTGGGACTTTCAGGAGAGGTTCGTCCTACTGTTGGTATTGAAAGAATGGTAAAGCAGGGAAAAAGTCTTGGTTTTGAGAATTTTATCATTCCTAAGTTTTTTGAAGGCAAACTAAAAGTTAACGATGTGAATTTATTCTTTGTTTCAACGCTTGAGGAAGCAAAGGAGATAGTTTTTTAATGGATGTATCGGTTGTTATTGTTGCTGCCGGTAAGTCAACTCGTGCAAATGGAATCGATAAAAATTTTGTAAAAATCGACCGGAAATTTATCGTAGAGTTTTCTATAGATGTTTTTTCAAAAATTGATTTTGTTAAAGAGATAATTCTTGTTCTCAATGATGATAACTTTGAAAAAGGAAAACATCTTTTAGATAGATATAAAAACCTTGTAATTATAAAAGGTGGAGATATTCGTGCTCTTTCTGTAAAGAATGGGGTTGAAGTTGCAAAAAGCAGCAAAGTGCTTGTGCATGATGGTGCAAGACCTTTCATAAACAAAGAACTAATTATTAGAATCATAGAAAATCTTGAATATTTTAAATGTGTCATTCCTGTAATTCCTGTGAGGCAAACGATCAAAGAAGTTGAAAACGGTTTTGTAAAGAAAACGTTTGATAGGACAAAGCTCTTTGAAGTTCAAACACCAGAAGGTTTTGATAGATTGACTTTGCTTCAGTTATACAATAGTTTTATATTGGATGAATCAATATTTGATGAATCTATCCTTTTTGAAAAGGCAAACATTCCAGTTAAAGTAGTTTCTGGATTGTATGAAAATTTTAAAATCACAACACCTCTTGATATATTTTTAGCAGAAATGATCGTGCGAACATGGAAATAAGAATAGGTATTGGTTATGACTCACATAGGTTTATTGTGGAAAGACCCTTTTATCTGGGGGGGGTTCAAATTCCATATGAGAGTGGTTTACTTGGGCACTCTGATGGCGATGCTTTAATACATGCAATTATTGATGCAATACTTGGTGCATTGAATTGGGGCGATATCGGTAAGTGGTTTCCTGATAACGATCCTGAGTTAAAAGATATAAGAAGCACAATGCTTTTATCTAAAGTAAAAGATAAACTCATTCAAGAACATATAAGGATTGTAAACATTGATTCAGTTGTAATTCTTGAAGAACCAAAAATCGCTCCTTTTGTAGATTCAATGCGTGAAACAATCTCCCAAATTCTATGTATTGAAAAAGAGCGAGTTAGCATTAAAGGAAAGACAAACGAGGGCATGGGTTTTGTTGGCCGCAAGGAAGGTGTGCAAGTATTTGCGGTTGTCGTTTTGGAAATTCCATAGGTTTCACTAAAATTAATTAGATAAAAAGGAGGTTAAACATGAAAAACAAAGCTGATATAGTAAGGAATATTTATCTTTTTGGTGTTAGTATCATTGGTATCATTTTTCTAATTATAGGTATTTTAAGGATAGTTGATGCGTTCAGTTTCATCTATTTTTCTTCAGAAGGCATAAAAACCGAACATTTATACTATTACCAAAACCTTTATCAAGGAATTGTAATGGCTCTTTTAGGGCTTCTTATTTTTATATTCCACTGGTATTTTATTGTTAAAGAAAAAAGACTCGGCAAAATGAGAAATATAGAGTATGAATCCTCTATGAATTTTTTTGAAGCAATTTTCTTTTATTTACTTAGTTTCATAGGAATTATCATTTTTATTTCATCATCAATGGGTTTGGTGAGTGGTTTATATAATATAAAATATCCTCCCCCGGTTTTTGATAATAACGGTAAAATAATTCAGGAGACTCCTCCTTATGTCACAACTGATATGGGTAAAGTGATAAAAAGTGGCATTTCAATGTTAATAGGGTTAGCAACTTTTCTTATAGGATTCTTGAAAACGCAAATATCTATGAAAAAGGTGGATTCCCAAGAAATTAATACTTGAAAAGTAATAATTTCGTGGTATAATTTATAAGTAGGAGGTCGAAAATGAGTGTTAGAAAAATTAAGGAAAATGTTTATGCAGTTGGAGTAAACCACTGGGATAGAAAATTATTTGATGAGATTATTCCTCTTCCCAACGGAACAAGCTATAATGCATATCTTATTATTGGATCAGAGCACACCGCTCTCATTGATACAGTTGATCCGGTCTTAAAAGATGCACTTATTGAAAATTTAAAAGAGTTTAAAGATTTAAAGATTGATTATATTATTTCTCAACATGCAGAGCAGGATCATTCTGGCAGTATTCCTGAGGTCCTTAAATTATATCCTGAAGCTAAAGTTGTTACGAATGAAAAGTGTAAGGGGCTTTTAATCGATCACCTTGGGATTCCCGAAGAAAAATTTATTGTGGTAAAAGATTACGATAAGCTCTCTTTGGGTGATAAAACTCTTACTTTTATTTTTACTCCATGGGTTCATTGGCCTGAAACAATGAGTACTTATCTTCACGAAGATAAAATACTTTTTACATGCGATTTCTTTGGCTCTCACTATGCAACTTCGGAATTGTATGCAAAGAATAGTGAAATTGTTCTTGAAGGTGCAAAGAGATATTATGCGGAGATAATGATGCCCTTTAGGAACTTTATAAAGAGTAATATAAATAAAATAGAAAAATTTGACTTTGAAATTATTGCACCAAGTCACGGTCCAATGTGGAATGACCCTAAGTTCATAATAGATGCATATCTTGACTGGGTTTCTCCTGAAGTAAAAAATGAAGTTATAATCCTCTATACCTCCATGCACGGAAGCACTAAGATAATTGTAGATGAACTCTATAACAAATTAGTTGAAAAAGGAGTTAGGGTTTTGCCTTTTAATCTTGTCTCTTCAGATCTTGGTGAGATTGCAATTTCGCTTGTTGACGCTGCAACAGTAGTTTTCGCTTTTCCGACAGTTTTAACAGGCCCACATCCCTTGGGTGCAAGTATTATATATTTTGTTAATGCAATTAAGCCCAAGACGAAATTTGTTTCTATTATTACATCCTATGGTTGGGGTGGAATGGCTATTAAATGGGCGAAAGAACACATTGGAAATTTAAAAGTCGATCTGCTTTATGAACTTGAAGTTAAAGGTCTTCCAAAAGAAAAAGATATTGAAAAATTGAACGAACTTGTAATGCGTATTGTTGAGGCACATAAATCTATTGGAATATTATAAAAATTGTGTTATAATTTAGTAGTTTTAAATAATTCTAAATAAGGAGGTAGGTTATGGCACTAAGGGATTTAATTCAAACGGCAGATTTTACAAAAGAAAAGCACACACCAGTAATTGAAGTGCTTGAGAAGGGTGAGAAGACAAAAATTAGAGTTTCTGTAGGCAAGGAGATTCCACATCCCAATACTACTGAGCACCACATTGCATGGATTGAGGTTTATTTTAAACCAGACGATGGAAAATTCCCGTATCTTTTGGGAAGGTTTTCTTTTGAAACTCATGGTGCATCAACAAATGGTCCAAATACATCACAAGTCTTTACAGAACCAGATGTTACATTTGTTGCAAAGATTGGAACTTCAGGAGAACTTTTTGCGCTTTCCTACTGTAATATTCATGGACTCTGGGAAAGTGAAGTCGTAAAAATCTGAAAGGAGTTTTAAATGACACAGAAATTTGAAATTTATAAGTGCGAAATTTGTGGAAATATTGTAGAAGTTAGATGAAATTACATTAAAGGAGGAAAAAATGAATATTTATTTCAAAGCTTTCCTATTCTTAATATCTTTTAGCATTTTTCATTTTGGTTATGAACTTACTGGGTTAGGATTTTTAGTTCCTTTTTTTGGAATAAACGAGTCTGTATTTCAACACCTTAAGATGGCTTTTTGGGGCTATCTGCTCTTGTCTATAGTTGAATATTTTTTGCTTAAGAAGAAAATTAAACAAGGAATTATTAATTTTTGGTACTCAAGAATTTTTACTGCAATAATAATTCCATGGATAGTAGGTTTTATGTGGTACCTGCTACCAGCAGTTTATGGAAGAGCGGAATCTTTGATTATAGATCTTATCTGGGCAGTAGCAATAACTTATCTGTCAGGTTTATTTGTGATTGTGATAGAAAAAGATATAGAAAAAATTCAGTTTAGCCACAGGACTAAAGTTGTTTTGTTCATGTTATTAATAATTTCGGCTTTCCTTTTTGTTAGGTTTACCTATAAGCCACCTTGGATAGATCTTTTTATTGATCCAGAGGCATTATGAGAAGGAGTTTAGAAGATGATAAAAGAGCAACTTCATCTAACAGCGGATAAAAGGCTTTGCAGCTTCGCCCAAATTGCCTTCGGCAACTTCTTTTATCCGCAGGACGTTAGGCGAAATTGCGAGCCCGCTTCAAAAAATTTTTGGAGGAAAGACTTATGCCTAAAAAAATTTTAATAATCGGCGCAGGGATAGCTGGGTTGTCTGCTGGATGTTACGCCCGCATGAACGGATACGAGGCGGAAATATATGAAATGCACGATAAGCCCGGAGGGCTTTGCACCTCCTGGAAACGAAAGGGTTACACCATTGACGGCTGCATCCACTGGCTGATAGGTTCGAATCCGAATTCCAGTTTTTACAAGCTGTGGTCGGAGCTTGGCGCCATACAGGGACGTCGGATGCTTTATCACGATGTATTTTATCGTTATACTGATTCCGATGGCAGAACCGTGGTGATATACTGTGACGCTGATAAGCTCGAAGCCCATCTGAAAGAAATATCACCACAAGATTCAGCAACCATCGAGCTTTTATGCCGGATGATTCGCCGGTTTTCCAAATTTAAGATGCCGATTGAAAAACCCTATGAGCATTACAACTTCTTAGATATCGCCAAATTAATTATTAAGATGATACCGTTTTACAGAGACTTTAATTTCTGCAATGGGATTACCATTGGTGAGTTCGCCCAGCGTTTTAAAGACCCGTTTCTCCGGGAAATTTTCTCCACGATACTATGGGAAAAAGACTACCCTCTCCTGAACTTGGTGGTAACTTTAGCGTCGCTACACGCAGGGGATGGTGGATTCCCGCAAGGAGGGTCACTGGAGTTTGCCAGAGCCATTGAAAGACGGTGTTTAAACCTGGGAGCAAAGATTTATTATAAATGCCGGGTGGCAAAGATTCTGGAAGAAAACGGTCGGGCAGTGGGTATTCGACTAGGTGATGGCAGGGAAATCAGGGGAGATTATATCATATCTACCGCAGACTTAAGGACAACACTTTATGAGATGCTGGATGGTAAGCATATTGACCCAATTCACCAGGAATTGTTCCATAGCTGTAAGGTAATCCCGTCCATGGTTCAGGTCTCCTTCGGGGTAAATATGGACCTTTCTTCTCAATCCGAATGCCTTGGTGAATGTTATAAAGCTCCATTTTTGAAGGACTGGAAAGCGGATTGGATGGTGGTGAAGAATTATTGTTTCGACCCCACCCTGGCTCCGCCGGGAAAGTCTGTTGTTGTGACCGGTTTCACAACTGATGATTATCAATACTGGGAACAATTGGCAACTAACAAGGACGCCTATCGAGTTGAGAAAGAGAGAATAGCCGCGGCATTTGCCGATGAACTTGAGCGCAAGTATCCTGGCTTCAAATCTGCCATTGAAATGACCGATGTCGCTACTCCGATGACTTATGTCCGTTATACCGGAAACTGGAAGGGCACGTTTATGACTTGGGTCATCTCGCCGGATAAGGTAAAGCGATTCCGTGTAATCCCAAAGACAGTCCCGGGACTGGATAACTTCTGGCTCTCTGGTATGTGGGTGCAACCGCCTGGAGGAGTGCCAACCGCAGCAATGACTTCACGGCAGGTAATCCAGATGATATGTCGGAAAGATAAGAAACGCTTTCGGACGTCAATCCCAACAACTGAGGAGAGTTAGAACCCAGTTCAAGCTATTTCAGGGATTAGACAATGGCAAAAATTCTTGAGCCGGGAACACCGAAACCCATAGAAAGATTGGAAACAATGAAAAGATGGAAAGTAGAAAATCTAAAAGCTATCTTAGGGTAATGATGGCGGGCTCGCAACTCTTCGCCAACTTCGTTGGCTCGGTGCTATCGCACTCGCCTAACAGGTGCGTATGCGGTTTTGCTCTCTTCGGTCGCTACACTTAAATACTCACTCTGCGCGGCACTTCGCATACGCCCCAAACGTTAGGCGAAAAACCGTGCCTTAAAATTAACAGGAGGTTATATTTATGAACAAAGATTTAAAAGAAGGATTTTAAAACGCAATAAAAGATACTTTTAATGCATATAATGAAAACGGGGCAAGAAGTAATAAAAAGTTGATTCCAATTCACTCATGGTTTGCAAAGGAAATTATTTCGGAACTTGGCCCTGGTTATTCATCTATGAGCTTAGGTTCAGGTAGTGAAGGTAGTGAATATAAAATAGAAGGAATGTATTATCCTAAAACATTGGATATAACAATTTTCAGCAATAAGAAACCGATAGTAACTATGAGTTTTAAATTTGTAACTTCAAACTATGCTCAAAATTCAAACAACTATTTTGAAAATTTACTCGGAGAAACTGCAAATATTAAAAGAATTGGAGTTGGGTTTGTTCATTTTCTTGTATTAAGAGGACATACTCCATATTACTACAAAGCAGCTGGAAATGAACGGGGAGGATTAAAGAGAATAGAAATATTATCGGAACATCATATAAAAAAATATATTAAACTTTTTGAAGACTCAGATTTGCCTCATAAACCAGATGTTTTGGGTATGGCAATAATTGATTTTGACGAAGATGGTAAACCTTATTTTAGTGATTTGAGAAAATTAGGATTACAGGAAGAAACTATAAAGATAATAGAGGATGAATTTTCAATTGAAAGATTTATACAAAGGGTAAGAGCATTATGCGAACTGAAAAAGTAAATAATTTACCCTTGTATATGAAAGTTACCCGGAAAAAGACAAATGGAATTGTATATACTCCTGAATGGGTAGTTGATTTAATTTTAGATGATATTGATTATAAAAATAACATTTATGATAAAAAGATTATAGACCCGTCATGTGGAGAGGGCAATTTTTTAATAATTGTTGTTGAAAGATTTTTAGATGATTGTATTAAGAATAACTTAAGTTCAGATAAAATTAGAGAAGCATTACAAAATAATATATTCGGTTTTGATATTGATAAAAATGCTATTTATAAGTGTAAAACTTATCTAAATAACATTATTAAAAAGTATGGAATAGATAAAGTTGAATGGAATATTTTACAAATAGACAGTTTAGATAAAAATAAGGTTAAGCAATATTTTAATTACTTTGATTATGTTGTTGGGAATCCACCGTATATTAGAATACAGCATTTGGGAAAGGAGAGACGAGAAAGAATCCAACAAGATTGGTCTTTCTGTAGAAATGGCTCAACTGATATATATATTGCTTTTTTTGAACTTGGTTTAAATCTATTAAAAGGAACAGGTAAATTGGGTTATATCACACCCAATACTTATTTTAAGACAGAAACTGCTAAAACATTAAGATATTATATTATGGAGGAGAAAATTATTAAAAAGATAGTAGATTTTAATTATCACCAAGTTTTTAATGACGCAACCACATATTCAGCAATCACTATATTAGATAAGAGTTGGAGACAAAATAAATTTTACTACTTTAATGGATATAAAGAAAGTTTTAAATATGTCGATGAAATAGAGTTAACAAGTATTGATTATAATAAATGGACATTAACATCAAACAATGTGTTAAAAAGAATTAAAGAAATTGAAACAAGAGGAATGCCATTAGGAAAAATAGCCCAAATACATGTTGGCATAACAACATTAGCAGATGATTTTTATATTTTTAAAGACCCAATTATAGAAGATGATAAAGCAATTATAAAATTAAAAGATGGTAGAGTATTTACAATTGGAAAAGACATACTGAAAAGAATAGTAAAAGTATCTGTGCTAAAATCACCTAACGAGGAACAAAACAGATGGATAATTTTCCCTTATAAGAAGGTTAATGGAAAACATACAATTATACCAGAAGAAGAATTGAAAAAATTATATCCAAATACATATAAATACTTTCTGGCAATCAAAGATAGATTGTTATTGAGAGATAAAGGTAAAAAAATCCGGTAGCGTGGTATGCTTTTGGTCGTTCACAAGGACTTGATACTACTTGGGGTAAAAAAATACTTGTTCCACCACTTAGTTTGAAGCCTAATTTTATAGTATGGGAGAAGGAAGAATATACATTTTATGCTGGATACTGTATAAAATTTGATGGAGATTTACACTGGTTAGCAAAACAATTAAATTCAGAAGATATAGAGTTCTATATCAAATATGTAGGCAGGGATTATCAAAATGGATATAAATCATATGCTAAATCTTTTATATCTAATTTTGGAATAATTGGATATGAAAATAAAAAAAAAAAAAAAAAATATAACGAACTTACATTTTTTTAAAATAGGCACGGTTCTTCGCCTAACACAGCATAAAAGGTTCGTGCCTTATGGCACTCACCCAAATTTTTGCTCTGCAAAAACTTCTTTTATGCCGGGACCGTTGTGCACGAAGGAAAAGGTGTTCTTGTTTGCTGTGGGCAGCCAATGGTGCTTATCGGAGAAAAAGTGAGTGAATCTGAAACAGGACAAGAGAAACATATTCCAGTTGTTGAAAAGTTGGAACATGGTACGCTTATTAAAGTTGGATCAGTTCCACATCCTATGGAACAAGATCACTATATTGAGTGGATTGAGGCATTTAAGAAAGATGGAAAAGTTGTAAAGATTATGCTAAAACCAGGCGATAAACCTGAAGCTCGTATTGGTTGGTCAGCTGACGATCTTATGGAGGTTAGGGCATATTGTAACAAGCACGGTCTTTGGGCGAAGAAATTTTAAGGAGGCTATATTATGATTAATTCAAGACTTCAAGACGCAATAAACGAACAAATAAATAGAGAGTTTTTCTCTGCTTATCTATACTTATCAATGGGACAGTACTTTGAGAGCAAATTCTTGAGAGGTATTGCTCATTGGTTTTATGTCCAGTATAAAGAGGAGCTAAAGCATGCGGAGAAGTTTATCAGTTTCTTAAATGAGAAGGGCGGAAGGGTAATTCTAAAAGAGATACCTGCGCCGAAGATTGAGTGGAATGGTGCGCTTGATGTGTTTAACGAAGCATATAACCATGAGAAATTTATTACCTCTTCAATTGAAAACATAATGAAGATTGCAGTTGAAGAAAATGACTTTTCAACACAAAATCTTCTTAATTGGTTTTTGGATGAACAAGTTGAAGAGGAGGCTCAAACTCTTGAAATTGTAAAGAAATTAGAGCTTGTTGGAGAACACGGACAGGCACTTTATATGCTTGATAGGGAACTTGCCCAAAGAGAGGGTTAAATTAGTTAAATTTTACCTTATGCCCCCTATGTAGTAGGGGGTATTTTAATTTGTGCTAAAATAAGGAAGAGGTGGATATATGGAGATAATTAACTTGCGTACTTCAAAAAGAGAAGAGATGTTAGAAATAACCGATCGAGTTCAAGAGATTGTAAAAAATTCAAAAGTTAAAAGCGGTTTATGTGTTGTTTATATTCCCCATACAACGGCTTCAATTACAATTAACGAAAATGCAGATCCAAGTGTTAAGAAAGACATTATAAATTACCTATCTAAACTTATTCCTGAAGGTGCTAATTATTCGCATCTTGAAGGAAATGCAGATGCGCATATAAAGGCGTCTATTATGGGTCAATCACGAACTATCATAGTTGAAAATGGAAGGCTTATTTTAGGAACTTGGCAAGGTATCTTTTTTGTTGAATTTGATGGCCCAAGGACAAGGGAAGTATTTGTTGAAATTATCCCTAAGATTCCTCAAGATGTTTGAGCAGTTTAAGCATTACCTCAACTGACGCATTGAAGAGTTTTTCTCCTAATTCATAAGAGCCTTCCTGGCTATCATTAATAATTCCTGTTTCAGTTATATATTTCCTTGCTAAATCGTTGGTTACATAGTACCTCGGAATTTCTCTTTTTTCCTCTGTTAAAAATTCAGTTTTTACAAGAGACTTGTCAATATACATAATCATAGAGACTTCTCCTCTTCCTGCATGCCCTGAATTGTCATATAACTCTTTTAAATCTTCCAAAAGCCACCATGATGCAACCAAAAATTTTGAGTTTGTAAGGGTATTTGCAAGTTCATCAAAAGAACACCTCAAAGGTGCAATGTTTCCTCCGTGACCATTTACAAAGAAGAAATTTCTAAAGCCATGTTTATGAAGTGATGTTGTATAATCTTTAAGATAATTTACAAGACTTGATGGGCTTATAGAGATTGTCCCCAAAAAATCATATGTTATCGAATGACAATTCCCAACATTGATTGTAGGTCCTACAATTCTATTACTAATTTCACCTAATCTTTTTGCAAGGGCTTCAACTGTTATTGTATCTGTTCCTAAGGGAAGCGCATTTGAGTGCTCTTCTATGGCTCCGATTGGGATTATAATTGTTTGGCTTGTTTTTAAGTACTCGTTTACTTCATGCATTGTCATCTTCATTAGTTCCATTTTCATCCTCCGATTCATATGCTTTCATTAGTTCTTTTGCTTCTTTTAAATCTACCCTCATAACGAATACATCAAAATTTCCTGTTGGACCAAGAAATGGGTTTGCACCAATATTATCAATTACTAAACCACCACTTCTCATAGGTCCGGGGCGTTTCATCATTGTTTTTATTCCATTTGTTTCCAATAAATTTGATAGCACCTCTGCTTCAAATTGGTTTTCACACGTTTTGAGCAAAACCCATTCAAAGTTTTTTTGAATTTCATCGAAATAATATCCGCAGTTAACACAAATTTTTGCGTTATCTTCATTTTGATAACCACAATTAGGACATTCTTTCATTTATGCCTCCCATTGTTAGATTATATTACTGATTTTAAAATATGGAAATTTTTGATAAAATTTGTTAGTT
>NZ_JBLOBF010000015.1:0-25814 GCF_047785965.1 Caldisericum insulae
TTTATCCCTCTAAAAAATGTTAGTACTTTTTTGAAAAAATTCCAAGTTTTTTGATTATATTTTTCTTCTTTATTGTTCGACATTACCTTAGATGATTCAGACATATTAATCTTTATAATTCTTTTTCTTCTCTTTGAATTTTTTCCAATTTTTTTCGCCATATCATCTCAATATGATAGGGCTTTATCGCTTAACGGGTGAAAGCACCATCTTTTTTTATTCTTCTGTAATTTCCTCTTTGCAATTCTATGTGCTCAAGTTACATATCAAAACTATGCTCTACCTAAGAAAAACACGCGAAAAATTTGGAGAATTGCTCAGATTAGGATCGATAATATTACTAAAATAGATTCTCTTCCTTAAACTTGTCAAGAAGGAATTTAGAGAAACTTTCTTGTATTTAATGTAAAAAATATGAAATTTCTCAATTAAGGATTGTGATTAATTTTATCCCGAGCGATAACAAGATTAGATCAATTGATCTTATTGTAAGAGGTCTCGTTCTTACAAATGAGCCTTGAAATGCAAAAAGGTCTTTGAATTTTTTTTGCACTCCTTGTTTTTTTAAAAAATGATTGGACTTTATAGGTTCTTATGATAAAATAGTCTGAAGGAGGTAGAAATGTTTACAGATTATTTAAACACTTTAATGGGCATTAATCAGTTCTATCTTGTATTAATTATTCCTATAGCAATTCTTATGATTATTTTAATTTTTGCAATTCTTACAGCTGTTGTTGCTCATAAGAAAGGGCGAAATGCCTTTGGTTGGTTCATTCTTGGGCTCTTAACAGGACCTGTGGGACTTGCAATTATTCTTGTTGCATTGCCAATTCATTATTACATAAAAAGTGGAGATGATGACCTATGAAGATTTTTATTGATACAGCGGATATTGAAGAAATTAGGACTGCGATTTCCTGGGGTATTGTTGATGGTGTAACAACAAATCCAACCTTGATTAAAAAGGCATTGCAAAAGTATCGTGGAAAAATTTCCTCTATGGAAGAATACATTAAAGAAATTTTGCGTACTGCAGGAAGACTTCGTCCCGTGAGTTTAGAAGTGATAAGCACTGATAAGGAGAAAATGGTAAAGGAAGCAACAATCCTCTATGAAAAATTTAATTACATTGCAAATAATGTTGTGGTTAAAATTCCCATAAATCCAAATCTTGGTGAAGGAAATGATTTTGACGGTGTGATGGCAGTAAAAGAATTAAAATCTTTAGGTATACCAACAAATGTTACGCTTGTTATGACTCCAGAACAGGCTGTCCTTGCGGCTAAAGTAGGTGCGGATTATGTAAGTCCTTTTGTTGGGCGTGTCGATGATTATCTCCGTGCAAAAGTTGGAATTGAATTTAAAAAAGAGGACTATTTTCCCTCTGATGGAATGGAATATGATGATGAATTAATTAATGATAACGGAATTGTAAGTGGAGTTCATATGCTTTCAATAATTAAAGAGATCTTTGCGAATTACAGATTTTCTACTAAAATAATTGCAGCATCCGTAAGAAACGCAAGGCAAGTTAGAGAAATTTTAGAAATAGGATGTGATGTTGCAACAATTCCTTTCTACGTGCTTAAAGATATGATCAAGCACACAAAAACTGAGGAAGGAATGATTAATTTTGTTAAAGATGTTGAGTTTGAATATAAAGAAATTTTTTGGAAAGGAGAGTAATTATGGAAATAAACGAAAAAGATCTTAAACATCTTGAGAAAGTTGGCGATGTTGTAGACACGCTAATCGATCTTATGCTTAACTACAGGCAAAGTGGACATCCAGGTGGGTCACGCTCGAAAATGCATATGTTTGTTACATTAATGCTTTCAGGCTTTTTGCACTACGACATTAGATACCCCGAAAAGAGATTTGGGGATAGGTTTATTTTAGGCGCAGGACACACTATTCCACTTGTCTATGCAACTCTTGCTGTTTTAAATGGTGCTCTTCAAAAGAAGTATGAGGAAACTCATGACGAAAAGTTCAAATTGAGAAGAGAATTTGCGCTTCTTCCTGAGGACTTACTTGGTTTTAGAAGAAACAAAGGTCTTTCAGGCCATGCAGAGTTTGAAGGTAAAACTCTTTTCCTCAAGTTCAATACAGGTCCATCAGGGCATGGAATCACTGCCGCAGCAGGTGAGGCAGTTGCTCTTAAAAGGGCAGGGCTTGATAAGGTTAAAGTTGTAGTTATTGAGGGTGATGCTGGTCTTACACCAGGTGGATTCCATGAAACTGTAAATTCTGCCTGGGGATTAGGGCTTGATAATCTTTTCTTCCTCATTGATTGGAATAACTATGGTATTGATGACCATCCCGTATCTGAAACAGTGTATGGTACACCAAAGGATTGGTTTGGATGCCACGGTTGGCGTGTCATTGGCACCGAAAATGGAAATGACTTTAGAGAAGTTTTAAAGACAGAGGCTGAACTCTTTGATGAGAAGAACATTCATCCAAATGTTCCTAATGCTGCATACTTTAAGACAAGAAAAGGTAGAGGGTATCTAAAATATGACAATGCCTCCCATGGTGCACCCCACAAAATGAACTCAGAGCTTTTCTGGGAAACAAAGAAGGAATTCCAAGATAAATACGGTGTTAAATTCGTAGGTTTTGGTGAACCAGCTCCAAAAACAGAAGAAGAAATTTATAAACAATTCAAGGATAATATTGATGTTGCAATGAGCGTTGTTTATAACGATAGAGAACTTCTTGATTTCATTGCAAATAGACTTATAGAGATTGCAGGAACTGTACCTGAAGATGTTCCCACGTTTGAACTTAAAGGGGAAAATCCAATAAAAGATAAGGCGCTCTATGATTACAAAAATTACCCTAAGGATCTTTATTTTGCACCTGGTACTCATGCTGCAAATAGGGAAGCATTTTCAAAATGGGGTTCATGGATTAATGCATATGTTGGGAAAAAATATGGAAGACCTCTATTTATAGCAATGTCAGCAGATCTTGCAGATTCAACACAGATTTCAGGTTTTGCAAAACCTTATGGAGATTTTCCAGGCTTTGGCTGGTATGATAAAGTACACAACAAGAAAGGAGTTCTTCTCCCTCAAGAGATTACTGAGTTTGTAAATTCTGGTATTTCTGTTGGTATTGCTTCAGTGAACTTTGCAGAAGATCCATTTAATGAGTTTAAAGGATTTTACACAGCTTCATCAACCTATGGTTCCTTTGCTTACCTTAAATATGGTATGATGAGACTGTTTTCTCAAATGGCACAAGACTGTCAACTTAAAGTTGGAAAAACAATCTGGGTTATGGGGCATTCAGGACCTGAAACGGCTGATGATTCAAGAACTCATTTTGGAATATTTGCGCCTGGTGTAAGAGATCTATTTCCACAGGGACACATTATAGACCTTGTTCCATTTGAGGCAAATGAAGTGCCTGTTCTTTTGGGAAGAGCGCTTGAACTTGAAACACCAATCATAGCACTTGTTTTGACAAGACCCGCTATTCCTATACCAGATAGAGAAGCTTTAGGACTTGCTTCATATTTTGAAGCAGTGCATGGTGCATATATACTAAAAGACTTCGATCCTAATTTAGAACCAATGGGTACAGTTATTGTACAGGGAACAAGTTCAACGTTGTCTGTCATAAAAGTGATACCTCAACTTAAAGAGGCCAAACTTAATGTGAGAATTGTTTCTGCACCAAGTTATGAACTATTTAGAAGAGAACCACAGGAATATAAAGATAAAGTACTACCTTGGAAACTCTTCCATGATGCAATGGTTATCACAAATGAATCAATTAAGCTTATGCATCACTGGATTGCAAACCCAGTTGTTAAAGAATATTCACTGTCTTCTGATTGGGACAATAGATGGAGAACAGGTGGCACAGTTGATGAAGTAGTTGAAGAAGCTCACCTTGATCCGAAACACGTATTTGAAGGTATTGAAAGATTTGTAAAAGACCGAGAAAAGAGACTTTCAAGAATTGCAGAGATAGTTAAATAGGGTTTTATTACTTTGCCCGGGGATTCGGAATATGAGTCTCCGGGCTTTTTTATTTCTTTGTTATTTTATGTAATCGTGCTAAAATCAATTCATGAAAATCAAAGAAAAGCCTCTTTATAAAAAAGAAGAAATAGGAAATAGCATTTCACATGGTGTTGGCGTTGCTCTAAGTATTGCAGGTCTTGTTTTGCTTATTATAAAAGGGGTGGGATCACATAATTCAATAAAATTTTTTGCGTATTTAATTTTTGGAATAACTTTGACACTTCTGTATACGGCATCTACTCTTTACCATGCACTTTACATAAATGTGAAAAGTGATAGAATAAAGCGAATTTTGAGGCTTTTAGACCACTCGGCAATTTATCTTCTTATTGCAGGCACTTATACTCCGTTTTCTCTTATTGGAATTGGGGGGACATTGGGCAGAAATATCTTTATTATCGTTTGGGTGCTTGCAATAACTGGTGTTGTTTTAAAAGCATTTTTTGTTGGAAAATTCCCTGTGCTTTTTACTACGACATACCTTGTGATGGGTTATCTTATAATTTTTTCTTGGAAGGCACTTGTTGCAAGTATTCCTAAAGGTGCATTAATTCTTCTTATTGCAGGAGGATTAACCTATACGCTTGGTGTGTTTTTCTATGCCTTTCAAAGGTATCAATATAATCACTTTATTTGGCACTTTTTTGTCCTTGCGGGAAGCATCCTTCACTATCTTGCGGTTTTACTCTATCTTTAGGGTGCATTTTATAACTATCTTTTGTGTAATAATAAGATATTGACTTTTATTTCTTATTTGAGTAGTATTTATTCACGATGGATAAAATTCATTATTATGATGGTGAAATCTATAGAAAGATTATTGACCCAAACTTAAAGGGTTTAAGAGGCCAAATCCTTGATGAAATTAAAAACTGCAACAAACTTATCGACATAGGCTGTGGAACAGGCGCACTTGTAATTGAAGCGAGTTTGGTGTGCAAAAATGCAATCGGCATAGACCTCTCTTCAAAGATGATTGAAGTTGCCTTAAAAACAAAAACCAAGATGAAACTTGGAAATGTGAATTTTTTTCATGGTGGAATAGAAGTTCTAAGAATTTTTAAAGATAAAGAATTTGACTTTGCAACATTTTCAATGTCGATTCATGAGATGGATGAAAAAGAACGGATTTTACTTCTAAATGAAGCATTAAGAGTTGCAAAAGAAGTTATCGTTGCAGATTATTTAATACCAGCGGAGACATTTCCTTCGGATTTAGGTGTTATTTTTGTCGAGTTTATTGCAGGTTTAAATCACTTTAAAAACTACATTAATTTTAGATGGCATGGCGGTGTAGAATATCTTATTGAACAAACAAATGCAAGAGTTATTGCCCGAAAGACATATTCTACAATTTTCGAAGTAGTTCGTCTTTCAAAATGACAATTATTTTCTATATTTTCCTACTTTCTCTTCAATTGTAACTTCATCTTTCTTATTGTCGATCTTTATAATTGTAAAAACTCTTCGTAAGCCTTTATCCATTGTAATGTTAAACACATTTTGATCCCTTCAAACAGTACATAGAGATTTACTTCAATTGTGGTGCTATTTGCAGAAACTTCGTATTTTAAGCCTGAAGTAATTATAACTTTTACTGCTTTATCATCTTTTTCATAAATTTTGTTTTGAGAAACCGCTCAAATTACCGCAAATTCTCAATTACCACACAGACTTTCTAGCTAAATAGGGGCTTTCGCCCCTATTTAGCCTCTTTTACTATGAGCTTTACTCCTTCTACTCCAGTTACGACTACCTTTTTCCCTTTTTCAATAACACTTCCATCTTCGCTTATTGCTGTCCAATATCGACCTTCAACAAGTACTTCTCCGCTATAACTTATGTCTTTTACATCTTTAGTTACTACTCCTATTTTACCTATAATCATATCAATATTTGTTTTATAGTTGTATCCTATTATTTTGAGTTTCTTTTTAAGTAAGAATTCAGAGGAAAGGATAAGAGCTAAAGAGGAAGCAATAAATACGACAATCTGTGCGGTGATTCCAAAGTCAAGGAGATTAAAGATAAGAGAAATTATTGCAGCAACACTGAACCAGATTGAAAAGAATGTTAAAGTATTTATTTCAATGATTGCGGATAATGCCGCAACTATAATCCAAAAAATAGTTAAATTTAACTTGCTCATACGTGCCTTCTTTTAGGCTTATTACTTTTCATTTTCGCCTTTTTCTTCCTCTTTTGAGAAGATTTCTTTTATTGTGCCAAGCGAACCTAATAGTACTGAAGACTCATAAGGGAGGAATATCTTTGTTGCCTTTCCCTCTGCAATTTTGTTTAATGTTTCAAGGTAGTTAATAGCGATAATGTCTTTTGTGGGATTCCCTTTGTGAATTCCTTGGAAGTATACTTCTGCTGCATCACCTTTTGCTTTTGCAACAGTTAAAAGTGCTTGTGCTTCACCCTCTGCTCTTAAAATCTGCGCCTGCCTTTCACCTTCTGCAGTTAAGATCTTTGCCTGCCTTTCACCCTCAGCCTTAAGAATTGCTGCTTGTTTTATGCCTTCTGCTTCAAGTATTGTTGCACGTTTATCACGTTCTGCCTTCATCTGCTTAGTCATTGCTTCTTGAATTTCTGGGGGCGGCATAATTGTCTTAATTTCAACTCTTGTAACTTTTATGCCCCATGGGTCTGTTGCAACATCGAGGTCTTGCCTTAAGGTTTCATTAATTTTTTCTCTTGAAGTAAGCAATTCATCAAGCGTTAAGTTTCCGCAAACATTTCTTATTGCAGTTTGTGTAAGTTTTAAAATCGCTTGGTCTACATCTTGAACTTCATAGACAACTTTTACAGGATCTGTTACCATATAGTACATAACGTTGTCAATTTTCACAACAACATTGTCCTTTGTGATTATCTCTTGTGGAGGATAGTCCCATACCTGTTCCCTTAGATCAACAATTTTTCTTACGCTTTCAATAAAGGGAATGAGAACATGCAAGCCAGGTTTAAGGGTTCTTGAATATTGGCCAAGCCTTTCAACAACAGCGGCTGTTGCCTGTCGCACGACGATTACACTTCGGAGAGCAATCGCAATGACGACAAGAATAAGGACTAAATAAAGAATTAGTTGTAACATTTATCACCTCCTATTTTATCAATACATTTTATCACTTTTTAGATCATTAACAAAATATAAATTGAAGTATAATTACTATATGGGAATTTTTGAGATTATTGGGCCTATAATGATTGGGCCATCAAGTTCGCACACGGCAGGGGCTGTTCGAATAGGAAAATATGCAAGGCGTATTTATGGTGTTAGTAAGCTTTTCGATCTTGTTGAGATTGATCTTTTTAATTCGTTCTCAGAATCAGGAGTTGGGCACGGCACAGATCTTGCGATACTTTCAGGCATTTTGTGTTTTAATGTTGATGATGAACGCATCCTCAATGCGTTTGGCATTGCAAAAGAAATGGGGATAAATTACAAATTTAATTTTATGGGTATTAATGAGGAGCTTCCAGAAAATACTGCAAAAATAACTTTTTATAACAATAGAGAACCTTTCTATATTTTTGGCGAATCAATAGGTGGGGGTTTGATACGTATTTTTAATATTAATGGTTACAATGTAAACCTTTTTGGAAGACATCCTGTGCTTATTGTTATTGCAAAAGATGTGCCAGGTATTGTTGCACACGTTTCAAAGGTAATTGCTGATACGGGTATTAACATTGCAAAAGCAGAAATTGAGAGGGATTCCTCTATAGGTGAATCGCTCTCCGTTTTTAAACTTGATGCAGATTTTCCAAAAGATAGGCTTCCCTTGATTTTTGAAAATAAAAATATAAAAGAAGCAATAACAGTTGAAAGGCTTGAGGAATTATAGGGAGATATTATGAAGATAAAATTTAAAAGTTTTGCAGAGTTGAAGGAAAAGGTAAGTTCATCAGGGCTTACTCTATCAAGGTTTCTTATCCACTATGAAGCAATAAACGAGGGAAAAGAAGAAGAATTTATGATAAGTAAGATGGATAGAACACTTTCTGCAATGGAGGAATCAATAGAAAAAGGGCTTAAAAATAAAAATGTCTCAAAAACAGGGTTTGTAAATGGGTGGGCTTATCAATTAAAAGAATACATAAATGGTAGTAATTTTCATCTACTTTCACCTGAATTTACTGAGGTCATTCTAAATACCCTTGCAGTTTCTGAGATGAACGCATGCATGGGGCGAATTGTTGCAGCACCCACAGCAGGTTCCTGTGGCGTTTTACCAGGTTCGCTTATTACAGTTGCGAAGTTAAAGGGAGTTGATCGTCGAAAATTAATTGAAGCACTTTTTGTTGCAGGTGGTATTGGGGAAGTGTTCCAAAACCTTGCAAGTTTGTCTGGTGCGCGCCATGGATGTCAAGCAGAAGTTGGTGCAGCGTCCTCTATGTCCGCGGGTGCAATTGTTTCGCTTTTTTCAGATGATATAGATAAAATTGAAAGTGCCTCAGCTTTTGCATTGAAAAATGTTTTAGGTCTTGTGTGCGATCCAATTGGAGGTTTTGTTGAAATTCCATGTATCAAGCGAAATGTAATGGGTGCAGTCAATGCAATTGCCTCAGCTGAGATGGCTCTTGCAGGTATTAAGACACTCATCCCTCTCGATGAAGTTATAATTGCAATGAAACGCATTGGCGAAAGAATGCCACTTGAATTGAGGGAAACAGGCGAAGGTGGTTTAGCTTTAACCGAAACCGCCAAACGTCTTTTACAAAAATTCAAAGCAAAATAGAAAGTTTTTGTTTCTCATTAAAAGCAGAAAATCTATGGTTTACCTTACATTTTATAAAAAGCTTTTAAATTTTCTCTTTTTGATTTTTTACTATGATTATTGGTGAAGGAGGTATAAATGGATTATGAAAAATGTTTGAAAAAACTCTCGCTTATGAGAAGTATGTGATAATTTTTTTTTCTTTCTTCTGTTATTATTCCAAATATTATTAATCTAAGTAATACTTTATCTTGGGTTGCTCTGGTTTCTTTTTAGTAATACAATTTATTCCGTTTATTATTCCAATAACTAAAGTTTTCTTTAATTCGATTGATTGCAGTAAAGTAAATTTCGATGTTGTACTTTTTATGCATGAATTATCATTCTTACTAACTTTCTTTGCTGTTTTTAGCGGTAGTAAAAGTTTTGGTATACAGCATATACTTTTTGTGTTATTTTATGTTGCAAGTTTTGTTAATTTTGGTTTGCTAATCTGGATAACCTCTGGAAAATATTATTTGTATATCGTCCCAATAATATTTTTTGTTGTTGGTGCGCTAGCCAAGTTTAATTTAAATTTACTCATTAATCAGTACTTAGTTTGTTTAGCCTATGCTTCCAATTCTTATCTTGCATGTTCTTTTTAGTTGATGAGAAAAATCTTAGGAACAACTTTCGCATGGAAGATATTCAGGTGATTAAAAGTTTATTGGTTCTTTTGTTTATGAAAAAAGGATTATAAAGCACAAAGTCAATATGGAATTTTTAAACCCGTTGATGAAAATTGAAACAAAAGGAAAAGTAATTTACACTTTTAACGATTGTTTAAAGCTTGCATAAAACCTATATTTTTGGGAATTTGGAGGTTTAAATGGCAAAAAAAGATAAAAGCTAAGATTGAAGATTTATTGGAAGAATATGAATTTGTAGATGAAGAAATATCTTAATAAATTTATACAAAGACAAATAAAGTTGTTTTCTACATACCTAACTTGGATGAAAGTCTTCCCGAGGTAAGGGCATTGCAAAAGGCATTAGATAGTGGCTCTAATAGGTTTATCTTGATACCAAAGGTTGACTCTTTCTAACCTACTCCAAAGTCAAAATTATTATTTCGGGAAGTATTGAGGGGGGATTTGAAAGTCTCCCCTCTAACTCCTCTAAAAGGAGGAGAATCCTCGTCACTTCGTTTTTCGGATTTACAATTCTTTGGTGTATTTCGGGGAGTGTTGAGGGGGCGATTTGTTGCCCCCTCAAAATAATTGTCATATCGAGCGAAGCGAGATATCTCCTCTGTTTATATTGAAGGGGTAAAAGTCCCCCTTCGAACTTCCCCAAAAGGCGGAGATTTCTCAGTCACTTACGCTCCTTCGAAATGACTCGTTGTGTCATTCCGAAAAATGTTTCTTTGTGTCATTCCGAAGCCGAAGGCGAGGAATCTCCTCAGTCTCGGGGGAGTATTGAGAAGGCGGTTTAGTGCCCCCTCAAAATATGGAGATTTCTCCTCACTACGTTCGTCGAAATGACTCGTTGTGTCATTCCGAAGCCGCTTATTTGTCATTCCGAAGTGGCAAAGCCACGAGGAATCTCCAATATTAGAAAGGGGGACGCCCCTTTCTAACTTACCCCCAAGGCTTCCCTCCAACTCCTCTAAAAGGAGGAGAATCCTCCTCACTTCGTTTTTCGGATTTACAATTCTTTGGTGTATTTTAGGGGAGTGTTGAGGGGGGTTGTTACCCCATCAAAATAATTGTCATATCGAGCGAAGCGAGATATCTCCTCTGTTTATATTGAAGGGGTAAAAGTCCCCCTTCGAACTACCCCAAAAGGCGGAGATTTCTCAGTCGCTTACGCTCCTTCGAAATGACTCGTTGTGTCATTCTGAAGCCGCTTATTTGTCATTCCGAAGTGGCGTAGCCACGAGGAATCTCCGTCGTATGGGTGGAGTTCTGGGAGGGTGTCCCTCCTCCATTTAATAGGAGAATCTTCGTCACTTCGTTTTTCGGATTTACATTTCTTTGGTGTATTTTAGGAGAGTGTTGAGGGTTGTTACCCCCTCAAAATATGGAGATTTCTCACTTTGTTCGAAATGACTGTTTTTTGGGGAAGTATTGGGGGGCGGTGTTGTATTCCCTCAAAATGGTTGTCATGTCGAGTGCAGTGAGACATCTTTGCAGTTTAAATGGTGGGAAGCTCCCCTCCAGCAATTTCATGAAGCATATTCTAAGCCTTTTTGGTAAAATAAAACTAAGACTACATTATTCTCCTACTTATTTTTAAGCATAAAAAATATTTATGGGTATAACAAAATCCACTAATATTAAAAACCATCATAAATACTCAATTTGTTATTTTACCTTAGATAGAAATCAAACTTAAAAATCCCGCATTGTTCTGTAGAACCAGCATTAAAACTTGATTATTACCCTATCAAATTTTCAATTTAGAGAGGATTTTTAGAGTTAAAATGGGTTAAACTACCTTGAACAAATTTTTGCCTCTCTAAACGCATGCAAATGCAAGGTCTTAAACACGCAATTTAAAATTGCTCTTTAAGCGTAAAATTTTAGACCCTTACAAGCATATTCTAAAAATCCTTACCAATATTGCCTTTTAACATTTTCAAACTTAAACGCTATATACACTAAGAACACTTCTAAGGAATCTTCTTGCCCTTTCTGTTTGTGGGTTTTCAAAGAATTCTAAAGGTTTTCCTTCTTCAACGATGCGTCCATCAGCCATAAAAACAACTCTATCAGCAACTTCCTTTGCAAACGCAATCTCGTGTGTTACTACAACCATTGTCATTCCGTTTTCTGCAATCTCTTTCATTACATCAAGCACTTCCTGAATCATCTCTATGTCGAGTGCTGAGGTTGGCTCATCAAAGAGCATTAATTTTGGCTCCATTGCAAGTGCTCTTGCTATTGCAACTCTTTGCTTTTCTCCACCTGAAAGTTCTTTTGGATAATGGTTGAGTCTTTGTCCTAACCCCACTTTTTTAAGATAATTTGTTGCGATATTTCTTGCAAGGTTTTTATCTATTTTCTTTACAACAATAGGTCCAAGCATTACATTTTCAATTGCTGTAAGATGAGGAAATAAGTTAAAATGCTGAAAAACCATCCCTATTTCTTCTCTTAATTTGTTAAGATTTGTTTTTGGATTTATAAGACTACCTTCGTAGTAAATTTCTCCTGATGTAGGTAATTCAAGAGCATTCAAACATCGGAGGAATGTGCTTTTTCCTGCGCCAGATGGTCCAACTATTACCACTTTTTCACCTTTTTTTACTTCGAAGTTAACATTTTCAAAAACTCTTATGTTTCCGAATCTCTTTGTTAAATCTACTGTTCTAATCACCTTTTGCAAACCTCCTTTCGAGATTTTGTGAAAGTCTTGTTAAAGGAATTGTAAGTAAAAGATAAATAATTCCTGCCGCAAGGTATGGTGTAAGTACATTTGCTGTTGCAGATGAAATTTGTTTTGACTTATAGGTAAGTTCTGCTATTCCTGTAATCATTACAAGTGAAGTGTCTTTTAGTAAAGCAACAATTTCGTTTGTAATTGGAGGGATTACTCTTCTTATCGTTTGAGGGAGGATTACATACCTCATCGTTTGATAATAATTCATTCCAAGCGAGTTTGCTGCCTCAAACTGTCCAAATGATATTGATTCAATTCCTGCTCTAAAAATTTCCGAGATGTATGCAGCTGAGTTAAATGAAAGTGCAACTACACCTGAGGTAAATGCATCAAGTTTAAGTCCAAATCCTGGAAAGACATAATAAACGATGAGAATTTGAAGCAAAAGTGGTGTCCCTCTCAGGGTATCTACATAAATTGAAGAGAGCCCCCGTAAAAGAGGGCTCTTTGAAATTCGCAATAATGCAATAACAAGACCAAATGCTATACCAAAAACCATTGCAAGAAAAGTTAGTCCAAGAGTTGTCTTAAGTCCTTGGAGGAGAAATGGTAACGTTTGAATAAATAAGTCTAATCTAAATTGCATAAAAAATCACCTCTATGGAATTGATTGTGGCGCTGTGCCAAACCACTTCTTGTAAAGTGTAGTATACTCACCATTTGCTTTAATTTCTTTTAAGGCATTGTTTATTGCGTCTCTTAATTCTGGTTCATCTTTCCTAAATGCAATTCCGTATTGCTCAGTTGTAAAAAGCGATCCTACTATTTTTACCTTTGGATGTGTCTTTGCATAGTAGAGCGACACAGGAAGATCGTTTATTACGGCATCTATTCTTCCGATTTCAAGGTCAGAAAGTGCAAGTTGAATATCTGGGTAACTTTTAACGATTGCACCATTGATCTTTTTTGCTGCCTCTTCACCTGTGGTACCGGTCTGAACTCCGACAGTTTTTCCTACAAGGTCCTCTGGCTTTGTTATTGAGTTATTGCTTGATTGGACTGCAAGAATCTGTCCAGAATTATAGTAGGGATCTGAGAAATCAACTTCTTTTTTTCTTTCATCTGTGATGGTCATTGCTGAAATTATTGCATCAAACTTTCCTGTTTGTAAGGCAGGAATTATGCCTGAGAAGTCTGCTGTGACAATCTGTGCTTTAACACCGATTTTACTTGCAAGAAGATTTGCAAGATCAACGTCAAAACCCATGGCATTTCCTGTTTTAGGGTCGATCCACTCAAAGGGTGCATAAGTTGTGTCAGATCCGAAAACAATTACTCCTGCTCTCTTTACCCTTGCAAGGGAGTTAAACCTAAGAGTAACTTCTTTTGAAATACCACTTCCTAAAACCTTGATGTTTTCTTGATAAGGTGTTGCACCTTCTGCTTCAACTTTTAAAACATAGTCCCCTGATTTTACATTACTGAATGCAAATTTACCGTTTGCATCTGTTGTAGTTTGAAGGTCGTTTAAATACACAGTTGCACCTTTGATTGCTACTCCACTTTGGTCCTTCACAACTCCATTAACCTGTCCTGAACTTGCACAGCCAGTTAAGATTGCTAAAATTACTAACACTACCAATACCGCTGCTACCTTTGTAAATCCTCTCATCTTTTTCCTCCTATAAATTAAAAATAGCCGGCCTTTTGCGCCGGCTTATAAAAAAACAATATAAATTTATATCAACCCGCCGGCGCTCTTGTGCGGGTATGTTTTTTAGCATATTTTCTTGTAGCCAAAATTAAAATAATGTTTTCCATATATTCCTCTTAATTTGTGTGAATTTTAGTTAAGTTTAGAAAAATGTCAATAGTCTTCTATTGGTTCCTCTCTTTAGTTTGTGGGCTTTAAAATAAGATTAGAATTGTGTTTTTTGACAAATAATAAATTTTTCTTTAATATTCTTGCTCAAGATTAAAAACATTATAAAAAATAAGGAAAATTCCTATTGCAAGCGGTGCACCAATGATATCAGCAATAACGTGCTGCTTTAAGAATTGTGTCGAAAGGATTATTAAAATTGCCCAGATTGATATTAAATATGCAATTATTCTGTACTTCTTTTTTACAAACCATACCGAGGAAACTAGCGCAGCTGTTCCACAGTGCAAACTTGGAAAGCAATTATATGGATTATCACTTGAATAAAGTTTTACAACTTGATTTACAAAATAATTCGCTCCGTAGGTTATATTAGGTCTTGGCACATATGTTTGAAAAACAACATACACAAAATTACTAACAAGAAATAGAGAGATAAAAGAAATCGCAAGAGGGGTAAATATGCGAGGATGAAACAGGAAAAAGAAAAGGAGCGTAATATAAATAATAGGTTCAAGAGAGTTATAAATTATAATAAACTGGGGAATAAATGGCACAAGTTTATCGAGTGGCGTCAAAAGCACATGAACGCATGAAGTTGCATGGTTCGTCAAATCGTATATTTTTGAAGTGTAATAAATTAAAACTGCAAGCACACTGTTTATAAGATAAAGTTTATAATTTTTCTTTAAAAACTCGAATATCTTCATGCTTTACCTCTAAGTATTCCTATGCCAAGCCATTCTGGTCCTGCATAATTTCCAATTGCACAACCAACCTGAATAATGTCTGGTTTCAATCCATAGATTTCTTTTATGTATTCTCCAAATTCATTTGCTTCATCTTTGTTTAATCCATACATAATTGCAATTTTCTCTAAGCCAAACTCTCTGAATTCATTTGTTATAAATTTCTTTAGGTATTCTTTTGCTTTATTAAAACTTCTAAAGATACCCTCAAGTTTAATGAGGCCATTTGTAAAAGAGAACACGGGCTTTACACTTAAAACACTTCCAATGAGTGCAATTTCTTTTTTTATGCGTCCACTTGCACCTAAATATCTTATTTCGCTTAGAGCAAATCTATCTCTTAGCCTTTCTACAACCTTACTTGTTTCATTGTAGACTGTATCAAAGTCGAGTCCGTTCTTTATCAGATTTAACGCATGTTCTGTAAGGTATCTTATCGCATAGATTGAAGATCTTGAATCTATAATTTTTATTGTGTTTGTTTTAAGAGTTTCTATTGCAAGTCTTGCAGAATTTATTGTGCCACTTACTTTTTCTGAAATAAGAATTGAAATTGCAAAATCCCCTTTCTCAAGGATGGGCTTGAAGACACTAATAAAATCATCTGGAGATGGTTGCGAAGTTTTTGGAAATTCATCTGCATTTTTGAGGAATTGATAAAACTCCTCTATGGATATTTCTTCACCCTCCTTAAAATCTCTTCCCTTATAGAAGATCCTTATGGGTACGACTTTAATATCATTTAATTCCACAAACTCTTTACCAAGATAAGCTGTTGAATCCACAACAATTTTTATCATTTTCTCTTCCCTATATGCATATTATATGTAATTTGTGAAAAAACATATAAAATAAAGTAATCGTAAATCTTCTAAAAGTTTTATGAGGTGCATATGGAAATACTTTTAAAAGTGATCCTTCCGGTTATTATTGGTTATCTTCTTGGAAGTTTCTTACCTGCATATTTTGTAGGAAAATTTAGAGGAGTTGATGTAACAAAAGCGGGGTCAAGAAATCCTGGTATTGCAAACACTGCAAACCTTTTTGGATATAGGTTTGCGATCCTTGTTGGAATTTACGATATTTTTAAATCACCTCTTGCCATATTTATTGCACTAAAGTTGGGGGCGTCTTTGCCTGTGGCATTTGCTTCGGGTTTTGCATCAGTTTTGGGACATATCGCACCCTTTTACCTTCACTTTAGGGGTGGCCGTGGTATGGCAGCGTCAATTGGCATTATGGGCTATGCACTCGTGCTTCTTCTTATTTATGATATGCGCTTTGCCTATGTGTTTATTCCAATAACCCTTATTGTTGCACTTTTATTTTTTATGCGAAACAAGTGGCATTCTGCTAATACAATTACTCTTTTTGTACTGCCCTTGTTTATTATTTCGGTTATTCTTTACTATGGTATTCGGGTGGAAAGTATTGCATTTCTCATTGCAGGGCTTTATAGCGTTGCGCAAAGAGTTGAATATTTGCTTCACGAAAAGCTTAAAGACATCAGCGTAGAAGAAAAGAGACTTCTTTCAAGGAAGTGGCTAAGGCCATTAGCCTCAATTTTTGCAGTTGGGGTACTTTTTTACAAATTATACACGCTTATTATTCTTGGGATAGTATTTTTGACATTTGTAATTTTTGAGACTTTGCGCTTTTCAAAAAGAAACTTCAAGGCACCAATTCCATATAAAGGAAGTGAAGAAAAACGTATTTCATCAATGGTAATGTTTCTACTTGGTGCTTTTATGACTTTGTCTTTCTTTTCGCCTCCAATTGGATCCCTTGCAATTATGTTTACAATTTTTGGTGATTTTTCTGCATGGAGCATCGGTGTTAGTATTGGAAAATTTCATATATTTGCCCAAAAAACTCTTGAAGGCACAATCGCTGCATTCTTGACGAATACTCTCATTGCCGCAATCTATTTAAAACTCGGGCTTGTAAGCATTGCCGTGTTTTTGACTGGTGCAATTGTTTCAACTCTTGCAGAACTTGCTCCGTTTGAGGATGATAATTTCTCAGTGCCACTTTTAAGTGCAATCACAATGAGTTTGGTTAATTCGCTTTAGTTATCTTTGAAAAACTTTTGATTGTTCTTATTGATGTAGCCATCAATTCCATTAAAACTAATATGTGCTATGCCATTTTCAAAAGTTGATGCGAAAGTATACATAGGTTCAATTACGAATTTTCCACTCTTATCAATATATCCCCAAAGTCCATTTTTCTTCACTGGGGCGAGCCCTTCTTTGAAATCCATTGCATTTTCGAATTGTGGAGCAATTATCATATTTCCTTTTGTATCAATAAAACCAAATAAACCGTTTTTCATAAAAAGTGCAAGTCCTTCAGAAAATGAACGAACTACTTCAAACTGCGGTTTAATAACGAAATTGCCTTTTGCGTCAATGAATCCATATAGTCTTTTTAATCTTACCTTTGCTAGTCCATCGGTAAAGAACCATACATCCTCAAATTGTGGCTTAATTACGATATTTCCATTTCTATCTGCAAATCCCCATAAGATACCTTCACGATATGGCACAAGTAAACTTGAATATTTGGTCCTTGCATTGGGAGTTTGTAATTCATTTGTCGTTTGTTTCAATTTAAAGATATAAACGCCCTCACTTATAGAAATAAGAGTCAAAACAATTACCACAAAAATTAAAATTCTATTCGTTTTTCTATCCATAATTCCTCCCCTTCACTTCATTATACAGAAGAATTTAAATTGAAAGTATAGGGCGTCCTTTATACAATTTACTAGTCGTATATCATTTACTAAATCTTCTTTAACTTCATTCCAAAAGACCTTTTTCTTCTTGTGATAAATGAAGTTCTGAGTGAGTGTCTATATTTTGAGGGGGCGGTGTTTCGCCCCCTCAACACTCCCCCTCAAATACACCAAAGAATTGTAAATCCGAAAAACGAAGTGACGAGGATTCTCCTCCTTTTAGAGGAGTTGGAGGGAAGCCTTGGGGGTAAGTTAGAAAGGGGCGTCTCCCTTTCTAATATTGGAGATTCCTCGTGGCTTTGCCACTTCGGAATGACAAATGAAAATTGGCTTCGGAATGACAAATAAGCGGCTTCGGAATGACACAACGAGTCATTTCGAAGGAGCGTAAGCGACTGAGAAATCTCCATATTTTGAGGGGGCACTAAACCGCCTTCTCAATACTTCCCCAAATAATAACTTTAATTTGGGGGTAAGTTAGAAAGGGGCACCCCCCTTTCTAATGGTTGAAGGGGGACTTTTACCCCTTAGAGTAATGGAGAAATTTACTTCTTTCTAAAGGATCTTCTATTAAATATAGATAAAAAGATCTCTAAATAAACTTCATCTGAAAAATCATTTGACCTTCGGGGCAATTGTAAAATCACTAATATTTATGCATTATAACTAACTTACCCCCTCTTCTGTTTTCAATGCCTCTGGATTAGGGATTGCTTCGCTATCAAATGCACCAACAAATTGGGCGTAGTAAAGTTCTGCATAGAAGCCTTTCTTCTTTAAAAGTTCTTCATGTGTGCCTTGCTCAATAATTTTTCCGTTATTCATAACGAGGATTGTCTTTGCATCTCTAATGGTTGAAAGCCTGTGGGCGATAACGAAAGATGTTCTTCCCTGCATGAGTTTTTCCATTGCCTTTTGAATGAGCTTTTCTGTTCTTGTATCAACATTACTTGTTGCTTCATCAAGGATTAACACAGTCGGATTTACAAGAAAAGCCCTTGCAATTGTTATGAGTTGCTTTTCACCTGCAGAGATATTAGATGCCTCTTCGTTAATCACTGTATCATATCCTTGAGGTAAACTTCTTATGAATCTATCAGCATGAGCTAACTTTGCAGCTTGGACGACTTCTTCGTCTGTTGCGCCATCTTTTCCGTATGCAATGTTCTCCTTAATAGTGCCATTAAAAAGCCAAGTATCCTGTAAAACCATTCCAATTTTTGTTCTCAAGTCTCCACGCTTAATTTTTCTGGTATCAATCCTATCAAACCATATCACACCATCCTTAATTTCATAGAATCTCATAAGCAAGTTTACAATGGTTGTTTTTCCTGCCCCTGTAGGACCTACTATTGCGACCATTTCTCCAGGTTTTGCAACAAGATTAAGATCTTCAAAGAGCGGCTTCTCTTCTATATAACTAAAATCGACATTATCAAATACAATTTCACCACGTGGGTTAGAGAGTACAATTGCATCTTCTGGATCTGGAATCTCCTCTTTTTCATCAAGCACATTAAATACTCTCTCTGCACATGCCATCGTTGACTGCAGAACGTTAGAAATGTTTGCAATTTGGATTATTGGTTGGGAGAAAGACCTTGAATATTGAATAAATGCAGTTATATCACCAAGATTAAGAACATTGTGAGTAACGAATATTCCACCAAAAACTGCAATAAACACATATGCAATATTACTTATAAAGTTTGTCATTGGCATCATTATGCCTGTCAAAAATTGTGCTTTCCAGTTAGCATTGTAGAGATCTTTATTTATAGTCTCGAATTTTTCAATTGAATCTTTTTCTCTGTTGTAAGTCTTTACAACGGCATGACCTGTGTACATTTCTTCTGCATGACCTAAAAGGCGTCCAAGGTGGCTCTGTTGTTGTCTAAAGAAATTCTGAGAAAATCTAATGATGAGCCACATAGTAATAGAATAAACAGGCAAACTTAAAACTGCAATAATTGTAAGTTTACCACTTATTGTTATCATCATTATTAAATAACCAATAAGCTGTGTTGTTGAAGTTATAATTTGCGTAATGCTCTGCTGAAGTGTTGTTGAAATTGTGTCAAGGTCGTTACTCATACGGCTTAAAATATCACCTGTTGAGTGCGAGTCATAATACTTTATAGGAAGTCTCATTAATTTCTCAAAAAGGTCTTTTCGAAGAGAATATGTAGTTTTTTGTGCAACATCTGACATTATATACTGGACAAGGAATGTAAGGAACGAACTTAACACATAAAGAGCTATAAGCAAAAGAAGAATTTGTCCTAAGCTATCAAAAGGTATTCTTCCCCCATTTTTCTTGATTATATCAAGCGAATTTGTGAGGTCTGTTTCTGAAAACTTAAAATTCTTCATCTGAGCTGTAGAGCCTGTTTCACTTCCCATAAATATGGAAAGTTTATCAAGGGATAAACTCTTATTCAGATCAATTATTTCCTTTACGGCAGTTGCACGTTGATTGTAATCAGAAATTGTATTTATAATAGGAAAACTAACAAATTTTTGAATTGCATTGAATTGCTCCTCTGTTAAGCCTGCCTTCGATAAAAATTGTGCTAAAACTTGTTTATCTGCTTCTTCTTTTGCTTTTGCCACTGCTTCGTTAATCATGCTCTGTGGAACTGGTTTCCCTTCGAATTGTTTTAAGACTTGTGCTTCTGCAATCTTTTCTGCTTGTATTTTTGCCTTGTTTAACTCATCGAGCATGGTTTTAACTTTAGGAACTGCCTGCTCTTGTGCTTTTGAAATTCCATTAACAAGGTTTTGTGCAATAAATCCATTTGTGATTTCATTAATAGCATTTCCGCTTATCCTTGGTCCATATACCATAAAGACAGTGCTTGCAATTGCAAGAATGGTTATCAAGGTCAACTTTAAAAGTTGTGGCTTTAGGTATCTTACAAGGCGTTTAAAGGTCCTCCAAAAGTCCCTCGGTTTTTCAACAGCGCCTCTTAAGCCGCGTTGCCCTCCGCCCATTATCATTGGACCAATTGGTTGTTGAATTTCTTTTTTCTTGTCGCTCATACTAAACCCTCCCTTACAAGGTCTTCTTGTGATAGTTGCGAGAAGACGATTTCACGGTAAACTTCTGATGTCTCCATTAGTTCTTTATGGTTTCCGATACCAACGATTCTTCCTTCATCAAGAACGACAATTTTATCTGCATTCATAACGCTTGCAACTCTTTGGGCAACAAGAATAACAGTTGAATTCTTTATAATATCTTTAAGTGCTGCTCTCAATTTTGCTTCAGTTTTAAAGTCAAGTGCAGAAAAACAGTCGTCAAATACAAATATATCGCCTCTTCTTAAAATTCCTCTTGCTATTGAAATCCTCTGTTTTTGTCCGCCCGAAAGGTTTGTTCCACCCTCTGAAATAATTGTATCATAGCCCTGTGGTAATCTTTCTATAAATCCATGTGCCTGTGCAATTTTTGCTGCCTCAATAATTTCTTCATCTGTTGCATCAGGTTTACCCATCTTGATATTTTCCTTTACCGTTCCTGTAAAGATGACCGCGCGCTGTGGTACATAACTTATACGCTTTCTCAACTCTTCTTGTGGTACATCTCTTACATCAATACCATCAATAAGGAGTCTCCCCGAGGTCACATCGTAAAGTCTTGGAATTAGGTTAACAAGCGTGGTTTTACCACTTCCTGTCGTTCCAAGAATACCCATAACTTCGCCTGGCTTTGCCTCAAATGTGATATTATGAAGAACAGGTTCTTCTGCACCTATATATTTAAAACTAACATCAATAAATTGGATATTTCCTTTCCTTTCATCCGAAAATGCTTTTGGTGTTTCAGGATCCTTAATTTCAATTGGTGTTTCAAGTACCTCTACAACTCTTTCACTTGCGGCAACTGCACGGGGAAGCATTACAAAAAGTATCGTAAGGAAGACAATACTCATAAGAATCATCATAGCATATTGAATAAACGCAACCATCGAACCAAGATTTGTATTTCCCAGATCGATTCCCTTTGCACCATACCAAATTATTGCAACCGTTGCAAGGTTCATACTAATCATTGCAAGAGGCATAAGAACTGCCATAATTCTATTTGCCTTTATGTATGTGTTGGTTACGTCAAGATTAGCATTATCAAATCTTTTCTTTTCGTAGTCTATTTTATTGAATGCTCTTATGACTCTTACTCCCGTTATGTTTTCTCTTACAACTTTGTTTATCTTATCAATTTCTTTCTGGATGAGTAAAAATAGTGTTGTAATAGGTTTTATGAAAATTGCAATTACAAGAGCAATTATAGGGATTGCAACAAATAAAACTCTCGTAAGATACGGACTTGCATTATATGCAAGAATTAGGGCATCGATGCCTGTAAATATAGCGTTTGAAAGCATCATAATGAGCATTTGGGTGGATTGTTGAATTTGAACTACATCGTTTGAGGTTCTTGTCAAAAGTGTCGACGCACCAAACTTATTGAATTCTGAAAGAGAAAAACTTTCTACATGTCTAAATAATTTACTTCTTATATCCCTTCCAAGTCCCATTGAGGCGTGAGAGGCAAGAAAGTTAGCAGCAATTGAAGCAAGGATTCCCAAACCAGCTATAACAAGCATAAACATTCCCTGTTGCCAGATGTAATTTATATCACCCGGGAGGATACCGTCATTAACTATCCTCATCATAATTGTCGGTAGTTCAAGGTTTGCTCTGACCTGAAGATAGATAAAAATAATTGCTGGAACTATAAGAAACCAATATTTTTTCAGGTTTCCATAGAGTTTTAATAAACTCCGCATATATACCTCCTAAAATTAAACTGCTTAAAGTTCACTTTTATACTAAATTGTAATATATAATATATTAAATCATACATAATAGAATTATAACACTAATTAGTTTTTTTAGCAAATTATTTAATGAGCTTGTTTCTCACGAATAAATGCAAGGATTTTATCAGGATAGTCAGAAATAACCGCGAAGATATTTAAAGCAAGGAGTTTTTCAAAGTCTTCTTTCTCATTTACAGTCCATGGAATAGTAATCGAAGCATAATTTTTATATTCCGGAATTACAAATTCAACCTCTGGTTTTAAAAGATCGATCTCCTTTGCGTAGAGAGAAATATCCGTGGGAACATGCGCATATAGAAACGCAAATTGAATTTTTGGAAAACGCTTTTTTCCTTCAAGCATTGCGCTGTGGTAGAAAGATGAAATAAAAAATCCATCGTAATTAAAACTTTGGACGATTTTTGAAACAGCCTCAAGATCTTTAGGATTTTTTAACTCTACATCTACTATTTTGTTTTTACTTCTTGCAATTTCAAGGACACTTTCAAGTGTAGGGACTTTTTCTCCATCTTTTGTAATACCTTCAAGTTCAAAAAGTGTGTGCTCTTGAATTTTGAAATCAACACCAAAAACACGCTTGAGGTTCTCATCATGAGACACAACAATTACTCCATCCGAGGTTGACTGTGTATCAAGCTCAATTCCATCTGCACCAAGTTCAAAGGCTCTCTCAAAACTTCGAATTGTGTTTTCAACTTCATACTTACAGCCTCTATGTCCCAAAACTTTCATTTTTACCTCCTAAGGATATTATATTATTTGTTTTAAAAACTCTTGCAATTCTGTAAGCAAGTTGATATAATTGCTTATAACATGAAAAAGAAAATACTTGGTGTTTTTATTATTTTTTTATTGTTGTTTAATGTAAGCGAAACGATTTTTGCAAGCGAAAAAACCTATATAAATCTTAAAGAACCCAAAATAGCGCTTATAAGGCTTGAAGATGTAAGTCCTTGGTATGCAATACAGGAAAATGGTCTTGAAGTCCTAAGAAAAACTGCAGATTACCTTTATAGTGAACATGTGCCATTTCATGTTTCAGTTGTCCCTATTTATATAAATCCTCAAGAACACATTAGCCTTGATATGAGCGATCCCAATAGTCCTGAAATGAAGGCTTTTAGAGAGACAATTCTATATATGGCAACTCGTGGTGGAGTTATCGGAATTCATGGCTATACTCATCAGCATGGACAAGGAATTTCAACTGCTGATTTTGAGTTTGGGAAATGCAATGAGTGTTCAACGGATACTTATGCTTTGGAACATATGAAGAGTGCAGTAGAAACATTTGAAAAATCTGGAATTAAATTTTATTACTGGGAAACGCCACATTACACTGCAACACCATCTCAATACAAAGTGTTTGCAAAGTATTTTACTCTTTTTTACGAGCCTGATTTTCGATTTAGAAGATCCAAAACAATTTCAGTTCACTATGATTTAAGGAGTGACAAAAAGCCAGTTTATTTTATACCAACGCCACAGTTATTGGTTCAGAGCAAATTTGATGTTGAGAGAATTCTTTTTAGTGCAAGGAGCACTCAATTTGTAAGTTTCTTTTTCCATCCATTTAGAGACTTTAAAAGATTATATGCAGGACATGATTTGATAAAATTTGACATCAGTTCAAGTCTTGGATACCTTGAAGCTCTCGTTAAGAACCTTAAGGAAATGGGTTTTACATTCAAAACGATAAACGAGTTAAACCTCTTAACCTTTAACCCAAGCGAAAAGTTCTATACAGTAAATAACCTGTATTTGGTTTTCAAAGACAAATTAATTTTTAAGAACAGTACGATTTATTTACCACTTGTTGAAATTTTATCATCGCTAAACATTAAGTATTCTTTTGCAAACGGAAGCATTCAATTTGAAGTGAATGGAAATAAATTTAAAATAACAAAAGGCACGGTTTTTATAAATGATAAGGAATATACTTCAAACAATAAAATTCCTGATATTTTAATATTTTCCTCAAATCAACCTGTTTATGTTTCAAAAGATTTCGTATCAAGATTTATTGCAGTTATTCAAGTAAACCCATTTAACAAAGAAGTAATCATTTTGGATTAAATTATCTTTTCCTCTGCTCCATTCTCGGCTTTATCCATTAGTGCTTTCTTACTTTCAATTTCCGATAAGATTGAGTCCAATTTGTCCTTTCTTGTCGTAACTAATTTGTTATATGTATCTCTCAAATCGCCTATTGCTTTGTCAAATTTATCAAACTCCTTGAGATAATTGCCCCATTCTTTATCAAATTTTACCATTAGGTCAAGGACATGTCTTACAGATTTTTCAAAGATGTAAAATTCGGCTGTCTTCCAAACACTTTCTATTATTTACATCCTTGATGAAATCCTTTTTATAAGATTCTTTTTCAGTATCACTTTCTTCCTCTGCAAATTTTTAGCTATCAAGATGGAATTTTCTTTACTCCTCTTTAAGATTTGATAGATCATAAATCCAATAACCATAAAAGTTGTATTCATCGAAAATCGCCCCATAAGTTTTTGTATTTCATAATATAGATAATACTCTTTTTGGATATGTGTAAGTTCCCGCTGTAATTTAGCTAATACTAAACAAAGGGCGATCATTCTTTCCTGCTTCCCCAGAAGTCAAAGTCATATCGAGCAAAGCAATATATCTCATATATTAGAAGGGAGGTTGCCCTTCCCTTCTAACTTCCTCCTAAAAATGGAAACATTTTAGATTTTCGGGCACCATTCCGAAGCCGAAGGCTGGGAATTTCTTATTTAGATGGAGATTTAAAATTCTCTCCCTCTTACTTCCATTAAAAGTAGGAAATCGCAGGTCGCTTACCTCGGGATGGCAGAAGAAAAATCATCACTTCCCCACATACCTTTAACAATTCCTACGATGCACTTTTAAAGAGTATGTTCCTCTTACTCACTGCCCATACTATTATATACGATGAACAAAAAGTGTAGTCTTGCCTCACTAATCTCGGAGTTATAAGTAAATGTCTTTCCTCATTTAAGTAATAGTTTGATTTGTTTCTTTTAATAATCTTGACAAGTAATTTTTTCAAAAAAATTTTTAGTGTATAATATATTACCTAAAAAACCAAAAATTTGGTTAAAGGAGGCGCAAGATGAGTATAGGAGATGAAATAAAGAGAAGAGCTTTGTCAAGGACTATTGAATGGTTTATTGGCTATGTCTATAAAAATCCTGAAGAAAATCTCAAGAGGGGTTTTGAAACACTTTATAGACTTTCAAATACGCTTCACTTTGACCAATTGTTTAAAGACCAAATAAAAAATGTCCTCGATGTAATAAGTTCGGGTACTCCCACAAAACAATATGTTGTAAATCTGTTTAAAGATACAAGAAAAGATATCCTTCAAAAAATTGCTGTCAATTTTATAGTGAATGCAGGTTGGTATGGTGTGCCAAAACAAAGAAACATTACAGTTAAAGAAGGTTTTAAA
>NZ_JBLOBF010000016.1:0-23105 GCF_047785965.1 Caldisericum insulae
ATGCCTTTTAACAAGAGTGTCGAGGTTATGTACTACAACATCGAAATGCTTAAAGAAGCAGGCTTCGACCATCCTCCAAGAACTTGGGATGAATTTGCAACAATGTGTAAGGCTCTCACAAAACCGGACGGTTCGCAGTGGGGTGCATCTTTAGGAATGAGTTCATCTGATGCAATCGTTGATGTTTGGTATGCAATGGTGTATGAGTGGGGTGGAAGAGTCCTTACAGATGATTATAGAAATGTGTTGTTTGATAAAGATCCAAACGCCCTTGCTCCTGTTAAATTGCTTAACGAACTTTATAAAAATGGTTATATGCATTTTACTAACGGATACGACTACCAATCAGATTTTGGAAATAAGAAATGTGCCTTCATTTTTGGAAGTGTTGTTGGATATACATATGTAGATCAAGCTGTTGGTGGTAGATTCAAATGGGCACAGGCTCCAATTCCAGCTGGACCAAAAGGACAATACACAACTCTTTCGGGTGCAAACGTGGTGATTTTTGGAAATAGATATGATGCTCAAACTGTGAAGGGTGCATGGGAATTTGTAAAATGGTTTACCTCCCCATATCAAACAGCCAGATGGTCAATAGATACAGCATATTTACCTGTTCGAAAAAGTGCACTTGATTTACCTCTTTTAAAAGATTTCATTGCAAATCATCCTGAAAGAAGAGCTGGTTTTGATGAATTGCCAAACGCTTTAATTGAACCAGTTACAAAAGAATGGACGCAAGCGTATGTTGATATTGGTGCAGAATTACAAAAGATTTTCCTTCAAAAGATTTCACCCGAAGATGGTTATAAAGAACTCAGTATAAAGCTAAGATCTTATATCCACTAATAAATATAACTTATATATTGACAAGGCTATCCTCCAAAATGGATAGCCTTTATTATTTTCTTTTTGCCATTTGCACTATTGAAAGAAACTTGATATTGTATAAATATTATTAACAAAAAATTTTTTTGTATAATATTATTGGTGGAATTAATAAATAAAAGGAGGGCAAAATGAAGAAATCAATTGTGTGTTTTATTATTTTTGTATTGCTTTTTATTCTTTTTCCACACTTTTCACCTGCAAAGAGCCAATTGAGTGATGCATCGTGTAATAATTTTCTCTTTGATGAGAGGCATTCAGGGTTTTATCCATTTAGTACAGAGTTTGTATCGGGTATCCCTAAAGGAAAGCTTAATGTAGGTTCTCCCTTTACTTCGGTGCTTGTGCTAAATAATGGTTATATCTTCGTAAACTCTGCATCTTACCTTTGTATCTTTGACAACTATGGCGGGATTGTTTCTTTGATTAAAAGAAGCGGTGAAATTCCGTATGCAAGTCCTGTTATCTTAAATAACTTATTAATATTTACAATGACTAACACAATTTTAGCAGGCTATGATATTGTCCATAAAAATATTGTTTGGAGGTTCTTTGGGGATTCACGGATTAATACTCCTCTTGTATATGGTAACAACATATATTTTTTAACGGAGAAAGGCTACCTCTATGCCCTGGATTCTTACGGAAAACTCATTTGGAAAGTATTTGTAGATATGTCAACTTTCAAAACACCCATAATTTCAAATTCACTTATTTATACATTAAATGATCTTGGTAGTTTGTACTCAATTGATACAAACGGGAAAGTTGTATGGGAGTTTCCTTTGCTTACAAATCAGCTTGTAACGCATGGGGCCTATCTATTAGCCTCGAAGGATAATATGCTTTTTGCAGCGGTGAATGGGAAAAATGAAGGAACTCTGTTTGCCATAAAGGATAAGAAGGTTGTATTCACTTATAAAACAGGCTTGATTTCTTCTAATCCTGCTGTAGATGAGTTAGGTAATGTCTATATTGGGGATGCTGACGGTAAAGTATATGCAATAAATTCAGCTGGTAAATTGCTTTGGAGTTTTACTACAAATAATGGTTCTATTCAAAGTGGTTGTACAATTTCAAGCGACGGGACAATTTTTGCTGTTACTTCACAAAACACTCTCTATGCAATAACTAAGAATGGACAGTTGAGGTGGAAATATAACCTTCCATCGGGAACTTTTTCACCTGTTGTAATTGCAAACGACGGAACTCTATTTGTTAATGCAAGAGATGAATTGTATGTTTTTAACGATTATATTCTTTCAGTTGAGGGATCTTCTTCCTGTGATGTTACTTTGGAACCTAAAAAATCACACTATGCCCCAAATGAGATTATAAAATTAACCGCAAAACCAAAGCTACCTTTTTCCTTTTTATATTGGAAATCCTCTCCAGATGAACAAATTTATAAAGATAATCCATTGTATTTGACGATGAATATGAATAAAAAGATAGGAAGAGAGGAAATTCATATAAAGGCCGTAGTTTCATTGCTTGCACCAATCTATAAATATAATATTGAGGCTTCTTCAAATGGTTATGGGAAAATAACGCCTGAAAAGGCAACTGTTGTTATGGGGGATTCGCTTACATTTACCTTTCAACCTATCGAATTTTTTACTGTAAAAGATGTTCTTTTAGATGGGATTTCAGTTATTAACAGTGTGACACAACTTGATAATGGAAGCTTTACTTACACCTTGTCAAATATTAATCAAGACCACAAGATATATGTAAAATTTGAGAAATTGAATTATTGTATTGTTGCTAAAGCAGGGGAGGGCGGTAAGATTGTACCTTCAGGAATTATTACTCTTAACCCCCATGAGAGTGTTATTTTTACGATCATTCCCGATTTTGGATATGAAATAAAGGATGTTTTAGTAGACGGCAAATCTGTCGGAAAGGAATTTACACATGGCTTTTTAAATGTTTTAGGCAATCATACAATAACTGCCGAATTTCAAAAACAAACTTTTATTATTGAAGCAAATTCTGTAGGTCCCGGCAATATTGAGCCTGTAGGTAAGATAAGAGTTTATTATGGTGATTCTAAAACATTCAATTTTATACCAAATGAGGGAATGAAGGTTGCCGATGTAAATGTCGATAATATAAGCATTGGACCGCAAACTTCATATACTTTTACAAAGATCAGCACTAATCATAAAATAACAGTGTTTTTTGAACGGAAACCAATTGAATATAAAATTATTCTTAAAATAGGAGAAGAAGGTTTTTCTGTAAATGGAGTCGTTAAAAAACTCGATTCACCTCCAGTTATTAAAAATGGCAGAACTCTTGTTGCAATAAGACCAATTATAGAATCAATTGGAGGTACAATTAGTTGGAATGCAAACAATAGGAGTGTCTATATTGAAACAGATTTTGCTGTAATTACACTTTGGATTGGAAAGCCCAATGCAACCGTTGAAATTCGAGGGAGTGGAATTTCTGAAATTAAACCAATTGACCCAGACAATCCCAAAGTAGTTCCTGAAATAATAAACTCTCGAACAATGCTACCTTTGAGATTTATAAGCGAGAACTTGGGAGGAAAAGTAGATTGGGATCCTATAAATAAGACAATCACCATAGTGTTTGTATTGTAAAAACCTTTTAAGCGAAAAGGAGTTTGAATTTCAAGGATCTTTGTGGATAAGTATATTCACAAAGGACAAATTATTAAACTTGCAAAAAAGGAGGTTATTTATTATAATACTTTGATTGGAGTTAAACTACTTACGGAAGGTTTCCCCAGTACCTTCTGTAGTGGAAGGAGGTTATTATGGAAGCGATTATTAAAACTGGCGGTCACCAATATAGAGTTAAGGAAGGTGACACAATTAAGGTGCAAAAGATTGAAGGAGAAATAGGCACCAAAGTTAAATTCGACGAAGTGCTCCTTCTTAAAGATGGAGAAAAAGTTGTTGTTGGAAACCCAAAGGTTCAGAATGCCTACGTAGAGGGGACTATTAAAGAACAAGGAAGAGAAAAGAAAATCATTGTCTTTTTCTACAGGCACAAGACAAGAAACAAGAAGAAGCAGGGACACAGGCAACCCTACACTTTGATTACGATTGATAAGATTGTAGGGGAGGTAAACTAACATGGGAAAGAAGAGAAGTAAAGTAAACGGCAGAGACTCCAACCCAAAATATCTTGGAGTTAAGTTATTTGATGGACAGTTTGCAAAAGCAGGCAATATTATTGTAAGGCAGAGAGGCGAAAGGATTAAAGCTGGTAAAAATGTAGGTATTGGCTCTGACTGGACGCTTTTTGCCCTTAAAGATGGTATTGTCAAATTTACAAAAACAAGAAAGTATACAAAGGTTGATGTCTTAGAGAGTGAGACCGCTTAAAAAATCACTTATTGACCACGCTTATATAAGAGTTCGCTCTGGAAAAGGCGGAGACGGTGCAATAAGCTTTAGAAGGGAAAAGTTTATTCCTAAAGGTGGTCCTGATGGAGGGGACGGAGGTAAAGGTGGAGATGTTATTATCAAAGCCAATCAAAACCTCACAACCCTCCAGAAATTTTTATACAAGAAGCACTTCTTTGCAGAAAACGGAGAAAATGGAAGTGGTCGCCTCAAACATGGAAAAAACGGGAAGGATTTGATAATTGAAGTCCCCGTTGGCACCACTATCATTGACAGAAATACGGGAAAAGTAATTGCTGAATTGAATAAAGACGGAGAATCAATTGTTGTTGCGAAGGGTGGAAAAGGCGGAAGGGGAAACAAAGCTTTTACAACATCTACCGAACGAGCACCTCACTATTCCGAAAAAGGCGGTCCATACGAGGAAAGAGACCTTGAACTGATCCTTAAAGTCATCTCTGATGTTGGTATTGTGGGGCTTCCAAATGCTGGTAAATCAACTTTTATCTCAAAAGTTAGTAATGCCCATCCTGAAATTGCTTCATATCCATTTACAACACTTTCCCCAAAAATTGGTGTTGTAAAGCTTGATGAATTAAGATCTTTTACAATTGCAGATTTACCTGGGCTTATTGAAGGCGCGTCAAAGGGAAAGGGTTTGGGTAATCAGTTTTTGTCTCACATTGAAAAGACAAAAGTTTTAATGTTCCTCATAGATGGTTCTGATAGGAAAAACATTAAAAAAACCTACAAAATACTTTTAAATGAACTTGGAAGCTATAGTGAACAGCTCCTCCAAAAGAAGAGAATAATAGTCATAAATAAGATTGATACCTGGCCGGTAAAAAGGACAAAGGAGTTAAAAGAATTTTTTAAAAGAGTAAACGAGGAAGTCTTCTTTATTTCAGCATTAGACGAAATTGGTCTTAGGGAAGTTCTCGAAAGATTATATGAACTTGTGAAAGAAACGAAAATAGGAGAAGAAAAGCCTCAGGAAGAGGTTAAGGAATTTACACTTGACCGAAATAAGGAAATTATTGTGGAGAAGTTAGATGACAATACCTTTAAAGTATCAAATCCAGAACTCGAAAGGCGTGCAGAACTCACCGATTTTAATAGGGCAGGTTCAGTTAATGAACTATTGAGATACTTTGATAAGATTGGCCTTGATAGAATTCTTAAAGCAAGAGGAATTAAGGAAGGGGATAGAGTTCTAATTGGAAGCAAATCATTCATCTACCACGAAGATTAGAATTGCGCTTTATGGTGGTGCATTTAATCCAATCCACATAGGACATCTATTTGTAGCAAAGGAGGCTACCTATCTTTTTGGCCTCGAAAGGGTAATTTTTGTCCCAACAGGGAACCCTGTCTTTGCTAAAAAAGATCTGCTCGATAAAAACATACGCTATAATCTTGTTAAAATGGCGATAAAGAATGAGGATCACTTTGAAGTTTCGGATTTTGAAATTAAAAGGCCTGAGCCTTCCTATTACATAGACACGCTAAAGCACTTCACACAAGATAATGTTGAGGTTTTTTCCATTATAGGGGAAGATGCGTTTTTAAAGATTACTCTCTGGAAAGACTACGAAGAGGTTCTAAGAAATTCCTACTTTATTGTTGCAAAAAGATTAAACGACGATTTTTTGACCCTAAGAGAATTTGTTTCTGAAAATCTCAATGGATTCAAAGATAAAATTTTTACTTTGAGCCATCCTCTCTTCTCCATTTCATCAACTTTGGTAAGAGAGCGAATAAAAAATGGCTTATCAATAACTTATCTTGTCCCAAAGGAAGTAGAATTAGAAATTTTGAGAAACAACTATTACAGGCGCCTCAGTTCCTTAGGATAAGTATTAAAATATTTTTGTTTAAGGATGTAATCTTCGTTAAACCGTATAGCAAAACCCAAAATGAGTTCAATAGGAGTGTATAAATCTATGTTTCCTTTTGAAAAGTCTTCGATTACGTCTAAAAAGTGTGCCTTTTCTTTTGGTGAAAGTTTATCCTTAAAATATCCAAAAGCATGAAGCAGTGTATTAATATGTGCACCTACCGATGGTTTTTTATTAAAAGAACTCTTGAAAATTTGTGAGTAATTTTGGTATGCGTCTATTTCGTTTTCTTTGAGGTTTGATATGATCTTCCCAAGTACTCTTAAATTTGTTTGATTGTATGTCATAAGCATCAATTTGTATCTTGCATGGAATTCAATAAGATTTGACTTTGTAAGATTATCCTTCAATGTCCTTATATCGGCAAATGCAAAGATCTTTGTTAAAAATAGGTCTCTTATTCCTCTGTCGATGAGGCGCTTTTCATCTTCAATTGGATAATTTTTGAACATTTCCATTACCTTTCTTGCAAACATTCCCGAAGTTTTTCCCACAGGTTCTTTGCCTTCGTAATCTTTATAGTAATTTGTGTCTTTAACTCCGCAACTTGGAGATTTGCTTTTTAAAAGAAAGCCATCTACCTCATTCAAACTTTTGAGAACCCCCCTGCTGAATTCATGCATTTTTTGTGTTAGATCTATTTTTGTTTTTGGTTGTATGAGTTTATCGGGTTCATTTTTAACAATGATTATTGGGTCTCTTGGTATAGGGAGGCCTATTTGAACTTCTGGACAAACAGGAATATATTCTACAAATTCTCCTAACTTTTTTGCAAATTCATCCTTAATGATGCCACCATCATAGCGAGTTGCTTCTAAATTAATGCACTTACTGAGGACAACTTTTGGTCTTGCGAAATTCTCCATAAAAACCTCCAAAAAGTCAAATAATTTTCTTTAAAAACTATTGCATTTTTTTATTTTATTATAAAATAGAATTAAAGGAGGTAAAAATGGCTTGCAAAAAGAAAAATACCGAAAGTGCAGTGGAAGCAAAGAAGACCGAAGAAAAGAAGGTAGTCGAAGCTCCTAAAAAAGAGACCAAAAAGGCAACCGAGAAAAAAGAAGCCCCAAAGAAGAAAGAAACAATAAAGAAAGAAGTAAAAGAAACCACAAAAAAAGAAGAAAAGAAAGCTACAACTAAAAAGTCCACAACTACGAAAAAGGCAAAGTAATTTAGGGGGGGGATTTTGTCCCCCCTTCACAACTTAACGAAATGGCAAGAGTTAAAATTTTAAAAGATATGAGTATTAATAATTACGGAAGATTTGTTCTCTACTGGATGCAGTCCTCACAGAGGGTTAAGTATAATTTTGCGCTTTACGAAGCGATCAAAAAGGCAAACGAACTTAAGAAACCACTTGTTGTTTTATTTGTAATAGACGAAAATTTTCCCTATGGAAGCAGAAGAAATTTCCTTTTTATGCTCGAGGGACTTAAAGAAGTTTATGAAGAGCTTCGAAAACTTAACATAAGATTTGTTGTGCATATTGGTGATCCCGTAAAGCACGTTTTAGAATTTTCCAAGAATGCTTCAATTCTTTTTATGGATGTGGGATATACAAAGTTTCTAAGAGAATGGCGGAAGAATATTGTGGAAGAGATTAAGGTCCCTGTGGTGGCTGTTGAGGATAATGTAGTTGTGCCAGTTGAGGTTACCTCAAATAAGGAGGAATACGGAGCATATACAATAAGAAAGAAAATTCAAAAAAATCTTAAAGATTATCTCGTACCATTAGATTTTCCTCAGATTTCTTTTCCACCTTTTAGGGAAATTTTATTTTCTTTTGACATAAGAAATCCGAAGGATTCAATAAATCGGCTTCACTTTAGGTATAATGTTTCCGAAACTCACTACTTTGTGGGTGGCTATAGTAACGCAAAAGAACTTCTTAAGGATTTTGTACAGAATAAACTGTCAAAATATATTGAAAAAAAGAATAATTTCTCGGAAAATTTTACATCAAATTTAAGTCCATATCTGCATTTTGGTCAGATATCTCCAATTGAAATTGCCCTAACGGTTCTTGATAGTAGTGTTGAGGACATCGAAAAAGAAGCCTTTCTTGATGAGTTAATTGTTCGAAGAGAACTTGCTTTTAATTTTGTTTATTACAATTCGCGCTACGATAGACTTGAAGGGCTTCAGCCGTGGGCGTATGAGACATTACAAAATCACAAATTTGATGAGAGACCATATAGATATTCTTTTTCACAACTTGAAAATGCTGAAACTCATGATCCACTTTTTAATGCGGCTATGATTGAACTCGTAAAAACTGGAAAAATGCATGGTTATATAAGAATGTATTGGGGGAAGAAAATAATTGAGTGGAGCGAATCGTTAGAAATTGCTTTTAAGTTCCTTGAAGACTTAAACAACAAATATGCTTTAGATGGGCGAGATCCAAACTCCTACGCAGGCATTGCGTGGTGCTTTGGAAAGCACGACAGACCCTTTAAGGAACGCCCAATTTTTGGAAAAGTTAGATATATGAGTGAGAATTCAATATACAAGAAATTTGATGTTCAAAAATATATTGAGAGAGTAAAAAATCTCTAATTAGACAAGAGAACTTGCAATGTCCGAATCAAATTTAAACTTATCAAGGGTATTCTTAACTTTTTCTGCATCTTTTTTGGTATCAAAAATTGCAAATAGCGTTGATCCAGATCCAGTAAGGTGAAATCTTACTTCTGCAACTGTCTCAAGAACTTTCTTAAATTCAACAAACTTTTCTGACTTCTCTAAAAGCATCATTTCAAAATCATTATAACAGAGTTTGTCAATATCTTTTGCAGAATAATTCCCTTTTTCTATTAATTCAACCATCGCAAGCGTTCTACTTCCATCTGAATACTTTCCATATTCGTGGAACATGCTATACATTTCTTTTGTCTTGAAATGGAATTTGGGATGAACCAAAACAAAATAGAACTCTTTTAGGCTTGGGAGTTCTTGCACAATATCACCAACTCCTTTAACCAATGCTGTATTTGAGTAAAGGAAAAATGGTACATCAGAGCCAACCTCTTTTGCGATTTGGTGGAGATCGTTTTTTGAAAAAATATTCTTAAACATTGCGTTAAGTAGAAGAAGTGTAACTGCTCCATCTGCACTTCCACCACCAAGTCCGCTTCCCATTGGAATGTTTTTTTCAATGTATATTTCAAAATTTTCCTTTACTTTTGCTCTTTCTTTGAATAATTCAAGTGCTTTGTGAACAGTTGATGTCACATTTCTTATTGATTGAGAAAAAATAACCGAATCTGTTTTTCCCAATTTCACTGAAACAACATCAAAAAGACCTATTTTTTGGAATACCGATTCAATGGCATGGTATTCTCCTGCTTCACCTACAATTTCAAGCGTTAAATTTATCTTTGCATATGCCTTTGCTTTCATAATCTAATTATAAAAAAGTTTGCAAATTTTTTAATTTTTTGTAAAATACTCTTACCCTGGCTACAACCTCAAACATTCCCTCTTTTTTGAGGGAAGGTACCCCAAATACCTCTTTTGAGGTGGGGGGTTATGAGGTGTGGCTGGGGCTAATTTCTTTAAAAGGAATTTTTGCATTTTTCAAAGTGTTTTCAAAATAGTCCTTTGCTTCCTTTAGCCAACCATTTCCGTAGAGAATTATCTTCAATTTTTCTTTTTCGTGAATCGGTGGGTATGATGCAGTTTTAACATTGAAATTGTATTCAACTTCCCTTAAAACTTTTATAAGGCGTGCTTCTTTTTCATCAACTTCGTATTCGACTTTATTAATCCTTTTATTACTTGTAAAGTCAGTTAAAATTATTTTTAGTATTGCCTCAAATTCTTTTGGGACACCTGGAAGAATGTAAAAGGTAGTGTTTTCAATTTTAATCTTTTCACCAGCCGCAACTCCCTTTGGATTTTCTATTGGAGTGCTTCCTGAAAGGCCTTCTGAAAGTTCGTCTATAAAATTTGTGTATTGGATTGCGTTAACTCTTTCAATGTTTTTCTTGACTATTTCCAGTTTCTTTTCATTTTTCGCAAGCGGTAGATTGAAGGCCTCAGAAAAAGCCCTTAGAGTTATATCGTCAGGTGTAAGCCCTAAGCCACCAGAAGTTAAAACTATATCGAACGAATTTTTTACAAAATTTAGAACTCTTTTCAATTCATTGAGATTGTCTCTTACGAAAATAAGCAAATCTAACGAACCCTTATTTTTTAAATATTTTTTTGCAACTCTAAAGTTTTCGTCTTCTCTAAGACCGTCTAAAATTTCATCCCCAATTATAATTAATGCTATTCTCATCTCATATTAACAAGATAACCATTTTCGAGCATCCACTCGAATATCTTTGAAATTTTTGCATAGGTTCTCTCTTCACCTATATCTTTATATCCAATTTCTACAAGAGTATTATCCTCGATAAGGAATAGGTACTGTATTATGATGTTTCCACCAAAGGGAGCATCCCTATTTTTATCAATGTAAAGGTTTAGAATGTCAAAGTGAGGAATTCTATTCGGATCAATACGACCTTCTTTTGAGGCATTATATATTTTTTCGTAAAGGACATTTGTATCTTTGAAATCCTTTGTGAGGACCATTGCAACATCTGCATCATACTCTATATCCCCACCACCAGTGCAGTTAAACATTGTTGGACGCGTTTTACTCTCTTCTGTATCGAGTTTTGCGCCTTCTTTATCAAGAGATGAGATTGTAAAAATGGGTGCATTGAGTTCTGTTGATAGGTTTGCAATGCCTCCTGAGACTTCGTCAACCTGTTGAGCAAGATCCTGATAAAGAATATTTGTAGGTACTTTTTGTAGATAATCAATAAAAATTGCAATTTTATCTGTGTTATTTTCTTGCATTACTGACAATGCATGACTTCTTATTTTGTTTATTGTATCTTCTCTTCTTCCTTCGATAAGATACATATAATTCATAAATTGCTCAACCTTTGCATAGCCTTGATTAAAGCGCTCTGAAAGATCAGGATCATCGAAAATTCTTTCAGTTTCAAGAAGATAAGGCGGAATTAGGGTTTCTTGTGATAGTACTCTCAAGAAAAGGACTCTTTCAGTTTGCTCCCACGAGTAGTAGAGTACAGGTATTTTTTCATTCATGGCAATAGAAGTTGCAAGCTTTAGCATAAAGTTCGTTTTCCCTCTGCGTGGTGCTCCTGCAAGTGCATAGTAAAACCCTCTTCGTGCTCCAGATAAAGTTTCATTAAGACATGAGAAAGGTTCCAATGAATACCCAAGTATTGGATTAATATTTTCCGTCCTTGATTCAAGTTCCGCCGTGAATCTTATAAGATAACTTCTAACAGGTAAGATTTTTCTTTTTGTCTTTCCTGTTATAATTTCCCTTAGTTCACCAATTATGTTTCCCGTAAACTCAACAATATCTTCTTTTTTTGCTTTTGATTCAACATAGTTTTCAATCTTTTTTGCAATGTTTATAAGGGTTTTTTCACCCAATCTTCTTTTGAGTGTTTCTATATATATAAACAGGCTTTCAAGGGTGAGAGGTTCTTCTTTTTGAATCGCATTAATTAATTCTTGCATTTTTGTTGTGAAAACCCCATCTTCGCGAAGGGATTCTTTCAAAAGATCAATGTCGATTTGTTGAGCATTTTTTGAGTATCTTGAAACAACATAGTCAAACAAAGTCCTTGTTTCAGGCGCATCAAATAGACTTTTTTCAAGCCCCTCTGCAAGCCCTCTTGTAAGTAGGTATTTATCCTTTGTAATTGTTGCAAGTACTTTTGTTTCTATTTCGTCCATGCAATTTCTCCTCCCTTAAAAACGGAAAGTATTTCGTTATTTAATAAATTATCTTCCAAAATTTCATTTTTCAAAATAACAATATCCCCAAGTTTTCCTTTTTCAATACTTCCTCTATTCGGGACATAATTGTAAATTCCGCCCCAATCAGTATATGCACTTATTGCCTTATCTAATTGAATGCTTTCTTCGTAAAACAACGGGTGCTTTACTGCAGCATTAATTCCATAAAATACTGAGGCATCTTCAACTGGTGCATCAGAGCCAAAAATCAAGAAACCTTTTGATTTAAGCACTGTATTAAAAGCATAGGCATATCTAAAACCTTGCATATACTTTTTGTATAGATCTACATCTCCCTTTGCATGAATTGGTTGCATAGATGGGATAAATGGAGTTTCTTTTAATAAAGGTAAATCGCTTTGGTCAATAAATTGAAGGTGTTCTATACGGTTCATCTTTGAAAGTCCTTTATACTTATTGAATACTTTTAAGGCAATGTGAACCGCTTCACTTCCAATTGCATGGACTGCAACAAGTATTCCATTTTCGTTTGCTTTCTTTACAATCTCATCGAAAGCACCTTCTTCTAAAAGAAGCAATCCCTTAAAGGGATAATCATCTTTCATCTTTGCTGTTTGTGAGCCAAGAGAGCCGTCAAGAAAAACTTTCAAAGGTCCATATACAAAATTATCATTTCCTTGACCAGTTTTTATGCCTTCCAGTATTGCATCGTCTAAGTAGTCTTTTTGTATGCCTTGCACAATTCGAATTTTTCTATCCTTTAGATAGTCTTTTATGTAAAAGTCAAAGTTTGTAATCGTTACAATTCCACGTGATAGGAAATACTCTTCAACTTTTACAAGCACTGATTCGTCTATTTTTATCTCTTTTAGATGCTTCACAGAGCCAATGGCGTTATCCTTGAAAATACCTATAAATTCATTGTCAATGAAAACAAGCGAGTTTTTATCGATTGATTCACAGTTTATTGAAGTGCTTTCAAGGAACCTCTTTGAAACAAATACTGAGTGCTCATCTTTGCTTTGCATGTATATTTTCTTATCAAGATTGAATAGGTGTCTAAATTGCTCCTTTGAAAGCTTATTGAAGTTTACATTGAATATGAAAGAAACATCCCGATCTTCAATTGCAGAGATTATTTCGTCAAATGAAAAATTTTCTCCGTTTATATGGGAAAGTATATTTGCTATCTCTCCAATATGTGCATGCGATTCGATGAATGCAGGATAGATAAAACCATCAACCGAAATTGTGTTATCATTAGTTCCGATTTCGCTGTTTGGAATAATCTCTTTTATGTATCCCTCTTCTATAACAATGCCATAGTCTTTTAAAATCTTTCCATTAGAATATACACCTTTTCCTTTTATTTTCATCTTGTTAATAAGAATCCCTCCTCTCCTATTGTTAAGTCAAGAGTATTAATATTTGGAAGTTCCATTGTTGTTAAGAAAACTTGTTTTTTGATGTAATCAATTTCTTCTGCACTTAGAACTTTTTTTGAGGCAAGCACAATTTTTAAGGTATAGCCTTTTACTTCTATTTTTTTAATATCCACATCGTTTAGGTAAGTTTTTAAGTTTTCCCTTGGTTTTTTTAATTCTTCGAAAATTTTTGTTAAGTCCGTTGTTTTTGTAGGAATTACAACAGGAACATAAGCAACATTTCCATTTAACGGAAGAACATAATACGGAATTATAAAAGATATATTCGGCATTGCATTGAATCTTGCAAGTGGTAAGCTTACATCAACTGTCCCAAAAAGTGTGTCAATTTTATTTCCATCAATATTAAAGGAAACTTTTTGTATATCTGCTATTTCGGTTAGGGAATTTACAATACTCAAAACAAAAAGATTCGCGGTATAACTTCCAAGTGATAATTGATTTATGCTATTTGAAAGATTTACAGTTGCAAGACCACCTGATTTTAGTTCGATACTTCTCACATACTCAGGTTTTAACAAACTTACAAGACCAATGTTTGAGCCATATGAAAGCTCATTAAGAATTTCCATTGCAAGAACTTCCGGTTTATCGGCGTCAAGAATCTCTCTTTTTTCGACTGCAAGATAGTTTAGATCGGGCGTTAAGAAATAAAGGTAAACAGTTTTAAATTTTGGTAGAGTTGAAGTAAGGTTTGAGAGTGTTTCATTTATATTTACATATCGCAAAAATACATCGTTTTCCCTTGAATTAATGAGAATTTTTAGATTATTTACTCCTTTTATTGATTTTAAAGAATTCGCAAGACTTAAAAATGCAATATATTCTTCTTTAGCTGTTTTCTTTGCACCATTTGTTAAAATGTTTATTGTAAGCGTTTGATTTTGATATTTTGCAAAATCAAGGGTGAGTTCCTTTGGGATTGTGGGAAAATATGCTGAAACTTTTGGAGCCTTTAAGGTTTCAAAAACTTGTCTTGTTATACTTTCAATTGATCCTCTAAAATTTTCTTCTACAGGGACAAGTTCTTTAGGGATTGGGTCGTAAAAGTATAACTTTACAGTATATGTTTCAGATTCCCTTGTTCTAAGGTAAATTAAAACACCCGCTAAACTTGAGACGAAGAAGATAAGAATGAATAAACTTATTAGTTTTATTGTATCTCTTTTCCTCATGAAGAACCCCTTTTCAAGGTAATAAAATTATTGAACTCTCTTTTGAAATTTGGAAACCCAAATAGTTCAACCATTATCGTAAAAACTATATTTACAAGAAATAATTTGAAGTCCATTGTTACGGCAAAAAGTAAAAAAGGATATACAGGAAAAAGGAAAAACAAGCTAATAACTTGGGATTTTGTCATTGCTATAAGTATTAGGTAAATTATAAGAATTGGTATAAAAACAAAAAGGCCTTTCAGCTCAAGATAAGAAAAGATAATAGTAAGGTGTACTCCCAATGTTGTTGCGGCACCTCTTCCACCTTTAAAATTAAGAAAAACTGGAAATACATGTCCCAAGACTGCAAACATACCTGAAATTGTTGCAATATAATATGGAAGTTTAAAACCATAAATCGCAATAATGATAGCAAGGCTTCCTTTTAAAACATCTAAAAGTAGGACTAAAAGTCCCTCAATCTTTCCTACATGGTGAAAGACATTTCCCGTGCCCATGTTCTTGGTGCCAATTTCACGAATATCTACTCCTATTTTCAATTTTGTAATAACGTATGCAGAAGGAAAGGAACCAAGGATGTATGCAACAATAAAACTTAATAAAATTTTCATATTTCATTATAATACATTTGTAAGGTTTGGGAATGGATGAGAGCAAATTAATTGAATTGCTTAAAAGGGGAGACAAAACTGCGAAAGAAATTCTTGTGAGATCTACGCAGGATTTTTTATTTAATTCCGTAATGCAAATATGTCACGATAGAAACCTTGCAGAAGATGTGGTAGTTGATGCATACCTATATGCATTCAAGTATATTAAGAATTTTAGAGGAGAATCCTCTTTGAAAACATGGCTTTATCGAATTGCAAGGAATACTCTTTACAAGCATTATAAAAAAATCAAAAATATTGAATTAAGCGACAATATATCCACTTTTAAAGATGACAAGATTGAAAGTTTTTACTCTGATAGGCACGAATTACTTTTTGAAGCAATGAAAAAACTCAATTTTGATGAGAGAGAAATTATAACTCTCGTTGATATAGAAGGACTTTCCTATGAGGAGACTTCTGAAATTTTGGGTGTGCCCATGGGAACTGTAAAATCGAGGCTGTTTAGAGCAAGGGACAAATTACGTAATATATTGAAGGATATGGGATATTTTTAAAAATATGGAACTTTTTTATTATAATAGGTATCTAATTAGCGATGAAAGAGAAAATTAATGAATACCTTGATAACAGGGTAAAAAAAGAAGAGGTTGAAGAGCTCCTTCTTGATAAGGAATATGCTTTTTATTACGAAGACCTCAAAAAGATGAAAGAAGGCTTAAGGGAGCTAAGGGTGAATCCCCCTGATTTTGTTAGTAAACTAAGGATTGTTGAAAGAAAACAAATAGTCTTTAGATATTCTTTTGCATTTGTAATGGTTTTGGTTCTTGTGTTTGGTGTTTGGTTTTCAACGAAGTTTGCATTATATAAAGAACTGGCAAGCAAACAGACAGAAATAACAAAACAATTTAAAGCGTCACCAGGTATGGGAATAATGCAAATATCTACAGAAGAGACCATAAAAGTAGAAATTAGCAAAAGCGATTTGAATAATCTGATAAACTCACTTCAAAAAATTGCAACACTTAAAAGTAAAGATGAGAAAAACGGAACCTTTGTTTTTGAGGTTCAGGGAAAAAATATTTCTGAATTCTTAAATTCAATTGAAAATTTTCATAGTGCTAAAATTTTAGAAAATAGTCTTAAAGATAAGGCAATTGATACAAACCTCACATATCAGGTGACTCTAACAATTCTAATAAAATAATTTTAATTTTTCTTTATTTCCTTTACAATGTATTGACAGGAGCATGAGTTTTTATAAAATATTTCCAAATATAAGGAGGTAAGGGAATGAAGAGAGCATTAATTTTGGCAGTTGCGTTTATGTTAGTCCTAACGCTTTTCTCTGGTTGTGCAAAAAAGGAGAGCGTTTTGAAGGTTGGAACATCAGCAGATTATCCACCCTTTGAGTATGTTGATGAAAAAACAAAGGAATTTGTTGGTTTTGACCTTGATCTTATGAGACTTTTAGGTAAAAAGATGGGATATGACAAAGTTGAAATTGTGAATATGGATTTTGACACGATTATTCCATCTCTTCAAGCTGATAAAATTGATGTAGGAGCCGCATGCATAACAATTACTGATGAAAGACTTCAACAAGCAGATGCAGTGCCGTATCTATCAACTGGTCAGTCTATCCTTGTAAAGAAGGATTCAACATATGCACCAAAAACTTTTGAAGACTTAAGCAACCACAAAATTGGTGTACAGAAAGGCACAACAGGCGAAGAAGCAATAGACAAGGCAATAACGGATGGAAAAATTAAAAACGCTGATGTAAGAAGATATACCTCCGTTGTTTTAGCAATTACTGACCTTCAAAATGGAAATATTGATGCAGTTATTATTGATACGCCAGTTGCAACCTATTATTCTACTAAGCAAGACTTTAAAGTAACAGGAGAACTTGTTTCAGAACAGGCTGGACTTTTTGTAAAGAAAGGAAACACAGAACTAAAGACAAAACTTGAGAAAGCGCTGTCTGAGGTAAAAGGAACGCAGGATTGGAATGATCTTATAAACAAATACTTTGGTGGGTAAGAATTAAATGATTTTTGATGTTAGTGCATTGAATTTATCAAATTTAATTTATGTTTTAAGGGGTATTTTTTGGACTCTCTTTTTGACATTTGTTAGCATTGGTTTAGGGCTTATTTTGGGAAGTGCTCTTGCATTTGGGGAGGTTTATTTGCCTCCCCCATTTTCTTATATCTTTCGAATCATAGGCGAAGTTCTTCGCGGAGTTCCATTAATTCTTCTATTTTTAATTCTTTATTTTGCATTTAATCTTGGTATGACTCTTTCTGCAATTTTAGGATTAGGATTGAGAAGTGCATCTTACCAAGGCCAGATTTTTAGAAGTTCTCTTGAAGCGATAAGTGCAGGGCAGTTGCATGCAGGTCTTTCCTTAGGGATGACAAAATTTCAGGTATTCAAAGAAATTTTGGTGCCACAGGCATTGAGAATAATGATTCCTGGCTGGACAAACGAGTTTATAACAGTTCTTAAAGATACATCAATTGCGTTTGTGCTTGGCGTAATGGATATAATGACTCGTGCAGATTTTATTGCTCGTTCTATTGGGAGGTATTTTGAGATTTATATTTTTATAGCACTTGTATATTTTGTGCTTGTTAAGACTTCAATGAGTATTTTGAATAATCTGTATGAGAGAGTTCGAATTCCAGGATTGGGAGAAAAGAGATGAAAGAAGTATTAAGGGTCGAGAGTCTTAAAAAATCCTATCATAAAAATGAAGTTTTAAAAGGGGTAAGTTTTTCAATAAACGAAGGAGAGACGAAGGTTATAATTGGTCCAAGTGGTGGCGGCAAAAGTACCCTTCTTTACTGCATAAACTATTTACAAAAGCCAGATTCAGGGGAAATTTACCTTGATTCAGAGTTAATAACTCCAAAGAATATATACGAGGCAAGAAAGAAAATTGGATTTGTATTCCAGTATTTTAACCTATTTATGCATCTAACTGCACTTGATAATGTAATGATAGGTCTTATAAAGGTAAAAAAGCTTCCAAAGGATGAGGCATTGAAAATCGCAAAAGAGTCGCTACTTCTTGTGGGGATAAAAGAAGATTTGTGGAATCATTACCCTGCTCAACTTTCAGGGGGACAGCAGCAGCGAGTTGCCATAGCGCGTGCCATTGCTATGTCTCCGCGTATTATTCTTTTTGATGAGCCTACATCCGCATTGGATGTTGAACTTATAGGAGAGGTTTTGCAAGCAATGAAAACACTTGCAGAAAACGGTATGACAATGTTAATTGTTACTCATGAGCTTGAATTTGCTAAGAGCGTTGCGCATGAGATTATGTTCCTTGAATCTGGTGTGATTGTTGAAAAAGGAACTCCACAGGAGATTATTGAGCATCCAAAATCAGAAAGATTAAAGAAATTTTTAAGTAAGATTGCAAAAGGTGAAGAATGAGTAGCTTTGAAATTGTTTTATTTAAGTATAAAGATTTCTGGTTAATGGGATTAAAGTACACAATGCTTATTACTGTTCTATCAATTCTTATTGGTATAGTTCTTGGTCTTCTTTTTGCAATTATGCGTATTTATGGGAATAAATTTTTTAAGGCAGTTGCCGTTTCATACATTGACCTTATAAGAGGAACACCTATGATTGTGCAATTGTTTATCCTCTACTATGGGCTTGGCTCTACTGGACTTGTGAAATTCACACCACTGCAGGCTGCAATCATCGGTATGGGACTTAATAGCGGTGCATATCAAGCAGAATATTTTAGGACAGCGTTTCTTGCAATTCCAACAGGGCAAACTGAAGCAGCACTTTCGTTGGGTTTTACAAGAACAGGGCTAATATTTAACATTCTACTACCACAGGTTGTTAGAATTGTACTTCCTTCATGGACAAACGAGCTTATTGCCCTTACTCAGTATTCAAGCCTTGCAATGGTTTTGACTGTTATGGAACTTACTGCGGTTTCAAAATATGTTGGAAGCAAAACTTTCCTGTATATTCAAGCATTTTCTCTTGCAGGGATAATTTATCTTTTTGTTTCTGTTGTTCTTACTCGGTTGATGGTGTATTTTGAGAATAGGCTTTCTATTCCAGGCGTTTCAGCACAAAAATTGAGGATTTAGTAATTTATCCTAACATTGTTTTTTACTCGCTCAAGTGCATTATCCAGGATGTCCTTTATGAGATCGTTGTAATCTTTACCAAGCATTCTATACATTCTTGGAAAATCTGAATGCTCTTTCTCAAGTCCAACAACTGCATTTACTTCGATAAAATATGGATTGAAGTTTTTATCAACTCTTACATCAAACCGAGCGATATCTCTTAAACCCAAAATTTGAAAGGCCTTAACTGCCATTTCTTGAATTTGAGTGTTTATATACGAGGGAAATCTTGCGGGTAAGTAATAGTTTGCCTTTTCAGAGTAGTTTGCTTTGAAAGTGAATGTTTGAATGCCGTTTGTTGCATTTAGTTCTCGTTTATTTAGTGGCGAAAAATCAATTTCCATTGGTGGAAGTGCTTTAGGAGGGAAATTACCCATAACACCAACTGTAATTTCATTTCCTTCAATAAATTCTTCAATCATAATAGGACGGTTTCCAAGGCGTTCTTTGAGTTTATAAACTACTTTTTCAACTTCATCTTTTGTATAACAAATCGAGTTTGATTTTATTCCTATGCTTGCACCTTCAAAGACAGGCTTTACAATAACAGGAAACTTGTCTATTTGAGCAATTTCTTCTTTTAGAGTATTAACAACTTGGTAGAGTTTTGGGACATTTATTCCAACGCTTTGAAGAATTAATTTTGTAAAAACCTTGTTTACTGCAACAAGCGTCCCCTGTACACCTGAACCTGTATATGGAATTCTTAATTCATCAAGAAGGGCAGGCACAAAAGACTCTCCAAAGATTCCATAACGTCCTTCTGCCATGTTGAATACTATTTGTGGTCTGTCTAACTTTAGCATATAGAAAAGCGTCTCAGAATCTGCTTCGTAGAGTTTTACCCTGTGTCCTAATGATGTTAGTGCTAATTTTACATCCTCAATTGTTTTGGGGCTATCGAAGACAGAATCCCTTTCAGAAAAAGTTTTTCTTAAGTTAAAGGTTATACCAACTTTCATTTTTACGATGCGATTTTACAAAAATTCACACAAAAATCAAGTATCTTCGTTTGAGTAATTTATAAAATTTTGATTAAATCTATTCATTGTTATTTTTGCTATCTTTCTCCTTGTTTTTCTCAAACCTCGCTTATTGTTAACTATTGAGAAATCTCCATATTTTGAGGGGGCAACAAACCGCCCCCTCAATACTCTCCCAAAAATACACCAAAAATTGTCAATCCGAGGAACGAAGTGACGAAGATTCTCCTATTAAATGGAGGAGGGACACCCTCCCAGAACTCCACCCATACGACGGAGATTCCTCGTGGCTACGCCACTTCGGAATGACAACCATTTTGAGGGGGCAACAACCCCCTCAATACTCCCCCAAACTGAGGAGATTCCTCGCCTTCGGCTTCGGAATGACAGATGAAAATTGTCTTCGGAATGACAAATGAAAGTGATAAGTTATTCTTTTTTTAGGGGAAAGTTGGAAGGGTGATGTGCCCTCTTCCAATAATTGTCATTTCGAAGGAGCGTAAGCGACTGAGAAATCTCCTCCTTTTGGGAAAGTTAGAAGGGGGAGACTTGTAAATCTCTCCAATATAAACAGAGGAGATATCTCGCTTCGCTCGATATGACAACCATTTTGAGGGGGCAACAACCCCCTCAATACTCCCCCCGAAATAATAACTTTTCCTTGGGGGTAAGTTAGAAAGGGGGCATCCCCCTTTCTAATGGTTGATGGGGGACTTTTACCTTTTCGAGTAATGGATTTGTCTTACTACACTTTTTATGACAATTGATTTGAGGTGATAGATTTAAATATAATTTCTCAAGGCTCCCACAATTTTAATGCTCACGGGAGAGTGGAGTAATAAAAGTGCTATTTTTATGATATAATTCTTATATGAAAAAGGTATTATTAATTCTCACGATAATAATATTTTATTTAGTTTCTTTTGGAGGGATTGCAAACTCCTCAACTTATCGCATTGTTGTTAACAAGTCTTATAAATTACTATTCCTATATGAGGGAAACACCATTTCACAGGTTTTTCCTGTTTGTATCGGTGAGCATACAACAGATAACGAAACTCCAACAGGTATTTATACAATTGTTAACAAAACTTTTGATCCTTTATGGTACTTCGAAGGGAAGGTATATCAACCATATAAGATTGACAAAAATAACGGGCTTGGAATGGTGTGGATGGGTTGGAATCTTCCATCATATGGGCTTCACGGGACGAACGAGCCTTTTTCAATAGGTTTTGCAAACTCTCATGGTTGCGTTCGTATGGAAAACAAAGACGCTTTGTATATTGCAAAAACAATTCCTATAGGAACACAAATTGAAATTCGTGAAGGCTCTCAAAATGAGCTTTCAGTGCACCTTGAGGCAATAAATGTCCTTTACGCCATCAATACAGTTTTAAACGGTACAAAGTAATTTAGGAGGGGTTTATGATCATTGAATTTGAAGGAAAAAAACCCAAGATTTCAAAAGAAGCAGTTGTTTTTGATAATGCAACTATTATTGGTGATGTTGAAGTTGAAGAAAATGTGAGTATCTGGTTTGGTGTGGTTTTGCGTGGAGACATTGGAAAGATTCACATAGGCAAAAATTCTAACATTCAAGACAACTCTGTAATCCATGTTGATGAAGGAACAACGTGCTACATTGGTGAGAATGTCACAGTTGGACACAATTCAATAATTCATTCTGCAACAATTGGAGATAATACGCTCATAGGAATGGGGGCAACGATTCTATCAGGTGCAAAGATAGGAAAGAATAGTATTGTTGGGGCTCAGGCGCTTGTCCTTGAAAATGCAGTATTTGAAGATGGATCACTCATCGTTGGCATTCCTGCGAAAGCGGTTAGAAAGCTTACTGAAGAAGAAATAAATGCTCTAAAGGAACATGCGCTCGAATATGTAAAATTATCTAAGAGATATAGCTTTTAAACCTCCACTTTAGGTAATTTACTTAATACGAAACTCCCTTTAAATTTTACAAGCTGCCACATTTTTCATCGAATGATGAAGGAATATCAGTTTTCCTTAAATTGGTATTCATCAGAATCCTTTTGCATAATCAAAAGTATTAAAGAAGTGAATTAAAAAAGATTTTTAAAAGTGGATACGGGGAATTGCAATACTTTAAATTTTTTATCTTCTCTCAACAGAAATTACAGTAAATCCATCCTTAAATTCTGCGATTGCATGAGTTTTTGCGTCTATTAGTTTTGCAAAAGCACCCGCAAGAACTCCTCTAAGAAAATTGTTTGTTGGTTTTGCTCCATTTAGAAGTGCCGATTCACTCTCAAAGTCGTTAATGATTTTCACAAGGAGCTTTCCTCTTTCTAAAGACATTTCAAGTATTTGAGGAATTCCCCATCCAGTAAAAAATGTTGTTATAGCTGCTACAAAATGAGGAACAATCTCTTTTGGTATTCCTAAATTTATGTATCTTTCGGCAACTCTTTCACCATAGCTATAACCAAACCAGTAAACGAATTCTTGTGCCATACGTTCACCCATGATTGCCCCTGTCGATTTGATAATGTATTCTGGGAATGCTTCCACATCCATTAAAATCCAACGTTTATTAAAAAGAATAATTTTGCCTTCATCGTTTGTTAGTTTATTTGATGGGTCTATTCCAACTTGTTTTAGAATAGCTTCGTACTGTTTCATTAGTTCTTCCATTTTAACCTCCGTAATTAAATCATCACAAACAAGATATTTTAATAAAAAATATCTTTTTTGTCAATATAT
>NZ_JBLOBF010000017.1:0-18722 GCF_047785965.1 Caldisericum insulae
AAAAACCGCAAATTGAACCCCCGAAAGAAACCGCGACACGTTTTTAGAGTACCTTACAGGGATTGAAACTAAACCAAAAATGCCGCTTGTTTGGTTCAAAAGAACGTTTTTAGAGTACCTTACAGGGATTGAAACAGGGGCGCGTCCAGTAGTCCGAAGAGAAATAGGTTGGAGCGGGTTTTTAGAGTACCTTACAGGGATTGAAACTCTACAAATACCTGTATTATATTGTTATGATTATCAGTTTTTAGAGTACCTTACAGGGATTGAAACGGAAATACAATTTACGGAAAATTTGCAAGCCCGAATAGTTTTTAGAGTACCTTACAGGGATTGAAACTATAGGATTGAATATACAAATGATAATGGATTTTTGATAGTTTTTAGAGTACCTTACAGGGATTGAAACATTGATTAACAAAGTCCGTTGTTGTAATTCCAAGTAAAGTTTTTAGAGTACCTTACAGGGAGTGAAACAGAAGTCCTTTTGAATAATTCTATTGTCAGCATCAAAGTTTTTAGAGTACCTTACAGGGATTGAAACTTTTCTCAACTGCAACCCTTACCTCGTTCCAATCTTGTTTTTAGAGTACCTTACAGGGATTGAAACTCCATATTGGCAAGCACAAACATTTACACCTCAAGTGTTTTTAGAGTACCTTACAGGGATTGAAACTTACGTATGACGAAATGCAGAAAGCAATTCATGAACGTTTTTAGAGTACCTTACAGGGATTGAAACAAAAGAGGTTCTTTGACTCCGTGGATAAGGACGCAGAGTTTTTAGAGTACCTTACAGGGATTGAAACCACGGTTTGTGCCTTTGTTGTTGTTTTCACTTTTGAAAGTTTTTAGAGTACCTTACAGGGATTGAAACATAAAAGTTTGATAAATTTAATACTCATCTATATTACTGTTTTTAGAGTACCTTACAGGGATTGAAACTGAAAAACATCAATGAGAAAGGAGGTGATGAAAAATGTTTTTAGAGTACCTTACAGGGATTGAAACAAAATCAACATATCAGATATTATTTAACTTTTGATAGTTTTTAGAGTACCTTACAGGGATTGAAACATGCTCGATGGACGAGTGATATATGTTGGACGGTGTAGTTTTTAGAGTACCTTACAGGGATTGAAACTCTTTCTTTGTAATAATTCTAACATATTCGTATTTCAAGGTTTTTAGAGTACCTTACAGGGATTGAAACTCCAATCAAACGAATCAAACTTGTACCGAATGCTATGTTTTTAGAGTACCTTACAGGGATTGAAACCCTAAAATTGTTAAAACAAAGTCAAAGATGGTCATAGTTTTTAGAGTACCTTACAGGGATTGAAACCCAAAACCCCGAGGATATTGAAACCATAGAAGACACCTTGTTTTTAGAGTACCTTACAGGGATTGAAACATAGTCCGAAGAAAAGTAAGTCGGAATTGGCATATCTGTTTTTAGAGTACCTTACAGGGATTGAAACCACTACAAAACGAACAATCAGATAATAAAATACAGATTGTTTTTAGAGTACCTTACAGGGATTGAAACTAATTTCAAAATGAATCCAATTCTTTTGTTAAAGAGAAGTGTTTTTAGAGTACCTTACAGGGATTGAAACTACGAGAAACTGATTCGAGTGGGCATCCTACTGGAAAGTTTTTAGAGTACCTTACAGGGATTGAAACCAGGCTTTGTTTTTGGGATAATGCAAACTCCACGAACAGTTTTTAGAGTACCTTACAGGGATTGAAACCGAGAAAGGATTGTTCCAATACTTCCACCAAGTGTTTGGTTTTTAGAGTACCTTACAGGGATTGAAACCATTTTGAAAGGCAATGGAGCAATTTCAAGAAACGTCTCGTTTTTAGAGTACCTTACAGGGATTGAAACTGAGTAAGCAACCGCAAATTGAACCCCCGAAAGAAAGTTTTTAGAGTACCTTACAGGGATTGAAACTATTTGTTTGCAACCTTTAAGAAATCTTTTTGAATAAGTTTTTAGAGTACCTTACAGGGATTGAAACGATAACTGCACGGATAACACAAAAAGAATAATTCTTGTTTTTAGAGTACCTTACAGGGATTGAAACATGAATTATTAAAAGTTTATTTTTCATCAGACCTTCGTTTTTAGAGTACCTTACAGGGATTGAAACCCTTTATGAAGTTTGTTTTTTCATTTTTTTGCTAGTTTTTAGAGTACCTTACAGGGATTGAAACATCCTTTGGAGGCATTTTGCGACTCTTTTGGCATTGGTTTTTAGAGTACCTTACAGGGATTGAAACCTACCTATTGACAAAGTTAAAAATTATGTATAATAGTTTTTAGAGTACCTTACAGGGATTGAAACTTAAAGAAGATGTGTATAAAAGAGCAATCTTTCATAAAGATGATAAACAGATATCTAGTTGGTACGATGAGATTCAATTTCAAGGCTTAATGAATAGTCAATCTAATTATTATATTGTAGAAAATAATGACAAAGAAGCCATCTTTGATAAAGATGGTAAACAAGTAACAGATTGGTTTGACTGGATCGAATCAAAAGGTCTAGTTGAAGGTCAAAGTCCTTATTATATAGTAAGAGATGATGGGTTTTACTGGATTAATAAACTAGGATCTACAAGGGTACTAGGTCCTTTTAAAGAGATCGTGGATTATGGTTTCATTGTAGATCCCTCTAAGAGTATAATTGAAGTAGAAACTCCTGAAAATAGAACAACAAAGATTATTAAAGAAGAATTAGAAAGCTTTTTTGAGGAGGAAAACAAGGATGAACAAACAAGGTAGACGATTTAGGTGGCAATCTATTAATCCTTTTTTATTACGTGAGATGTTGTATATTGAAGGTGGATCTAATAACTATAGTGTAGCGCGTCTTGTTAACGATCGTCGTGTCATTTTGGATCGTAAAAACTTTAAGGTATTAGAAGCGCCAGGTGAAGTATATACTCTGCCTTCTAATTGGGAGTCATGGCTTAATAGGGGATTCATTGTTATTGCTTTTCCTGTGAAACTTGGTAAATACAGTTACTATATTTTCAACGCTAAAGATAAGAGGACTATTATAGGTGACGTTGATATTTTTGCAGATAGTTTCATACAAGAAAAGTCTAACTACTTTATAGTAGAGAAACAGCAGTTAGGACAAGCAATCTTTGATAAAGATGGAAACCAAATGTCTAAATGGTTTGATTATATTGAGAAGTATGGTCTAGTAGAGGGTCGTTCCGATTATTATGTAGCAAGGAAGAATAACAAAGAGGCAGTTTTCGATAAAGATGGTAAACAAGTAACGAAATGGTTTAAGTCAATTGGAATATCTGGTTTAGTTGATGGTCAATCTGATTACTACATCGCAAAAAACGAAGACGACAAAGAAGCTATCTTCCATAAGAGTGGCAAACGGATGTCTAAATGGTTTAAGTTAATTGGAATATCTGGTTTAGTTGATGGTCAATCTGATTACTACATCGCAAAAAACGAAGACGACAAAGAAGCTATCTTCCATAAGAGTGGCAAACGGATGTCTAAATGGTTTAATGAAATTAATCCATATTATGGTTTAGTTATGGGTCAATCTGATTACTACATCGCAGTAAAGAGATATCTTGACCATGGAGTTAGAGAACAAGCAATCTTTCACAAAGATGGTCATCGAGTATCCGATTGGATAATCGTCCCTAGTTTAGCAATCTTTAACAAAGATGGTCATCGAGTACCCGATGGGATATTAGTCATCTTTGGTCTTTTTGAGCTTTTTTGTTCCGTATATGGTCTTGTTGAAGGTAAAAGTCCTTATTATGTAACTCCCAAGAAGGGTTATTTCTATATTCACAAAGTAGGATCTTCAAAATCTTTAGGTCCTTTTGTATGGATTGATGATTATGGCTTCATTGAAGATTCTTCTAAAAATACAATTAGAGTAGAAATTTCTAAAGGTAAATACAAAACACTTACTAAACAAGAAGTAGAACAGTTCTTTTGAAGAAAGAGAGGAAGAAGATGAAAGAACAAGATGGAAAACTTAAGTGGGTTCCGCTAAATAAACTGTTTAGTAAAGCGATATACATTGGAGAAATTCTAAATAACTATGCTGTAGTTCATCTTTCTAACAATCATCGTATTATTTTGGATCGTAGAGACTCCAATGTGTTAGTTTCTTATGAAAAGAAATATTTTCTTCCTTCAAATTGGAGATCGTGGCTTAAAAGAGGCTTTTTAGTTGTTGCTTTATATAAGAGATCTGATAAAAAGAGTTACTACATTTTTAAAGCTCAAGATAAAAAGCTTGTTGCAAGCGGAGTAGGTGTTGAAGCAGACAGTTTTTTTAGAAGAAAAGACAAACTATTTTAAGGTGAAAAACAGTCAAAACAAGCAAGCAATTTTTGATAAGAGTTGTAAACAGATATCTGATTGGTTTAACTTAATTAGTTCAGAAGGTTTAGTTAGTGGTCAATCTAATTATTATGTTGCAAAAAAGGATCATAGACAAGCAATTTTTGATAAAGAAGGCAATCAAATATCTAAATGGTTTGATAGGATTGAACCATATGGCTTGGTTGAAGGAAAATCTAATTACTATGTTGTAAAGCGATATATCGACGAATATGTGTATAAAGAAGCGATCTTTGATAAGTTTTTAGAGTACCTTACAGGGATTGAAACTTTAACGATTAAGTAGTAAGAAGACTATTGCTTTGTTTGAAAAAAGTGGTTGCGATACAAGATGAGTAAGTGCATAAGTAGTAAAGCGGAGCTTAGAAAACAGATTCATATTATAGCTATGGGGGAAATGATCTCAAGATTAAGTAATAATCTTGAGATCCTGATAGTTGTAGGTAAATACTAGAGTGTTATCAAACAATAACATTCTGGTAAGCTATATTACGATGAAGCAGTGATCCCCCTTAATTTTAATTAGAGGAGAAGGTAACAAGCTGTGCAAAATTTCAAAAACTTTAAATTTTTGTGACTTGTTTGTATAATATGTACGTGGAGGAGAAATGCAGGCTAAAAGGTAGCTCCTTTACCCCACTATATAGTGGAATAGGCAGGAGTATAGGCAGTCTGAACCTACCTGTGGTGATAAGGGACACTAAAGAGTGTCTAAATTCAGCCGAAGCCTAGCATCTTGTAAACGAGGTGGTTTACATAGAAAACAATGGATAATACCAAAAAACATCAGAGGCGAATTAAAAGATTAACATAATAGATAAAAAAGAAATCATTCAAGGGAGGTGTTTTTAATGCAAGTTATCTCAGTGATTGCGTTTGTTATTTCGGTTTTAGTGGCTATTGCTTTGTTTGTTCTCGCATCAAGGCTTTCCAGTATCCAGGATTCAATAAAATCTTCTGTTTCTCAATCTGTTGTTGATAATATGAAAGAGATCCTTTCTTCTTTTGGAAGTCTCAAAGAAGAGTATGGGCAAATCTCAACTAAGATTCTAACTCTCAACGAAATTAGCAATGATGTAAAAACCTTAAAGTCGTACCTTACAAATCCAAAAGTTCGTGGAAGATGGGGAGAAAGGTTAGTGGAAGATATTATCAAACTCGTAGGACTGCAGGAGAATGTCAACTATGTTAAGCAGCAAGCAACAGAGGAAGGACGCCCAGACTTCACATTTTTCCTTCCGAACGGAAAAAGTATTAATCTTGATGCAAAATTCTCGCTTGATAATTATATGAAGTATGTTGAATCTCAAAACGATATGGAGAGGGAACAATTCAAAGACAATTTTTTAAAAGATATCAAGAACACAATTAAAGAAGTTGCAAAAAGAGATTATGTAAACGATAAGACTGTTGATTTTGCTATCGTCTTTATTGCAAGTGAGGCGGCATATTCCTTCCTTATCGCAGAAGAGCCAGACATCATAGATGAATCGTTAAGCAAAAAAATTGTCCTCTGTTCTCCAACTAATCTCTATGCAATGCTTTCCGTTGTAAGACAAGCCTCAGAATACTTTACACTTGAAAAGACATCAAAGGAAATAATGGAGCTAATGCAGAGATTCAATAAGGAATGGGGTAATTTCACTTCCAAGTTTGACAAGTTAGACGAAGCAATAGATAATCTAAGGAAGACGTTTAATGAAATAACTGGCACAAGAAAGAATAAGTTAGACAGCATTTTAAATGATATTGAGGTAAAAAGCAAAAGTGTATTAGAAGTGCCACAAATTTCCGAAGATTCAAGTGTACCACTGAATAAAGAAAACAACGGAAGATACAGTAACACATAGTGATGTGGTATAAAGCAAAAAATGATTGTTATATGATAATCAAAAAATAATGCAAAAGTAGACGACACCCATATTGCTTCAGAGGGTGATGATTTTACTTCCAATGTTGTAGCAGAACAAATGTTATGGTTTAGAAAGCAAATAAATAAATGTTGAAGGACTTCTATTAGAGTTAGGAAAACCACAAACGAAAGAATATTGATAAGATTACGGAATGTGTTTCACTCCTGAATGGGTAGTTGACTTTATGGTTAATTTGATTGGCATTTAGACTTCCCAAAAAGGATATTACTATCTTAGAACCTGCATGTGGTTAACCAAGTTTTTTAATCGGTATAAAAAGAAAGATACCTGAGATTTTTAACTCAGCAAAACTTTTTGGTGTAAAATTAATCAGAGTGTAATTTATTATTTAACAAATTTATACTTTGCAAATAACATAAAAATAATAAAAAGTGATTACCTTTTATGGAAACCTTAATTGTCCTTTGATTTAGTTATTGGCAATCCATCATATGGTATTTCCAACTCTTCCACCAGTTCCTTTTGGTTCAAATAATAGACTGTAATCAATATCTTTGAACTTTTTGCTTTTCTCTTCTAAGATATCTTCTGAAGATTTTCTGAATACTTCTCCTATTTTGTTTTCTAAAAAGTCTTTAAGTGTTATTGGGGTAATTCCAATTGCAAGGTAAAGATCAAGTCCAAAATGCTCCAAAAATTCTTTATTGATATCTTTTTTAATTTCTGCGGTCTTCTCTTCTACTTTTGGATAAGCAAGAATATAAAAGTGTCCTCCTCCTGCATAGATAAGGTTTTGTAGGTCAAGGTTTAGATTTTTAAGAATATGCTCTGCTATAAATCTTTGCATGAACACAAGACCTAAAGATCTTCCTTTAAGCGATTTTGCTGCAAGTTTTGAAGTGATGTTAGTGATAAAATTTTGTATTCCTGAAAAATCTCCATGGATAAGAGTAAGAATTGTTTCTTCTAAATTCTTTTTGTTTTTTATGTTTTCTTTGAAGAGTTTTAGGCTTTCGTTATCACAATTTTTCAATACACCAAGATAAAGGCTTACAGAAATTGCTGATGTAATTTTGCTGTGGTCAAAAAGTGAAATGTCCGGGTAGTTTTTATTACCTTCCCAGTATTTTGCAGATGGAACAGCCCAAAAATACTTTTCAAGAGTTGATAGTAACGTGATACATCATGAAATAACATTTTTATTTTTGAAAACAGATCTAAAATAAGTTTAAACCTGGGCGAGAAAAATGAATTACATATTTTCTCGAAACGGATAGAGCTAATATCAATTCTATGGGCAAAATTCTAATTTCCCAGGCACATTCTATGTAATTAATGATAATTTTATCCTTTCTTTAAGGTTTTACAGTGACTGATTATTTTAAAAAGCATTGTAAGACAACATCTTGAAAACTATAAGGTTGTGTAGGGCTAAAACTTTTGAAGATATTGAAAAGTTTTAATATTTAATTTTTTTTCCAAAAATCTTCCTAAACTTTAGAAGAATTTTCTTAGATAGTAATTTTGACCTTGGTATTGAATTTTCTTTATCAAACCATTTCTAATGAGTTTTTCAATTACTTCAAAGCTTCCCTTATCTTTTTCTACAATTTCCATAAGCGCATCTTCTCTCATTGGATGGACTGCAGTTATGCTTAAAACATCTTCCTCAAGATTTCCTGAATATGAGAAGGCATTTCCTTCATAACCTATAAGATACTCGACTTTTTTGGGTAGTTTGGTTTCAAAAATCTGAAATGCTTCGTTTACAGTTTCTTCCTTTGGTGGTCTTCCCCAGTCTTCCTGAGGTGGGCGCGTTGGTATCGATATATAAGCTTTTTCAAGATTATTTAGAGATGCAAGAAATTCTCCTATTTTTTCAAACTCATCACCATAATCAATATTATCAATTATCATAGTTTCTGTGATGAGGATTCCTTTGAAACTTGAACTAAAATCTCTTATACCCTGAAGAATGTTGTCTAATTCAATTCCCTTAAAGGGTCTATTGATTTTTTTGAAAATATCATTGCTTACAGCATCAACTTTAAGTGATACAAGATCAAACCCCATTAGTTCATTTTGGACATCGGGATTATCTATTAAACTTGAATTTGATATTATCGCAACTTTTATACCAAGAGTCTTTATAAGAGAAAGTTCCTTTCCTAAGTTTATGTCAAGTGTGGGTTCGCCATCAGGTACAAATGTTATATAATCAATTTTCTCTTTTCTTGATAGAACATCTTCTACTTTTATTTTAACAGCGTTAAATACATCTTCTGGGTCATAGAAGGCTTGTCTTATTTTACTCATTTTTAGGTTTCTTCCAAGTTGACAATAGACGCATGAATATGTGCAAATTTTAGGAGGAATGTTATTTACACCAAGGCTTCTTCCAAGCCTTCTTGAGGGCACAGGTCCAAATGCAATTTCTTTAATGTTTTTCATAACTTTCATTCTCATTATAACACATTTTTAAGCTTTACTACAAAAGAATATTTTTTTAAATTATGTTTAGCAAATGGTCGTGTTGCCTCACGTAATTTTCTATACGAAATATTATTTGGTTGCCTCATTTAAATTATATACGAAATTATTTTGAGATAAAGGAAAATCATTTGGTAATTTTACATCGGTTTTCTGTGTTTTCTTCTCTCTTTCTTTCATCTTTTTATCATATGCCCGTGAGAGTTCTTGGGTAATTTTATCTATTTGCCTTTTAAGTGAAAGAGGATTCAGTTCTTCATATGTTTTTCTAAGTTTCTCTTTCACTTCTTCTGATACCGCATCTGAATCAATGATTCTTCTGTATGGTGTTTCAGGCTTATCATACTTCTTTATTACTTTGCTCCCTATCCTTGTCTTCTCTAAGAGCTTCATTGAAGGCAAAAAGAAGTTTATATAGAGATCTAATACATCATACAGTTTGTTCATTATCCTGAGTTCTTCATCTGTATCATATCTCAGGTATCCTACAGCTCTTCTCACAATAGAATAGTTCTTCTGTTCTACGAAACATAACGATCTTCCTGTATGGTCTTGCTCTTGTGAACGTGATATGTTCTTTCTTGCAATAATTCAATAGGTGTGCATTGATAAAGTCATTTCCATTATCTGAGTCAATACCTTTCATGGGAAAGAAGAGTCTTACTCTGATCTCCTTTAATGCACTAAATGTCCATATCTGTGCTTTATTCTTTATTGCTTTTCTCTTTCTCCATCCACTGTATACATCTGTCACATCAAGGGAATAGAGAAACTCTCCTCTCAGGTCGCCTCCTTCGTGCCCTACAAGATCTGCCTCTACAAAGCCCGGCTCTTTCTCATTCTAGTCAGTAAATGTCCGAATAGGAATACTATATTTCAGCAAATTCCCTGGCTTAGTTAAGGATCTTCCCTTTAACCTAAACTTCATCTTCTCATCTTTTAGCAATCTATCTATTGTAGCAGGACTTATCATCGTTAACTTCTTTTCCGTTTCTTCATCAAACTTAAACTCATTGAATCTCTTTAATACTTGAATAATTGTTTCATCAAGATAGACTTTTAGTCTTTTGCCACATAATCTCTCTCGCCCTCCATAAATATACGAGAGTATTGAGTGTCCTATCATCATATATTCTTTTCCTTTTTCTTTTTCCTATCTTTAATCCTCTTCCATTGTACAGGTCATCTCCTATGAATAAATACAGTCCTTTTACCATTTTCTAAATCAACAATAACTTTCTTTCCATACATCCTCAATGCATAAGAGGCATAACATCTTGAATATCCTGTGAGTTTGACAAACTCATCTAGCATCTTGCCTTTTTCTTTCTTTGTTACCTTCTGGTATCTTGCTGCCTCTTCCTTGACTACAGCTTTTCTCTCTTTTAAGGATAAACTCATAAAACCTCCTTCTCTCAGTTTCTTTAGAATTTCTTCTAAATTCTTCATCTCATTTTACCTCCATTTAAATTTTTGAATAGATTCTTACATGAGGCAACGATTCAATTTCATATAAAATTTTCATGATTCAATTCGTTTACTTGACTTGAATATTTTTTTGCATAGAATTTTACTAAGGGGTAGAAGATGGGAAGAGGAGAAAGAATGTATTACAATGCCGTTATAGGCGGTATTGGTGGGCTCCTGGGTTGGTTGTTAGTTGAGCTTTCATATTCTCTAAGTTCTTTAAATATTTTCTTCACCGATGTAATATGGGGAGGGTTGATAGGTGCCTCAATTGGAATCTTAATTGGATCTATTGAAGGGATATTTTCAAAATCTTTCACTAAAATATTAAAAGGTGGATTGAGTGGATTAAAGTGGGGGGTTCTCGGAGGAGCTTTAGGATTGGTTGTGGGTGAAATTCTTTTGACAATAGCCAAAGGTGGCATTTTTGTAAGAGGAATAGGTTGGTCGATCTTTGGTATTTTGGTTGGAATAAGCGAAGGAAGAGCAAATAGAGATCCAAAAAAGACAAATTATGGTGCTATAGGCGGTATTATAGGTGGTTTTATTGGAGGAATATTCTTTGAAGCAATATACCGCTTCCTTGGTAACCAAGTGCTAAGTAGGGCAATAGGTTTTGTAATACTTGGTGCTTGTATGGGTTATTTCATTTTTCTTGTCCCCATCCTTTTAAGGAGTGCATGGTTAATGGAAACAGCAGGAAGATATGAAGGAAGAGAGTACACTCTTACTAAGGAGATTACTACCATCGGAAGAGATGAAAGGTGTGATATTGGACTTTTTGGTGATCCTGCAATTGCCCAAAAGCATGCTGAAGTAAGACAAGAAAAAGGGAAATTTGTCTTATATCCCTTAGTTCCAGAGGGTAAAACTTTTCTCGATGATAACGAAGTTTTAGGACAAGCAGTACTTAAGGACAGAGACAGAATAAAAATCGGGCAGAGGGTCATGATTTTTTACGAAAAAAGTCGGAGAAAAGAATGAAGAAAATACTGCTCTTATTTATTGTTTTGTTTCAAGTATTTTTCTTAGCTCCATTGGCTTATTCTTACAACGCACGCATAAGTCAAATCGATAAGTCTAAATTCCCCGAAATTCAACTGTATGTACCTTTCACAGATTCAAATGGAAACCATATACAAAGTTTAAGTGCAGAAAATTTTTCAGTAAAAGAAGAAGGTAAAAAAGTAAAAATTGAAAAATTTGTTGGTTCCAATTTTGAACAGCCAATTACTACAATTTTGATTATAGATAGAAGTGGAAGTATGGCTGGTAATAAACTATCTTCTGCAAAACAAGCTGCCATTACCTTTATTGATCTCCTTAGAGAACAAGATGAGAGTGGAATCGTTTTCTTTTCAGACTCAATAGACAAAAGCCAAATTACAAATAATAAAACTACCTTAATAAACACGATTAGTTCCCTCCAGGCTGGTGGAAGAACCACTTTCTATGATGCTACTTATGAGGCTCTTCAAATGTTAGAATCTGTTAAAGGAAGGAAAAGCATTATTGCATTAACAGACGGGATGGATAATAGAAGTAGATATAGTGCAGGTAAAGTTATAGCAAAAGCTAAAGAGCTAAATATTCCTATTTATACAATTGGCCTTGGCGCCAAGGGCACCCAAACAAATGAAGGTATAGATGAAGAATCGCTTAAGAAAATTGCTGAAGATACTGGGGGAGCTTACTTTTATGCGCCGACTTACGAAGAATTAAAAGAACTCTACACCAAAATTTTAAATCAGATTATGAACGAATATTGCATATCCTACACGAGCATAAGACCAACACTTGATGGTACTCGTCGAGAAGTTGAAGTAACAGTTGATTATCAAGGGATAAAAAATATCGTTAAGGGAGCATATGCAGTAAGTGGCATTATAGGTAGAACTTCTTTTAGAAATATATGGCTGATCTTTTTCCCTTTTTTATCACTTTTAGTTTTCCTTCTTTCCCTTCCAAAGTTTCTCTTGTTAAGAAAGAAGAGATTCATTTCTGAAAAAGAAACAGTTACAAAACCTCAAAAAGTAATAGAGAAAAAAGCATCATCCGCTTCTAGAGTTCCTGAAAATGAAGGGTTAGGAATTGCTAAAAAGACTTTGGAAGAAACAAAAAAACAGCCTACTTCAAAAGTAATAGCAAAGTTATTTCCATTAAATATTCCTAATCAACCTCCTTATGCTATAACAAAAGATATTACAGCAATTGGAAGCGCACGTGAAAATGATATAGTATTAAACGACCAATCTATTTCTCCTTATCCCGCGAAATTAGCATTTGAGAAAAGAATACTTTTTGTATATACTTTAAGTGAGGAAGGTGATATTTTTGTTAATTTTAGAAATATACCTGACCAAGAACATAGAGTAATTAAAAGAAATGCATTAAAAAATAATTCGTTATTGAGAATTGGGAAAATTTTATTCAAAATAGGAGGTTCAGCAGAATGAATATAAAATTCGGTTTTAGAACTGACATAGGTAAAAAAAGAAAAGAAAATCAAGATTGTTTGTTTACAATTAAAATCAATATAGTCCAGGGACAAGATGACTCTGAGATTGGATTTTTTGGGGTCGCTGATGGAATGGGAGGTTTAGAAGAAGGAGACAAAGCAAGCAGGTTGGCAATAGAAGCTGTTATCTCTGAAGTCTTACCGAAGATTATTGGCCTTGACGAGTTAGCGCCTTCAACTAAGAGTCACCCAGGTCTAACTACTCAAGAGGATATTTTAAGAAAGGCTTTTCTGAGGGCTCACGATCTTATCTTCGATTATTCAAGAAACAAGCTTATAGATGGAAAAATAGGTACAACCCTTTCAGTAGTACTTCTACAAAACAATTTTATTTATACAGCGAATGTTGGAGATAGCCCTATTTACTTAATTTGTAACGACGAGGTAGAGGAACTGTATGTAAGCGATAAATGGGTTGATACTATGGTTCGTCAAGGGGAAATGACTGAAGAGAGTGCTCTGGAGGCAAATCCCGGCAGAAATGTTTTATCCCAGTATATTGGTAGTGGAAAAGAAATTAGAGTACACACTTCAAGTTTATCTTATGAAGAGAGTTGCAAAATCTTAATTTGTAGTGATGGTTTAACTGATCCCTCTACTTTCGATAAGAAAATTACATCTAGGGAATTAAAGGAATTGATTAAGGACGTAGAGGATCCTCAAGAAGCCTGTAACAAGTTAGTTGATGAGGCAAATAATCGAGGAGGAAAGGATAATATTACTGCTATTTTGATAGAAGTTAAACATAAGGAGAAAGAGATTGAGGAAGATACTAAGAATGGTTAAATTAATCCAAAATAGAGTGGAAAAGTTATGAATAAAGAAGTTATTTATACCTAATCTGAACGATTCTCCAAATTGTTCTCACATCTTTTTTGCAAGAAATGCTGATGTAATATTTAATTGTGGCATGTATAAAAATAAAAGGTGCTTCACCCAGTAGGTGAAGCACACTATTACAAGGTGACAGTACGATAAACAAAAATAATAAAAAATCCAAACAGAAGAACATGTATGAGATACAGATAGATAGTATTGAGAAAACATCAGATACACTGTCTGACAGAGCAGGTCTTGTACTGTTTGCAAGGTACCTTTCAAAGATAGGGTATTATTGACGTGAAAAGCTATCCCACAACCGTGAGGAGAAAACTCATCAATCTTGTCAGGTAAATTTATCCACACAAGAAGAAGAATCATTCTCAAAGTCTCTCAGTATATTTATGAGAGACTGAACATCTCACTACTTTGGGAAAGATGCAATAACCCACCTGCTATTGCATAGAGACAGAATAATCAATTTCTCTAATTCTCTCCCTTAGATAAAAGGATAGGGTAACTATTATGCTTAGAATGCATAAAATACAGTAAAACTATCCAGATTATTCATGATATTGCGCACATTCACACTACTTTAAATAGAACAAAATGTAAAAATAGAAAAATATGCTCCAAAAACTTGCAATTTTTTCAAAAAAGCACTAAACTTTTTAGAATGATAAAAAATCGCTCAATTTAGGTTATAATATAATATTAAAAAAATAAGGAGGTAATTATGGATGTTTTGAGTGTGAAGTATGTGTTAGAAAGGCCTTTCTTGAAGGCAAGTGAAGAGGAGGCTTTTGGTAACCCATTGCTTATTGAGGTCTCTCCTCCAGATGTAGGTAATCAGTTTACTCGTTTGTCTCAAAACATCTGTATAGTACTTGATAGAAGTGGTTCAATGGATGCGGAAGGAAAAATTGATTTCGCTAGAGATGGAGCATGTGCAGTTGTTGATAGACTTTCAGATAATGATTATTTCTCCTTGGTTGTATTTAATGAAGAACCTCTTTCTCTAATTCAATCTGTACAATGCACAACAGAAGAAAAAGATAAAATAAAAGAAATCATTGAGGGTGTAAGTATTAGTGGTGGGACTAATATTTCGGATGCTCTAAAAGAGGCTTTGAATCTTTTAAAGAGGAAATTATCATCTGAAAATGTTAGCTCAATGATCTTACTTTCAGACGGCCAGCCCAATGCAGGATTCACTAATTCTTCCCAATTTGAACCTTTAGTTAAAGAGATAAAAGACTTTGGAATCAATATTCACTCTTATGGTCTTGGTGGTGACCACGATGCTTCGATACTTTCAGCAATAGGGGGAGGAGAGTATAAGTTCGTTACGAGTCCAAATGAAATTCCGGAACTTTTTGGAAAATCCTTTGCTCAGTTTGAAAATGTTGTTGTAAAAAACCTTAAACTGGAAATCCAGCTTGCTGATAGAAAAATCCGTGCTACACCCGGAACTTCATTCCTTGTAAAGCCTAAGAGAGAATTTCTAAAGACTGTTAACTTGGATCCGCAGAGTTGGACTATTACTTTCCTCCCTCGCGATTTGGAAAGAGGTGTATCTCAGTCTTATCTCATTCAATTATATTGTCCTCCGAATCCACAACTTGGAGTTAAGAAATTAGCTACTATAAAGTTGACTTTTGATATTCCTTCGCAGAACAAATTCAATGAAGAGAAATCCTTGGATGTAAATGTAGAGTACACAAACGAACCATCTAAATTTAACAAAAGGAATATAGAAGTTAGATATACATTGAAAAAGTGTATAGAAAATAAGTTGACTACAGAAATCAACCAGGCTCTTGAAGAGGCTGAGAAAGAAAAAGATCACCAAAAAAGTATAGAAAATAAAGCAAGAGCACTACGTCTTCTTAGGCAATTAGTGGAGATTGCTAAGGACATTGATGACAAAGAAGCTTTAGATTTAGCGCAATCACAAATTACAAAGCTTGAAAATAACGAGGAAGTAAGCAATGCTGAAAGAGCAAGACTTCAAGAAGAAACAACAAAATAGGAGGGTAAGATGAGCAAAAGATGCATAAATCCAGAATGTGAAGCCTTTAAAGAGCTTCAAAAGTTTCCCGATGAGGAAACTATATGCCCTCTTTGTGGTGGAGATTTAGCTCCTGATGAAGAGGAAGTCAAGGACCAACAAGAAACCCCAAAAGAGGGTGAAGGTCTAGAACCAGCAGTTCCCAGTAAGGCTGGAGAGGCTATAATTCCAGAAAAAGAGGTTGTAGCTAGTCTTGTTGTAACTTCAATGGGTGGATTCTTTGAATACATCCTGGGAGAAGGCGTTACTTATATAGGAAGAGATGATCCAAATTCACATTGGTATCCTCAAATAAAGCTTAATGAGGATAGAACTGTATCAAGAAAACACTGTTCCATTGTGAAAGAAGGAGAAGAATATTTTATAGAGGATCAGGGAAGCAAACATGGTACACGATTGAATGGCGAAGAGATCAAAGGACAGGGCAAAAAACGTTTGAATAATGGAGATAAAATAAATCTCGGAGAGGGAAGTGAGATAACTTTTTACCTATCAGAAAATAACAAAGAAGTAAGCAATGCTGAAAGAGCAAAACCCAAAGAAGAAACTTAAGAGTTTAGTTAAAAGTTTAAAAGTTGGGATTTAATATGGAACGTAAAATAAAATGTGAAATAAAATATAAAGGATCACCTGTTCGTGATGCGAATGGTCAAATTGTATATATTGACCTAATAGAACCTGGCAGTGTGTGTGGAAATTTCAGAATAAAGAAATTCCTCGCAATTGGAGGAATGAGCATTGTTTATGAAGCGAAAGACACACGTCCTGATAATAAAGATAAGACGTATGCTTTTAAAGAAATTAAAAAGAACAGAAGTGAACTAACAGAACTAACAGAATTTGAAAAAGTGGCTTTGGAATTAAAAGGTCTCTTACAAACTATTGACCACCCAAATATTGTTCATGTGTACGATTTATTGTTAGTGGAAAGGGAATTAATCGATCCTAAGTCTGGAGATAAACAAAAAATATATAGAGTATACCTGGTTGAGGAATTTATTGAAGGTAAGAGTCTTTCTAAAATATTTGAAGAGAATGGCTATAACCCTCTTAAAGAAGAGAAGGTTCTTAAATGGGGTATTCAACTATGTGAAGCGGTAACATATTTACAAGAACGCAAAATAATTCATAGAGATATAAAACCTGGAAATCTAATATTAACTCCTACTGAGGATATTAAGCTAACTGACTTTGGAATTGCTAGGGTATTTAAAGAAGAAAACTGGCAGGCTTTTTTAAGGGGTGGACAAGGGGATGGAGATACTATCCATGCCGAAACAGCAGAATATTCTCCACCTGAACAAACGAGTGGTGCAACATTTTTTGGAAGCGATGTTTTTAGTATTGGCGCAACGATGTATGTGTTATTAGGTGGTAAGGATGCAAAGAACTTCCTTAGCAAGAGAAGGGGAGATGTTTCTATACATCAGAGTAGTCCTTTCCCTCCGCTTTCCTGTAAGAATGAACAACTTGGACATATAATATCAAAAGCGGTTGAGTTAGATTATAATAAACGATACCAAACTGCCTCTGAAATGTTGAAAGATCTACAATCCATCGGTGGAGGAGTTGGCATAGGAGTGCCTCCTTATAAGGTGTCCTCTAAACCTCCTTCACCGCCTACTTTTATCTCTCCAACGAATAGGGAGCTAATTGAAGTGCTTGTTTCAACACAAAATGGGATAGTAATCTCTGGAGATTATATAACTTTTAAATGGTCTAAAGTGGGAGATGCCGATTATTATAATTTACAGGTTTCCGACTCGCCTGATTTTAGGAATATTATTTGTAACGAAAAGTTATCCGGGAATTCTTACCAAATTAGGACAGATTCTCTCCTTTCTGGTAAATATTCAGGTGGTTATTATGTAAGAATTTTCTCAATTAATAAAGGTGGCAGCAATTACAACCAAGTATTTTTCGAAATCAAAACCTATGCCTATTGTTCCTTGAAATGTAATAATCAAAATTGTCCTAGAAAGTTTCCTCTCCCTTTAAAGGAATCATGGTGTGACGAGGGTAAACCTCTTGAGCCTCTAACCAAAAGATGCCCTTATTGTGGCACTTATAATGTTGCCTCAGCAAAATATTGTGATAAATGTGGAAAACCATTATAAGTAACTTTCTTATTATAAATTAGAGGAAATTTGATGAAGTGCCCAAACTGTAATAGAAATAATCGACCTGGAGCGAAATATTGCTATAACTGTGGGGTAGCTTTATCAAAACGTCCGCCTCGTAAAGCATTCCTAGGTCGGATTCCACCCATTATCTTTATACCATTTGGAATCGGTATACTATTTGATTCACTCATGGCTCTTGCACTTCTTACAATGCCACTTGTTCCTTTAGTTTGGCACACTGCTCCACCTGGTGGATGGGGTTTATTTTCACCCGGAGTATGGCGTCTAATATATCTTGGTGGAGGAATATCACTGGTGCTTGCACTGTTAATCTTCTTCGTCCGAGGGTCACCACCCATTGTAGGTGTGCCATTAGTTATCGTAGGCTTTATCATATCTACCTATCTAATACCTGATTTTTTCGGTAAGTTAAGTGATGCTGCAGCCTGGAAATCAACAAAGTTGATTTTACTTTCATGCTATATTCTTAATATATTCACTATCTCTCTTTTAATTAAGAGATTAAAGAGAGCATTGGTAATTTTGGCTTTGACTTCATTGATGCTTATTTTAACTTTTTACCTTCCAAAAATTAACAAATGGCTGATAAACAAAGGGATTTCTACGGGTATTGATAAGGTTCAGCTTTTGAGTCCGAAGAATGGATCAATATTACCTCCAGGGAATTTAACTTTATCCTGGCATCGCGTAAACAATGCTACAAAATATGAGGTTATGATCTACGACGAAATAAGTAAAACTATTATTACAGATAAAACAACCTCCTCTACCAGCTTTAAGGTAACTTTAAAAGAAGGGAGATACGGATGGTCTGTTAGGGCTGGAGATAACACTGGAAAATGGGCTCCTTGGTCAGACAAAAGGTTTTTGACAATAACTGCTATTAAAAAAGATGTTATTGCAAAAAAGCCATCTCAAGTAAAGACAGGGTTTCTTTCCG
>NZ_JBLOBF010000018.1:0-18626 GCF_047785965.1 Caldisericum insulae
TTTAATTCAATACATTATAATAACGAAAAATATAAAAATAAAAAAGGGGGCTTGTGCCCCTCTTTTACAAAGTTGAGAATTTGTTTTATCTCTTTCTGTACTGACGGTCTTTTCTTGCAGAGTGTAATCCGTATTTCTTTCTTTCTTTTTCCCTCGGGTCTCTTGTAAGTAGGCCTTCACTCTTTAAAACAGGTTTCAAGGTTTCATCAACCTTGAGAAGAGCACGGGCAATACCAAGTTTAATTGCATCGGCCTGCCCCCTAAACCCTCCGCCTTCGACATTTGCTCTAATATCGAATTTGTCTTTTAAATTTGTAATTTCAAGAGGTTTAAACACTTCTGGTAAAAGAGATTTAACATTAAAATACTCGTTAACATCCTTTCCATTAACTCTAAATCTCCCAGTCCCAGGAGTTAAAACAACCCTTGCAGTAGAAGTTTTTCTTCTTCCAACCGCTAAAATTACCTTATCCATTATTCCTCCTTAGAAAGTGTAATCGTGCGTTCAACTTTAAATTCCTTTGGGAAATTTGCATCACTATAAACCTTAAGCCCCTTTATCATTTTTCTTCCAAGTCTATTTTTAGGAAGCATAAGTCTAACCGCATGTGTAATTAGAAATTCTGGTTTTCTCTGTAGAATATCACGGAGCATGTAAGATTGCATATTTCCAACATAACCTGTATGCTTATAGTAGATTTTATCCGTTAATTTTCTTCCAGTCACTTTTACTTTTGAGGCATTAATAACAATAACATTATCACCCATATTAACATTTGGGGTAAAATTCGATTTATTTTTTCCTCTCAAAATTGAAGCAGCTAAAGCTGCTACTCTTCCAATAGATTTGCCTTCAGCATCTATCAGTACCCACTTTTTATTTACTTCATAAGGTTTCAGAAATTTAGTTATTTTCATCATATCTCACATCCTCCTAAATTTTCATATCCGTATAATAATACCAAAATTTTAATTTTAGTCAAGAATAAATTTGCGCATTTCAAAAATTCTTTAGTAAATTACATTAACAAGAAAGAGTGGTTCTGGTGGTAAAACTTGTCTTGTAAAAGGCACCTTTTTCCCAAAAGAAAACGGATTAAGTAAAATACGTGTATCAATATATCCTTGCGCCCCTTTAAGCACATAGTAAACCATCCTTCTTACCATATGATACAGAAATCGATCTCCGTGAAAATAAAGAATTATAAGGGATCCTCTTTCAATAAAACCTGTATCAAAAAGTTCGCAGATATTATTTCTATCTTTTTGAGATTTATCGAAATTGGCAAAAATTGAAAAATCGTGTTTTCCTTTAAGTCCATCAAGTGCTATTTTAAGCATATTCAAATCAAGTGGCTCCTTATAAATATAAACATATGGCATAAGGAACATTGACTTTTCAAGGTCAGATGAAACAATATATGCATAAATTTTACTTTTTGCACTCTTCCTTGCATGGAATGTTTGAGGTACTTCCCTTATTTCCTTAACAAAGATACCTTCATCAAAGAGAAGATGGTTCATTTTATTTTTAAGCCAGCCACAATCAAGCACACCATCGAAGTAGAAGTTAAGATACTGATTCAAGGCATTAACTCCTGCATCAGTTCTTGCAGCACCATATGTATTAACTGGCACTCTTAAAACAGTCTTTAAAGTCTTCTCAATTTCTCCCTGCACTGTTTTTTCATCCTTTGGATGATTTGATTGCTTCTGGAAACCTGAAAAATTTCTTCCAATGTATTGGATTCTCATAAGATAGTTATGCATAAATTCCCTCCAGCACAAAGAGAACAAGCGTAAAGATTAAAACAAAAATAATTGCTAATGCTTCGTTCTTTCCAAATTTACTAACTCTATATGACGTTCGTTTCATACCCAGAATGAAGCCTCTTGATTCCATAGCCATAGCAAGCTGGTCCGCTCTATTAAAGGCATTAAGAATTAAGGGTAGAATTACAGGAAGAAAACTTCTTGCACGTACAAACAAATTACCACTCTCAAAATCGGCACCTCTTGCCATTTGAGCTTTCATAATTCTATCTGCTTCTTCGAAAAGTATTGGTACAAATTGAAGAGAAATCGAAATCATTAGAGACAATTCCTCTACTGGAAATTTAAAAATCTTAAAAGGTAAAATTACATTTCTAAACCCAAGAGCAAGGTCAGTTGTTGTTGTAGTTGATGTAAGTAAAAAAGTAAGTATCGTAAGAATAATAAGTCTTATTGCAATATATATTGAAAGGCTTAATCCCTCCTTTGTAATTTTTAAAACTTTGAGATCTAAAACAATTGTTCCTGGAGTAAAAAATAACTGGAAGAAAAGAGTAAATAGAAGCAAAAATATGATCGGCTTAAAAGAAGAAACAACAGACTTAAATGATAACTTTGACAATATAATAAGAAAAATTCCAAATACAAGAAAAAAGAAGTAAGCCTCTATTGTTTTAAGGAAAAAAAGGAGAATCACAAGATAAAAAATCAGAACTATTTTGAGAGTTGGATTTAACTTATGAAAAAATGTTTGTGTGTATTGAAATTGACCAAAATAGAATTTAGCCATTATACTCGCTTCTCTTCCTTAATAGATATTGAACTACTGAATCGTAATCTTCACAACTTGGAAAATCTGGAAAACACTTTGAAAGAGTTTTTTTTATTTTTACAAAAAAGGGTGGCTCAAGCCCGATTCTTTCAACAAGTTCTGCATCATCAAAAAACCTTACAGTTTCACCATCAAAAACGATGTGCCCCTCATTTATTACAATAATTCTTTTCGAAAGCATAAATGCCTCGTCCATATCATGAGTCACAAATATAAGAGTTCTTCCTCTTGCTACTCTCTCTTGAAGATATGAAATAACACTTGATTTACCACCAAAATCCAAATTTGATGTGGGTTCATCCAATATAAGATATTTTGGATTCATTACTATAACACTTGCTATTGCAACTCTCCTTTTTTCTCCACCAGATAATTCAAAAGGAGACTTTTCTAAATAAGTCTCATCGAGACCTACATCATTGAGCGCCATTAAAACTGCATCCTTAATCTTACTCTCTTCTATTCCTATATTTCTTGCACCATAAGCAATTTCCTCGAAGACAGTTTCAGCAAAAAATTGCATTTCAGGATGTTGAAAAACTACACTTACCTTTTTTACTATGTCGCTTCTTTTAATTTTCTCTTTTGTTATATTGATTTTATCAATAATAACTTCGCCACTTGTTGGTTTTAAAAGCCCACTTATAACCTCAATAAGAGTTGATTTGCCAGAGCCAATCCTTCCAATAATTGCAACACGTTCCCCTTCATATATCTTTAGGTTTGCGCCAATAAGTGCCTCTTTTTTGAAGCGTGTATGAGGATCGTATATAACCGACACTTCTTTTAGTTCAAGCATAATTGATCCACTATCTCATCTAAATTAAGAGAAAATCTTTCAATAAGACCTTTCTCAAGAAGTTTTTTTGAGAGAATCGCCTCGTGCAGATTTGAGACATTTACGCTTGAAAGAAAATCTACATCACTAAATATTTCGTATGGTGTTCCTGTCCTCGCAATAAAACCATTATTTAAAACAATAATTCGGTTTGAAAAAACTGTCTCTTCTGGATGATGGGTAATGTATAGAACACCTCTATTTCTGTTAATTTCAAGAATCGTATTTAAGATCATCTTCCTGTTTATAGGGTCAAGAAGGGATGTTACTTCATCAAAAACAACATAATCTGGTTCCAAAACAAGGACGGAAGCAAGAGCAACCTTTTGCTTTTCTCCACCTGATAGAAGTGATGGAGGAAAATGCAAAAAACTTTTTATTCCAAGTTTCTCTGAAATTTCAATAATTTTACTTTGAATAATATTTCGATTAAGACCCATATTCTCAAGGCCAAACGCAAGATCATCTTCAACTGTGATACCAACAAACTGGTTATCTGGATTTTGAAAAATTACACCCACCTTAAATTTTGCTAATCTATTTATATCTTTATCCTTAAGCGAGCTTCCGTTTAAGAGAACATCGCCTTTTTGAGATAATAAAAGCCCGTTTGCAAGACGGGCTATCGTAGATTTTCCTGAACCGTTCGAACCAATTATAGATACAAATTCCCCTTGTTTAAGACTAAAACTAATATCCTTAAGAACCCAATTGTCTCCGTTATATGAAAACGAGACATTTTGAAACTCAAGCATGAGTATTTATTCTTTAATAAGTTCAATAAGCACAAGGAGAGTTCCGTCTCCACGTCTGTATTTTGCAAGTTTTAGAATTCTCGTATATCCACCTGGTCTATCCTTGTACTCTTTGGCAAGATCAAAAAGCTTGTAAACTGCTTCCTTATTGAATAATACAGAGTGCGCATATCTTCTCGTATTGAGATTATCTTCCTTTGCCTTTGTTATTAACTTCTCAATAATTCTTCTTACCTCTTTTGCTCTTGCTTCAGTTGTCTCTATTCTTCCATTTAAAATAAGGGAAGTTGCAAGATTTCTTAAGACACTTTTTCTATAACTTGGATAAAATCCCAGTTTTCTTAATGAAATTCCATGGTTCATATGAGACCTCCTACTCTCTAAGTTTTAAACCCAATTTACCCAACGCTTCTTCAACACTCTTAAGAGAAGCAACACCAAATTTATCAAGATCTAACAAATCTTTAGCAGAATATTTTATCAAATCTCCAACAGTATTAATATTATTCTTGATAAGCACATTATATGCTCTTTCAGGCAAGTTAAGTGCTTCTATTTTCATGTTCTTGATATCATCGGAAATATCGCCTATTTTACTTCCGTTTAAAAGTTTGTTAAAGACATTAGAATAATCAAGAAGCACATTTATGGCTTCAATCAAACATTGTCTCGGAGTTTTATTGCCCTTTGTTTGCACCCCAACAATGAGTGCATCAAAATCGACAGATTCCTCAAATCGAGTAGGTTCAACTCTAAATGTTGCCTTTACTACTGGTGAAAAGTTTGCATCAATCGGAATTACAATTTGAGGAAAATCCTCAAGTTTCTCTACAGCTTCCTCAAGAAGATACCCTTTACCTCTTCTTATATAAATTTCACCAGATAGTCGCCCTTTTGAGGAAGATATTGTTGCAATATGAAGGTCTGGATTGTGAATGGTAACTTCACTTGTATGTATAAGGTCGGAAGCTTTCAATTCTCCTTCGCCAGTCTTTTCAAAACGAAGAATTGTCTTATCTATTGCTTCCATTGAAATAATAAGTTTCTTCACATTCAAAATAATTTGTTCAACGTCTTCAACAACACCCTCGATAGTTGAAAACTCATGTATAACGCCATCAATATAAACACCAACAGGAGCAACTCCTTCAATAGAACTCAAAAGTATCCTTCTAATAGCAGTTCCTAATGTAAGCCCAAATCCACTTTCAAGAGGTGAAAATTTGAATTCTCCGTAATTTCCCTCTTCTTTCAAAACTTCAAGCGAGATATTCTCTAATCGCCACATGTTTTCACTTCCTTATTACTTAGAGTATAACTCAACTATCAAAGTAGGATTGACGTCAAGTGCAAGTTCTTTAATATTTGGAAGCTCTTTTACAACACCCTTAAATGAATCTTTATTGACTTCTACCCAATTTGGAAAAGTATTTCTTTCCTCAAGTGATGCTTTAATAATAGGTATTTGTCTTGAGGATTCTTTTACCTCAACTACATCTCCTTTATCAAGGATTAAAGAAAAGATATTTACCTTCTTACCATTTACAAGAATATGGCCATGTGAAACAAGTTGTCTTGCTGTCCTTCTATTTGGTGCAAATCCCATTCTAAATACAACGTTATCGAGTCTTCTTTCAAGAAGTTCAAGAAGTTTATCACCTGTAGGAATTTCTTTCTGCCTTATTGCTATATCAAAGTACCTTCTGAACTGTCTTTCTAAAACCCCATACATTGCCTTAACCTTTTGCTTTTCCATTAGATGAAATTTATAATCAGTAGGCTTATTCATATGAAGAACTATTTGCTTCTGACCTGGTATTCCACGTCCCTTCTCAAGAGGACAATTCTTTGTATAACATTTATCTCCTTTTAGAAAGAGTTTCTTTTGTTGTGCCCTGCAAATTCTGCAAAGAGGTCCATTATATACTGCCATCGCTATCCTCCTTATACTCTTCTTAGTTTTCTTGGTCTGCAACCATTATGAGGAATAGGAGTTATATCTTTAATCTCCTCAATTTGCAAACCTGCTGACTGCAATGCTCTAATTGCTACTTCTCTACCTGGACCGCCACCCTTAACAAGGACTGAAACTCTTTTTGCTCCAAGGTTAATCGCTTCTTCAGCTGCCTTTTGTGCTGCAACCTGTGCCGCAAATGGAGTGCCTTTCTTTGTCCCCTTAAAGCCATTACTTCCCGCAGAAGACCAGCATACAACATTACCTTGCTCATCTGTTACGGTAATAATCGTATTATTAAATGTAGAATTAATATATACCTTAGCGGTACCTGCAATCTTTTGCACCTTTTTCTTAGAACTTGTTTTACCTTTTTTCATCTTACCTCCTTACGCACTCTTTCTAACAGATCCAACAGTCTTCTTTGGACCTTTCCTTGTTCTTGCATTAGTTCTTGTTCTCTGCCCTCTAACAGGTAAATTCCTCTTGTGTCTAATTCCCCTATAACAGTTAATTTCAATAAGCTTTTTTATATTGCTTGCAACGATTTTTCTCAAGTCGCCTTCAACAACATACTTTTCTCTTATTACATCTTCTATTGCTTTAATTTCTTCGGGGGTTAAGTCTTTTACCTTTTTAAGCGGAACATTTGCTTCCTTCAATACATCATAACAATTATGCTTACCTATCCCGTAAATATAGGTAAGTGCTATATCAATTCTTTTTTCTCTAGGCAAATCAACGCCTGCTATACGTGCCAAAGTTCACCTCCTACTTTTGTCTTTGTTTATGTTTAGGGTTCTCACATATAACCATGAGTTTTCCCCTTCTTCTTACTATTCTGCATTTTGGACACATCTTTTTAACGGAAGTTCTTACTTTCATTGCATCTCTCCTTTCTAAAGTCTATAAACAATTCGCGCCTTAGTAAGGTCATAAGGACTAAATTCCAATTTTACTCTATCACCTGGCAAAATTTTTATAAAATTCAAACGCATTTTGCCACTAATTGTTGCAAGAACAACTTTTCCATTTGCAAGCTTAACCTTAAACATAGTACCTGGAAGAGTTTCAACCACAATACCTTCTGCTTCAATTACCTGTTCCTTACCCATGAGAAACCCTCCTCACACCGTAAGAAGTTCCACTCTATCTTCAAGAATTGCTATCGTATGTTCAAAGTGGGCACTATTTGATCCATCAACAGTCTTAACAGTCCAACCATTCTTATCGGTATAAACCTTATAACTTCCTGCGGTAATCATAGGTTCGATTGCAAGAGTCATACCTGCTCTTAAAGTAATACCTGTACCTGGTTTCCCATAGTTTGGCACAGAAGGATCTTCGTGGAGATTTCTTCCAATACCATGTCCTGTATAGTCTCTTAAAACAGAAAAACCATTGCTTTCAACAAATTTTTGGATACTGTATCCAATGTCGTATAAATGAGCACCAACATTGATAACAGCCACAGCTTCAAAAAATGCCTTTTCAACAACTTCAACTAATTTCACATCGGTATCATTTTTTGGAGTGCCTGCAATTTTTGTAAATGCTGCATCCGAATAATATCCATCAAGTATTACTCCACCATCAATTTTAACTAAATCGCCATCTTGAATTAATCTATCAGATGGAATTCCGTGAATTACCTCATCATTAATAGAGATACAAAGAGCGTTTGGAAAGCCTCTATATCCTTTGAAAGCAGGAATTCCTCCGAGTTCATAAATTTTGTCCTCGGCAAACTTGTCAAGCTCAATTGTTTTAATTCCAGGTTCAATTTTCTCTTTAACCATATCTAATACCAATCTTAATATTTTACCAGATTTTCTCATTTTTTCAATTTCTTCTTTTGTTTTAATCACAATCATTTGTAGCCTCTAAAAGGTACCTATTAACAGACTCAGGGGATTTACTAGCATCGCAACTTTTAAGTATACCTCTTTTTTTATAAAAATCAAGAAGAGGTTTTGTGCTTTCAAGATAAACTTCAATTCTTTTTTTAACTGCATCAACTTTATCATCTTCTCTTTGCACAAGTTCACCGCCACAAACATCACAAATACTATCAACTTTTGGAGGAGAAAAGTAAATATTATAAACTGCACCGCAGCTCTTACAGACTCTTCTACCTGAAAGTCTTTTTACAAGAGTATCAAAATCAACGTCAAGAAATAGAACAAGTTCAACTTCTGCATCCTTTTCTTTTAGGTATTCATCTAAAAATTCTGCCTGGTTAACTGTCCTGGGGAAGCCATTTAAAATATACCCCTTTCTAAGATCGTAACTTGAAAGTACATGTGCAAAAAAATCATTCATAAACTCATCAGGTACAAGGCTGCCACTCTCTGTTAGTTCTTTAAAACGTAAACCAAAATCGGTTCTTTCGTTTATTTCCTTCCTTACAAGATCTCCCGAAGAGATTAAAGGAATACCCAACTCTTTAGAAAGCATTCTACCTTGTGTATCTTTTCCTGCTCCTGGTGGACCAAGAAGTACAAGGTGTTTTTTCATCTCAAAAAGCCCTCGTATTGCCTCATCAAAAGATATGCCTCAACTTCCCTCATAGTTTCAAGCGCAACACCGATAATAATAAGAAGTGACGTTCCACCAAACACAAAAGAGGTTATGGTCATCTTTCTAAAAACAAGATTGGGAATAATTGCAACAAGTCCAAGGAAAATAGAAGTAGGAAGTGTAATCTTTCTCAACACAGATGCAATATATTGTGCGGTAGATTCACCAGGTCTTATTCCAGGAATAAAACCACCGTATTTCTTTAGGTCGTCAGCAAGCTTTAATGGATCGTAGGTCATCTCAGTGTAGAAAAATGTAAAACCAACAATTAAAAAGAAATAGATTAAGTTATACCAAATACCTGTGGGAGTCCCAAAAATAGGTTGTGCAATATGTTTGGTAAACCAAGAATTTGGGAAAAATTGCCCAATAGTGGCAGGGAATGCCATAAAGGAGACTGCGAAGATTATAGGCAAAACACCTGCCTGAACAAGTCTTAAAGGTATATATGTAGTTTGTCCACCATAAACTCTCCTACCGACAATTCTTTTTGCATATTGAACAGGAATTCTCCTTTCAGATTGGTATGCAAAAATAACAAGTACAAGCAAAATGAGAAACGCGAGAAATTCGCCAATAACACTAAAAACACTAACAGCACCCGCAGATAACTTCTGACTAATCTCAACAAAACTTACAGGAATTCTACTTATAATGCCTGCAAAAATAATAAGTGAAACTCCATTTCCAATTCCTTTTTCAGTCATAATTTCACCAAGCCAAAGTACAAGATAAGATCCTGCAATAAGACTTGCCATAATAACTAATTTAAGAAGGATGCTTTGGTTTACAAGATAATTTCTAAAAATTACGATTACAGAGAATGCCTGCAGCGCTGCAAGTGCAACAGTTAAGTATCTTGTGTATTGGGCCATTTTCCTCTGTCCTTCTTCTCCACCTTCTCTTACAAGTGCCTCAAGTGAAGGTATTACATAAGAGAGAAGTTGAAGAATAATTGATGCGTTAATATAAGGAAAAACCGAGAGTGCAAAAATTGAGAAGTTGGTATAACCACCACCAGAGAAGAGATCCATTAAGGCAAGAAAACCACCTTGTGAGATAATGTTTGAAATTTGAGTTCTGTCAATACCTACAACGGGAATATAGGTTCCAAGTCTAAAGAGGATAAACAAAAAGAGAGTAAAGTAAATTCTCTGTCTTAACTCTTTTAACTTAAACGCTCTTCTAATTGTTTCCCACATATTAAATTACCTCGACTTTCCCTTGTGCTTTCTCTATTTTCTCTTTTGCTTGCTTGGAGAATTTGGAGGCCTTAACAACAAGAGGAATACTGATCTCACCCCTTCCTAAAACTTTTACCTTACCTCCAAAAAGGTCATTCAGATTAATTTCTTTTTCATTTCCTGCAATATTTTCAAGATTTTCTACATTAACTTCAATGTATTCTTCCTTTTCTAAAGGCTTGAATCCTTTATACTTTGGAAGTCTTCTATATATTGGTGTTTGTCCTCCTTCAAATCCCTTCGCTTTTACACCACCTGAACGAGACCTCTGTCCCTTGCAACCATAAGTAGAATATGTTCCTTTGCCAGAGCCATTACCACGACCGACTCTTGTTTTCTCTTTCTTAGAATGTGCTTTTGGTCTGAGATCAATTACTTTCATCTTTACCTCCCTCTTTCATCTTACGCAATTCGCTTACTCTCATTATTTTTTCCATATCTCTCAAGGCCTTTAAAGTTGCTTGGGCAACATTAAGAGGGTTTGAAGAACCAAGAGATTTTGAAAGCAAATCTTGAACTCCTGCCTTTTCTGCAATCATTCTAACAACACGTCCTGCCACAAGTCCTGTACCCTGAACTGCTGGAGCAAGAAATACATGTGCTGTGTCCTTTTTGGCAGTTATCCTCATAGGAATTGTATTATTCTTCAAGGGAACAGTTACAAGATTCCTTCTTGCATCGTTTATCGCTTTTTGAATTGCAGACGGAATTTCTCTTGCTTTACCAACGCCAACACCAACTCTACCTTTTTTATCTCCAATTACCACCGCAACTCTAAAACGTAGGATTTTTCCACCCTTAACAACTTTAGAAACTCTATCAATTTGTAAAATAGATTCTTCAAATTCTTTTACTTCTGCTGTTCTTCTATCCATCGTAGCCACATGACCCTCCTACTAAAATTTGAGTCCTACATTCCTTGCTTCATCTGCAAGGGCTTTTACTCTACCATGATATTTATATCCGCCTCTATCGAAAACAACAGAGTCAATACCTTTTGCAAGTGCTCTCTCAGCAATTAGTTTTCCTACTGCCTTTGCTTTTTCTGTAAGAGTTTTGTCTTTTAATAATTCCTTTAGTTCTTTATCAAGAGTTGATGCAGAGACAAGGGTTTTTCTATGCTCATCATCAATAAGTTGAGCATAAACATGCTTTAAAGTTATAAAGATCGAAAGTCTTGGTTTTGAAACAGTACCAAAGACTTTTCTTCTAATTCTCTCATGTCTTATTTTTCTTAGTTCATTTCTTGGTGTTATCTTAATCATAGTCCACTCTCCTTACTTTCCAGAAGCAACTGTCTTACCGGCTTTACGCCTAATCTTTTCGCCTTCGTAAATAATACCTTTTACCTTGTAAGGATCAACTCTTCTAAGGTGTCGAATCTTTTGAGCAAAAGCACCAACAGCTTCTTTATCAATCCCTGATACCGTAATAACTTGTCCTTCAATTGTTACATTAAGACCTTCTGGAATATCCATTAAGATTGGATGACTGTAACCTAACTCAAACTGGACTTTTCTGCCTTTTACTTCACCTTTATAGGTCTTTTCGTTAATTATAAGTCTCTTCGAGAAACCGTTTGTAACTCCAATAACCATATTGTTTAGGAGTGCTCTTGTTGTTCCGTGAAGCGCTTTATAAAAAGGCTTATCTGAGTTTCTTTTAACAACGATCTCATTATCAACTACTTCTATCTTCATTTCAGGGTGAAATTCTCTTTTCAGAGCCCCTTTAGGACCTTTAATTTCAACAATATTTCCTTCGAGAATATTTACAGTAACACCCTTAGGAATTTGTATAGGCATTTTTCCAATTCTTGACATATGCACCTCCTACCACACAAAGCAAACAACTTCACCACCATGCCCAAGTCTACGAGCCATTTTATCGCTCATAATACCTTGAGGTGTGGAAATGATTGCAATTCCAAAACCATCAAAAACTTTTGGAAGTTCGTCTTTTTTAACATAAATTCTTCTGCCGGGCTTACTTATCCTTTTTATACCAACAATGGAGGGTTCTTTATTCGGTCCATACTTTAGATGAATTTTTACAAAAGGTTTTCCATCAATTTGAATTGATTCAAAATCCTTTATGAAACCTTCTTCTTTTAGCACCCTCAAAACTTCAAGGACCATCTTAGAAGATGGTGCAACAACAAATTTATGTCGAGCATCACTTCCATTTTTTATTCTTACAAGGACATCAGAAACTAAATCATTAATCATCTTCTTCCTCCTTACCAACTTGCTTTCTTAACGCCAGGAAGTTCACCTTTAAGAGCAAGTTTTCTAAGACACAATCTGCAAATCCCAAATCGACTGTAATATGCACGAGGTCTTCCACAAATTTTACATCTATTGTGTTGTCTTACTTTAAATTTCGGAGGTTTCTTTGCTTTTTCAATCATTGCCTTTCTTGCCATATCTCACCTCTAATTCTTTCTGAATGGGAAGCCCATAAATTCCAATAGTGCTTTAGCTTCCTCATCTGTTTTTGCAGTTGTAATTATGGTTACATCAAAACCTCTCACTTTATCAACCATATCGTATTCAATTTCAGGGAAAATCAGTTGTTCTTTTATTCCAAATGTATAATTGCCCCTTCCATCAAAGGAGTTCGGAGAGAGACCTTTAAAGTCTCTAATTCTCGGAAGAGCGGTATTTATAAGTTTTTCAAAAAATGTATACATTCTGTTTCCTCTAAGAGTAACTCTTACACCAATTGGCGCACCTTCTCTTACCCTAAATGATGCAATAGATTTCTTAGCACGTGCAACTGCAGGTTTCTGTCTTGTAATAAGAATGAACTCCTGTATAGTCTTCTCAAGTGCAGCAGGATTTTCGTTTGCTTCACCTATTCCGCGATTCACTGCAATTGCAACTATCTTTGGAACCTGCATTACATTTTTATATCCAAACTTTTCCATCATTTTCTTCTTTACCTCAGTTTCATATTTCAATTTTAAAGGAGACTGAGGTAATTTTTCGCTTAGCAAGTTTTCAAGTTTGTTATCTAATTTAAATGTCACTTTCTTTCCCATAAATGCACCTCTTAAATCTTATCAATAACTTCATGGCAATTTTTACAAACTCTCACTGAGCTTCCATCCTCAAGAATTTTATGAGAGACTCTTGTTTTTGTATGACAATGAGGGCATATTACCATGACTTTATGAGCATAAATTGGCCCTTCTCTTTTTGTAATCTTTCCTTGGGGCATATCCTGAGTTGGTCGAAGGAAATGAGTTTGCATATTAATTCCCTCGACAATCACTTTACCTTCCTCAGGAATAGTCTTTAAGACTTTTCCTTGTTTTCCTTTTTCCTTTCCTGAAATGACTATCACAAGATCACCTTTCTTTATGTCAAGATATTTAACCTTATTCATAACATATCCTCCTTACAGCACTTCAGGTGCAAGGGAGGCAATTTTTACATAACCTTTCTTTCTAATCTCCCTTGCAACTGGACCAAAAACACGTGTTCCTTTTGGATTTCCTTCGTTATCAAGGATTACACATGCATTGTCATCAAATCTTATAATACTTCCATCTTCTCTTTTGATAGGGTATTTTGTTCTTACAATTACTGCCTTAACAATAGTTCCTTTAGGAATAGGGCTATTTGGGACAGCCTTCTTAACTGTTGCAACAATTCTATCTCCAACAGTTCCTGTAGGCCTATGTCCAACATCTAAAACAGTTATAATTGAAACTTCTTTAACTCCTGTATTATCTGCACAAACTAAACGTGAATACTGTCTAACCATTATTCACCTCCACCCAAAATCTCAACAATTCTCCATCTTTTAAGTCTACTTAATGGGCGAGTCTGTCTTATCCTAACAACATCGCCAACCTTTGCCTGATTATTTTCATCGTGTGCATAATATTTAGTAAAAGTTCTCACCTGCTTCAGATATAGAGGATGATGGGCTATACGTTCAACTTTTACCACAGCTGTCTTCATATAGGTGCTTACAACTACACCAACAAGCTCTTTCTTTCCCATTTTACACCTCTTCCTTCTTTAACTCACGTTCTCTTTTTACAGTAAGAAGTCTTGCTATGTCCTTTTTTACTATTCTAATCCTTGCAGGATTGTGAAGTTGATGTGTAGCAAGTTGAAACCTTAAGTTAAAGAGTTCTTTTCTTAAGGTCTTCAAAGTATTCTCAATTTCTTGATCAGTCATATCCCTAATCTGTTGGATCTTCATAATTATTCCTCCTCTAAGGTAAGCATTCTTACCTTAACTGGAAGTTTATATCCTACTTGCTTTACAAGTTCTTCTGCAGTTGCCTTATCAACTCCAGAAAACTCAAACATAACTCTTCCAGGTTTTACAACTGCAACCCAATGATCAACGTCACCTTTTCCGCCACCCATTCTAGTTTCGGCAGGTTTCTTTGTAACAGACTTGTCTGGGAAAATTCTTATCCAAAGCTTACCACTTTTTCTTACAGCAGAAATCAAGATCAATCTGCATGCTTCAATTTGTCTAGAAGAAATCCAACCAGGTTCAAGCGCCTGAATTCCATATTCACCGAAATGCACAGATGTAGCACCCTTAGATTTTCCTTTTGTTCTACCTCTATGCATCTTTCTATATTTGACTCTTTCTGGCATTAACATAGTTTCACCTCCAATTAAGAAGCAAAGAATAATGGTTCTTTAGCAGGACCTTTATAGACCCAAACTTTTACTCCAATTACTCCAAATTTTGTTTTTGCAATTTGCTCAGAATAATCAATGTCTGCATCAAGAGTTTGTAATGGGACTCTTCCTTCTCTAAACCATTCAGTTCTTGCAATTTCTGCACCTTCAAGTCTACCAGAGACCTGAATCTTTATTCCCTGTGCACCTGCTCTCATTGCTCTAGTTATTGCCTGTTTTATTGCCCTTTTGTGTGGAGTTTTTTGTTCAAGCCTTTGAGCAACATTTTGCGCAATAAGTTCTGCATCAATTTCAGGGTGTTTTACTTCTCTTATATCCACTTTCAAATTATCGTACTTATGATCGATTACCTTTTTCACCATATCCTCGAGTTTACTAACTTCAGAACCCTTTTTACCAAGAAGCATTCCAGGACGGGCTGTATATATAACAACCCTCAATTCAGAGGTACCTTTTCTTATAATTTCCACCTTTGAAACTGCTGCATTAAAACCAAGTGACTTAAATTCTTTTCTAATTCTAAAGTCCTCAAGAAGATATGAAGAATAATCCTTCTTCGGTGAATACCACTTACTCCACCAATCTTTTGTTATTCCTAATCTAAAACCATAAGGATGAGTTTTCTGTCCCACATTAAACCTCCTCTTTCTCCTTAACAATTATCTTGATTTGGCTTACAGGCCTTCTTATTATATCTGCCCTTCCAAATCCCCTTGGAAGAACTCTCTTTAGAGGTCCTTCTGCATCAATAAAAATATCAGAAACATACATAATGTCCTCATCCATTTTGAAATTATTAACCCCATTTGCAACTGCAGAATTCAGTGCCTTTTCAATAAAACGTGCAGCTTTATGAGGAAGAGCTTTAAGTATTGCCCTTGCTTCTCTTACTGATTTACCTTTTATAAGCTCTGCAACGAGTCTTGCTTTGCTTGCAGAAAGCCTCAAGTGTTTTTCAACAGCATATGCTTCCATTCAATGCCTCCTTATGTCTTCGTGATAACACGTGCAGTAGGTGCCCTATGTCCATGGAATGTACGAGTAGGAGCAAATTCACCCAATTTATGTCCAACCATATCAGGAACAATATAAACAGGAATATGAGTTTTTCCATTATGAACCGCAATTGTATGTCCTACCATTTCTTCAGTGATAGTTGAACGTCGGCACCAAACCTTTATTACCTTTTTTTCGCCTTTTTCGTTCATTTTTCTAATTTTCTCAAGAAGTTTTGGGTCAACCCATTTACCAGTTCTTCCCATAATTATTTCCTCCTCTTAATTATGTATTTATCAGAAGGATTCTTCTTCTTTCTAGTCTTATAACCAAGGGTAGGCTTACCCCAAGGTGTAAGAGGACCAGGATGTCCAATAGGTGCCTTACCTTCACCACCACCATGGGGATGATCGACAGGGTTCATAGCAGAACCTCTTACCGTAGGCCTTATTCCAAGGTGTCTCTTGTGTCCTGCTTTACCAAGGTTGACATTTTCATGATCCAAGTTGCCAACTTGTCCAATGGTGGCTTTGCATTCAAGTCTAATTCTTCTAATTTCGTTAGAAGGCATCCTTATTTGGGCATATTCATCTTCTTTTGCAATCAATTGAGCTGCGGCACCTGCAGATCTTGCGATTTGACCACCTTTTCCTGGAATAAGTTCAATATTATGAATAAAGGTTCCAAGAGGAATATTTTTTAAAGGTAATGCATTGCCAACTTTAATTTCTGCATCTGGACCTGACATAACAGTATCGCCAACCTTAAGACCAAGTGGAGCAATAATATATCTTTTTTCACCATCTGCATAAGTAAGAAGAGCAATGTATGCAGAACGGTTTGGATCATACTCAATAGACGTAACCTTTGCAGGAATTCCGTCCTTATCTCTCTTAAAATCAATAATTCTATAGAGACGTTTATTTCCACCGCCTCTATGTCTTACCGTAATTTTTCCGGTATTATTCCTCCCGCCTTCTTTTCTTAAACCTTCAACAAGAGATTTCTCAGGTTCAGTTTTAGTAATAACCTCTTTGTGGTTTAAAACTGTTCTTCCACGAAGGCCTGGAGTTATTGGTTTATAAACTTTTAAACCCATCTCTTACCTCCATTATACGTTCTGAATGACATCTATCTTATATCCAGGATAGAGTGTCACTATAGCCTTTTTATAAGTTGGGGTTCTCGAAAAACTGTTTCTAACTCTCTTCTTTTTTCCAAAAATCTTTCCAATATTAACATCTTTTACCTTTACATTAAATGCTTCTTCAACCGCTTTTTTAACCATTTGTACGTTTGCTTTTTCGTGGACAATAAAGGTATATTTTCCCTGAGACATCTGTTTTGTAGTCTTTTCAGTAATTAAAGGTCTCACTAAAACTTCATAAGTTTCCATTATTTCCACCACCCTTCAATTCCTTCAACTGCTTCTTTACTCATAACTATTGAATCAAAAACCATAAGGTCATATGCGTTAAGAAACTTATAGTTCAACGGTTTTACAGTCGGAATATTTCTTAAAGCTCTTTCGACTTCCCCATTCTCATCGGAATAAACAAACAAAACATCTCCAAGATTCTTTTTTACAGTTTCTTCAATTTTCTTCAAAACTTCCACACCCTCTTTTGTTTTTCCAGAGAGTTTTACATTACTTACAATATGCACATCTCCATCATTGAAACGTGCAGTTAAAGCAGAAAATATTGCTGCGTCAATTTCTTTTTTGTTCATCTTCTTGGAGAAATCTCTTGGATGAGGTCCAAAAACTACCGCACCACCCTTCCATATGTTGGAAGTCCTTGCTCCTTGCCTTGAACGGCCAAGACCTTTTTGTGGCCTTACTTTTTTAGTGCTATAGCTTACTTCTCCTCTTTCCTTAGTATCTGCAGTACCTCTTCTTCTGTTTGCAAGATACCTCTGAACTGCCTGATATATGAGGTGCTTTTTTACCTCTCTTGAGAAATAATCATCAGGAAGTTCAAGAGACTCAACAGTATTGTTTTTTACATCAATAACAGTGCTCTTCATTTCAATCCTCCTATGCTCTAATAAGGAGCAAACCTTTATCAGGTCCAGGGACGCTTCCTTTTACAAGAATTAGATTTTTTTCGGGGATAACTTTAACAACTTCAAGATTCCTTATAGTAACAGTTTCACTTCCAAGATGACCTGCCATCTTCATTCCTTTGAAAACTCTACCAGGTGTTGCACGCTGACCAATAGATCCTGGACGCCTTTCTGCTTCATGTCCATGAGTTCTTGGCCACCCGCCAAATCCCCAACGCTTTACAACGCCTTGAAAACCTTTACCCATTGATGTTCCTGTAACCTTAACATATTTAACATCTTTGAATGCTTCAACAGTGACTGTTTCACCAACTTCACCTTCCATATCCCTTACTTCCTTTAAGAATCTAAAGGGTTTCAACCCCTTCTTGTCAAAAAAACCTTTCATGGGCTTGTTTAACTTTTCTGGCCTCACTTCAACAAAACCAAGCGCTACTGCATCGTATCCATGGGTTTCTCTTGTCTTCTTATCAACAATTGTACATGGACCTGCTTGAATTACAGTAACAGGCACAATTGTATCCCCAAGGTAAACGGAAGTCATTCCCACTTTAAATCCTAAAATTCCCTTTGCCATAACAACCTCCATTAAATCTTGATCTCAACTTCCACACCCTGAGGTATATCCATGTTAGCTAATTTCTGAGTAATTTCGGGTGTAGCATCAATAATTTCAATTAATCTCTTATGCACACAAATTTCAAATGCTTCTTGTGAGTCTTTGTCGATATTAGGAGCCCTTAAAACGTTAAACACTGTCCTTTTTGTTGGTAATGGAATTGGTCCTGACACTGTTGCTCCGCTTGATTTTGCAACCTCAACAATCTTTGCTGCCCAAAGGTCAAGGATCTTGTTGTCGAAAGCTTTTAATCTAATTCTTAAACGATCTTTTTTCATATTATCACACTCCT
>NZ_JBLOBF010000019.1:0-13306 GCF_047785965.1 Caldisericum insulae
CACCTTCCTTATACCCGGAGCCTTGCCCTTGTTCCAATGCATCACTTCCAATCTCAAGGGAGATTCCGCTCCTGCGGTTACTCAAGGATGTACCATCTTAAAAATATTTCTTTGAGTTCTCCTTCCTCCCAAATTAACCAATATCTGCTTTGCTATATTTATAATAGCTTCGCTTTCTTGTCCAGAGGTTGTACAAATTCTTCTAAAATTTCTCTCTCATATATTAAATACGGGAAAGTGCAAAAAGTTCAAGGAATTTTTGGCTTTTCATCGGTAAAAAATGAATAAAAACATTAACTTTCTATGAACAATAAAACTTTTTCCTTACGAGTGATTATTATCGTTTTTCTTGTCAGTTTTGTTTTTCTCTTCTGTGGATTCAAAAACTCCCTTTAGATTTTTAACTTTGGCATCAAAGTTATCTTCGTTTGCATTCTTGTTTAGCGACCTGTAGATTCTCTCAAGGTTGAGATTTATTTTGTACATCAGCAAAACTATTAAGATGAGGACAATTAGCGGAATAATAATTATAAGAAGCCCTACCAACGTCTTAATTAAGTTCGAAATGCTTCTCATTAGAAGATTTATATCTATTGGATATAGGTATGGTGTTGAAATCGGCATATTGGGCATAATTTTTACCTCCATTAAATTTTAGCTTATTTTCATCTTTTTGCAAAATCACAAAATTATGTTATTGAAAGCATGCTCTCATGTTCGTATTTAAAAAAATCTCTTATATTTTCACAAGCTCAAGAAGATTAACTTTGCTACGGTTCTTGGCGTGTCTATCGCAAATGAATGAACTTCACTCAGACATGCCAAGAAAGTGTTGCTGAAATTACGGATTCCCTACCTTATTTACAACAAAATTATAGATATCATCTTCGGAGGGGATCTTACCAGTTACATTCTGAATCTCTTCATAAATTGGGCCTTTATTAGCAGTATCTTTAAATTCATAATGGGATACAGAATTGCTGAAGAAAAATGTTTTGGCGTTAGGGTCATCGGTGCAAACAGGAGAAACTACGATCCAGTGCTTGTTTACTATTTGTAAATAGTAATAAAAGTTTCCTTTTCCTAAAACAAACGTTCCATAAGATAAGTCAGATGATAATTGAAAACTGTATCCTTGTAATGGAATTTTATGTCCATTGCTTGTTATGTTGTAACAAACACCAGTGAAGAACGATTGTAAATCAGGAAGAGGCTTTTTACGAGTTGGAATGAATGGTAGTTTATCTGACACAGTTTTAAATATTGGACCGTTCCCTTCAAATAAGAATCTGATTTCGTCTCCTGCTGTTGGTTTTATTGTTACATTGCACTGTATAGTTGAGATTTGATTGATTAAACTTTTACCATCAATTGTTTCGCTCATCTCAATTGGAGAAATCTTTATATCACTGATAATGCACTCTGCACTTTGAAGATATGAGAAATCCTTCCCTCCATATTGAAATCCTTCTATCTTAATAGAATTTATATTAATAATATTTCCATCCCCAGATTTTGCCGTTTTACTAAAAAAGGAGCAAGGGCAATTAATGCTACTATCACAACAACACTAATCAATTTTTTGTTTTTCATAATTTTTCTCCTTATTAGTTCGAGTATGGATATACTTCTTGATACAAAGTATAATTAGTTGAATTACTAGTAAGAATTGTAAAGTTAGTTGAGTAATAATCACCGAAAGATTCTACAGGAAATACATAGCCTCCTCCTGGAAGAGGCATTGCAGTAAGCAACATTCTGGTATCTAAGGTGGCATACGGAGGGATAGAAAGATTGAAATTTGTGTACTGAGTCCATGCACCATGTGCCCAAAAGTAAATGCTATATCCACCAATTGTATAATACTTAGAGTTATTAAAAGAGGTCCCTTCAACGTAATGTGTCGTCCAAAAATGTCCAGAGCTGTTATAAAGATCATACCACCATGTTGTAGTGGTGTTATTGTAATAGCCGGCGTTACATAATGGAAATGTCCATGAGATACTGGGCGTGTGACTGTAAGTACAGTAGTAAAAGTTTTTACTCTGGCTGACATCACTACATGCAGTTATTTTTGAATTAAATATTAATCTCTTTTCGTCTCTTTTTGTCAGCCTCTCACCTTTCCTTATCCCCGGAGCCTTGCCCTTGTTCCAATGCATCACCTCCAATCTCAAGGGAGATTCCGCTCCTGTGGAAATTTATTCCTCATATATATAGACTCTCAAACTCACAAAAAAGTTCCCATAAATTTCGAGGAATTTTTAAAAACTTTTCTAACTTATCAAATTTGAGAGTACCTTATGAGTCCGCAAACCTATAAATCGACGAGCATTTTTGTCATATTTTGGATCTATATTTTCTTACCTAAACTACACGAAAATGTCCAATCTGCAAAATGTTAGTAAGAGTTGGTTTTTACACCTTCTCCATTTTCAACAATACTTGATTAAAGATTGCAAAGGTGAGGAGCTTGCTTAATACATCCTGGCTATCTCCAATACTAGTTAGATAACTTTAGCAATTTACTTATATCTATAATCAATAGTCCAACACGTTTGTCTACGACCCAAAAATTTACAAGCGTGTTTTCATCGGCAAAACAATGGAGCCGAGTACTAGGCACCCCTTTCAAAGTAATAAGAGTATTAGTCTTCCTGTCTAACAGCCTGAACGGTTCTTCAAAAAAGATGAATCTACCGTCTGGAGATATATCTGTGCAGGTAGGGTAAATAGGGTAAGGATTATCTGCAGTTCCAACTGCTGAGACTTTAAGAACAGGTTTTTCTTTATTTATAGGTCTTATTATATTGTAAAATGCCGGTTTTCCCATGCTTTTAGCAAAAACTGTAGCATCTGATGAGAGTGCTTCAGGTAGCCAAACTTGGTAGATTATCCAGTTATCTTCTGTTAATCTTGGATTTTCACAGACTCCATTATCAGTAAATTTAGAGAGCTTCCCATTTTCAAGAGAGTAAAGATAAATGTCTTCTACAAGCCTTTCCTTCTCAAAATCCCTCTTAGCAAGACAATAAGCGAGGTAATGGTCATTGACACTGAATGTAGCAATTCCGCCATATTTTTCAGTTATATGAATGATCTTTTTAATATTTCCCGTATTTAGATCAACCTCATATATACTATCACTTATTGCAGGTATGCCCCCTTTCTCATCCACTTTATCCGCAGTTAAGTAAATCTTAAAGTAGAATTTGTTGCCTCGGAGGATACCTTGTGGTGATTCAATCCGTAGACCTGTATTGCTGGGAACCAATTCTCCTTTTGTAAAAAAATCATCATGTCCTCTTCTTCTCTCAATTAGTTTTTTAGTCTCATTTGTCTTTCTGTTTATGGCGTAAAATACAAAATTGGGGTTAAATTCATCATCATCGTTTTCTTGATACACAATCCAGTTTTCATTAATTCCATATGGAAATACATTATTAAAACCGTCTTCTTTATCATATTTGATAGTTCGAATAATTTTATGAGATTTAAGGTCAATAATAAACATATTAGTGTAATGGACAACTGCCTGTGGATATTCCTTTGATGCCATTTCAATTCCAGCATTAAGTAATGCTATATTACCATAACAAACAAGTTCGTTCACGCTGTTTAAATTAGATAGGTATTGTGAATAGTCTTGAAATTCAGTGAACTCTCTTTGATATGCACTTAAATCCTTGCTTACCTTGGTTGTAATAGGAGCAGTAGAAAAGCTCTCTTCAACGGGGGTATTACCTTGAGGCTTCTTTGTACATCCGCCATCAAACAAAGTTGTAAAAACAAAAAAGGCTAAAATTAGAAGTAATAAAGTCTTTTTATAGAGCATAGGCACTACCCGATTACTGGCCATCTTAAATTAGCGTTATAGATTGATGTTATCTCTTGAGGGTTTTGCAGGTAATTAGTAGGTATACTTGAGTAAGTTATTCCACCATAAAACTTCTCGCTTGCATAGGCATGGACATTATAATATGTTGTAGCAGAGTCCGTATATGCGATGGTTGCGTTTTTCCAGTCGCTTTCTGTTGGTGTACTGTCAGTCGGAGTCCAATATCCGCGGATAGCAATATAATGAACTCTATTTTTTGTTTTACCGTCAGATACATTATTTCTCCAATCATTTAAATATACCGTATCGCACTCTGAGACAAAAGCAGCATTATCATACCCAATATCCACATAGACAATCAACCAGAGGTTTTGAGGGTCGTATCCCCAGTGATTAACACTGTACCAATTTTCTTGAAGATACCAATTTAGCGTAGAAGCAATGTTATCCTCACTTGCACCATAATTTGAACCACAAACCACACCTTCCATGCTTGCTATTTCTGACTGTGATGGTATTGGTATAGAAGGAGAGCCTATACCCCAGCCCGAAAGCACAGATTCAGTAGCAGCAGGACCACACCAATTGGTACACTGTTGTGGAAACTGGGCACAATTAGAGACAACCCAGGAATCTGGACAACTGCCTGAAGAGGTTGTACTGAAAATAATTCCGTGTCTTTCTTTAAAATTTCTGACCATTTTAGTTTTCTCTTCCATTATTTTTTCCACTGGTAATTTTAACCATCCTCTAAGATCACCTTTTTGTTCAATAAAATAATCCCACGTTACTTCTCCATTCTGAGGGTGTTCTCCTTTTGGCGTTACATATACAGGTTTACTACCATCTTTGAAAGTTACAAGATGTGTTCTTATATCGTAGTTTGCTATGTTTGGGTTAACAGATTGGAGTATTTTAATTGCTTCTTCTGCTGTTAATTTCCCGTCATCTGCTAATGCTCTAAAAGATACTAAATTCAACACCACTGTTAAAATTACTAAAACAACAATTAATTTCTTCATTTTACCCTCCTTATTAAAGACTTTATTTTAATTCCCCTTTTCTTAAAATTTCTTTTAAAATTTATTTTACTTTCTTTTCGCTTTTCTTTTTCCCTTTCTCACCTTCCTTATCCCCGGAGCCTTGCCCTCGCTTCAAAGCATCACCTCCAATTCTGAGGGAGATTCCGCTCCTGCGGTTACTCAAGTAAAAATAGTTTTAAAATTTTTCCTTGAGTTCTCTCCTTTTTTTCAAACTTCCAATATCTCTTTTCACTATATTTTATCATCTCTCTCTCTCTCTTGTCAAGTGGTTTTAAAAAAATTCTTTTAAAATTTTTTCTCTCATGTAATAGATATGAGAACCCATGAAAAAGTTCGATGAACTTTTAAGGAATCCTAAAGCTTTATAAGCACCAATATAAGATTTTGGACAATCATAGCAAACATTTGCAAGTTTCTTTCCATTCTAAGTTAAATTTATAATTGTACTAATAGAATTGGAAAGCCCTAACTAAAAGTTAGGGCCATTTATTAAAAAAACAAGTGTGATAAACTAATGCTGTATAAATTGGCTGCTTACTGCAGGAACAAAGGCTTCAAACTTTCCCTTATCTCCATTTTTGTATAAGATTTCGCCAGAAAGTTTGTAAACAGGTTGGACAAATTCTCCTCCTGACTCAAGCGTTGTGCCAATATCTCCATAATATTCCGTCTCAATTTTATCAATAATTATTTTTTCTGCATCGGCATTTTCAAGTTCGACTTTCCATGCAGTTACTTCGTTATTTTTAAGTTGTTTGACTACTTCGTCAGTAGACTTTAAAGTATAATTTCCAATAGGAGTAAGGGTATATAAAGTCGAAACTAAACCTTCAACTTTGCCCTTGTCTCCAATTATAAGTCCAAATTTTGGGCCGATAATCTCTTTATTCACGATAGCTGGATAGAAAGTAATGGTTTTATCAATGATAATTTCTTCATTAAATGAAGGGTGATAGGTTATGTTGCTAATTGAGGTTCTATACTGATAAAGTTCTGGTAAGAGCTTGTATTTGTCTACAAATGATTTCGCTAAGGCAAGACATTCTTCATCTCCTGGGACCTCTTTGCCTGGAGTGTAATCGTACAAATTCTGCGTGCTAAATTCAAAGAAACCCGTTTTCTTGTAAATAGTTAAAGTATTGCCTGACTGTTTTCTTATTACGGTATTCTCATCTTCGCTTGAAATTGCGTTTATGTCTATGCTAGACATTGCACAGAGTTTCTTTTCATCAACTTCGATAGGCTCAACTTTATACACGAGCATCTCATCTGGAGGGTTTGATACATCTGCACCCAATTGTACACCAAAATCATGTGGAATGAAACCACCATAAGAAGGCAATTTAAGTGAAGGAAGTAATTCAGGGTTTTCACTATATTTATTTTTAGTGCATCCAGAAAATGATAAACTTGCCATAACGATCAAAACAGTTATAATAAAAATTTCAATATTGTTTTTCATTGCTGCCTCCTTTAGTTAATCTGCTCATCCCAGTACGAATATTCCTCTGGGTGTTGCAAGAAAGGGTCTGGGCTCGAACTAAAATTATCCCACTTATCGTCTTTAGAAATGTTTGCTCCCATTACTCTTGCGATTGTATTTGATAAGTGTCCGTTCTGATACTCATAAGCCGCAGTAAAAAATGAATATTTAAAAGAATTGTCCTGTGCAATGAGCTGGCCGTATTTAGTACCTTCATTCGAATCTAACCACATTTCACTCGCAAATCCCATAACAAGATGTACCCCATTAAAAATATGCTTTAGATTATTGTAATAGGTTTGATTACCAAAATTTGTCAGGAAATTACAACAATACATTGTAGCCCATTTTATACGATAGCCGCTTCCTCCGTGGGAACCCCATGAAATTTCGCTCCAATCTGCATTTACAGCATTGGCATAATGTGAAGGATGATAAGGTGGGTTGCTGCTATTTTGAGTAAAAAAATGTGCTGCTGCATTTCCGTTACCCAAAAAATTGGCACTGACTCCATGTCCAGCAAAAGCAAAAAAATCAACAGAATTTGCATTAATACCGGTTAAGTCATTTTCCCATGCATATTTATCAGCATGTGAAAATGAACTGATAAAGATGCCTGAACCAAGTGCACTCTTTAATTTGTTTACATATTCAACTCCATAACGGTCTCCAAAATTGCAACCTCCTATCGACTGATACCCGTCTACGCCGTCAAACCCGCTATAAAGTATTAAGCCACCAGAAGCACTTGCTTTATAAATATTGAAAAACGATAGTCCGCATATTGATAGAGAAAGTATAAATACAACTGCAATTAATAAATTGTATTTTTTCATTTCAATGCCTCCTTGTACAATATATTTTTTGTTTTCTTTTCCAAATTCAACACTCGCTATCTTTTCTAATAAAATCTTTCTTCGCCTTTCCTCCTTATACCCGGAGCCTTGCCCTCGCTTCAAAGCATCACTTCCAATCTCAAGGGAGATTCCGCTCCTGCGGTTACTCAAGTAAAAATAGTTTTAAAATATTTCCTTGAGTTCTCTCCTTTTTTCAAACTTCCAATATCTCTTTTTACTATATTTTATCAAACTCTTCCGTCAAGAGGTTTTAAAAAATTTTCCAAAAATTCTTATAATTTTTTTTCTTCTCATATATTAGACCTACAAACTCACAAAAAAGTTCCACAATTTTGAAAGAATTTTTGAAGAACTTTTCCTCTTATACATAGCTTTCCAAATTTCAAGAGTTTCACCATAACCCGTCTGTTTATTATAAGGAACAAGGCGATGAAGAATCTTTATTTCAGTTTTCCGACATAGAATCCGTCCTGAACATAAATCGACTCATTTGCAAAAGTAGGAGGGTACCTCAAAAACTCTTCTGAGGTGGGATATTCCCAGAGAATCTTTTTATTTGTTATATCAAGAGCGACAAGTTTTGCACCTTTATTGTAAATAGATAGATATGCTACATCACGAGAAAGAGCCATATTATCTGTAGTGGAGTATGAACCGGTAGGAGGATACAAAGATATTTCTCCCAGGTCTTTTTTCCATATGAGCTTTCCTATTTCTGCATTGATTGCATAGAAAAAATGCGGCTTATCATATATACCTGCAACAAAATAAACTGTGCCGTTATTAATGCAAGGATTACTAAATTCTCCCATACTTCCTTTGGGTATAATGTTTATGCTCCACACCTCTTTTCCGTTTCCTGCGCTGTATGCAGAAAAACTATGACCATCGCTCGTATAAAAGTATCCATTTGATATTGGCGTAACAAACATTTGATTGTTTGCATGAGGCACTTTCCATAATATATTTCCACTTTCTATATCTACCGACAGCACTGAATTTTGCGTTGTAGCGAGCAGTATATCGTTATAAAACGATAGGTCAAGTGACAGAGCATCATTTATATATTTACTCCATCTGTATTTACCTGTTTTGATATTTAACGCATAAAGATACATACCTGCAAGTTGAGGGCTACCTATAAATGACTTCTTCCACCGCTCGGCCGCAAAATAAAGTATGTCATCTTTCAGTACGAGCTCCCCGCTTCTCTTACCTATTATTCCTCTGTCAAAAATAAAGTTGTAAGATATTTCCCCTGTATCTGCTTCTATGCCAAAAATATGGTTTCCAGAACCAAAGAATAAAACCCCATCTGCTATGAATGAAATTTTATGTGCCACTCCGTCAATCTGTTTTTTCCAATTCTCCTTTCCTGTATTTGCATTTAAGGAGTACAAAAAGCCACTCGTGTCACAGAAATACACATTTCCTTTGTGATAAACAGGGGAAGAATCAACGAATCTTACCATTGGTATCTCTTCGGTATGCCAGTACTGCCAGGCAAGTTCAGGCTTTTTCTTCAGGGGCAAAACGTCAAAGTAACCTGTTCTCTCGTAATTCCCCCTCCATATAAATTGAGGAGTAAGGTTTATCCCTTGCGGAAGGCTTGTTATTACACTGCCTCGAGGGACACATCCTCCAGAAAACAAAAAAACCAAAAGGATGCTTAAAGCAGCTATTAGTATTTTCTTATTTTTGCTCATATCAATAACTGGGAAATACATAATCAAACCCATCTATAAATATGGGAATATACTGGCCGGGATGGTCGGGATCAGGCAAGGATGAAGCGTTCCAGTTTATAGCAACTGTTCCGTCTCCCCAGCCGTCTCTTACATATATATACTCATCATATCCAGAATAATAGCCTATACAGGTTATCCAGTGCCACCAAGTCCAGCTTCCCTGTTTTCGGACAAGTATACCAAAAGGACGGTCATATGAGATTTCATTCACAGCATCGGAGAAATGTGGAGAAGAGTCTCCGGATGCAGAAAAATGATAGATACCAAGATAATCCCTATGCACTGTATTTGCATGGTATACTATACCAGACCTAAAGTTTGAGGCAGGTGTACCATATATGCAGCTAGTATTCATATCATACCAAAGACATGTAATAAGACCATTACCATTCGATTCATCCCAATCATGCTGTACATAGTAATAGCCATGTTTATGCCAGTACCCAAGAATATTTGCTCCGGCAACAGGCCCGCAACTATTAAATAAATTAGTCGTGCTAGTAGAATAATCAGGCACATCAGAAAGAATTTTGTAGCTTCCAAAGCTTCCACTTACCTTTTGTTTCATAAGAGGCAGCTTGTTATAAGCTAAGATTGGAAAGTCAGGGATATCCTTAAGAGTAATAATTTTCCTTTCGTTCCAGAAAAAATAAATTTCTTTGGCTGTACGGCTTTTATCATACACATTTAAATGTACATAATAAAGTAAAGGAAAAACATAAATAAACTCTGGCTTTCCGAAAACAATGTTTTTTTCTAAAGAAGTTTTGTTAAGAATCTCCTCTTTAATATCCGATAGATGAGGAGGCACTGACTCTGCAAATTCTAAAACAGTTGGGTTTTTAACATTGTTATTTACCACTATTCTTCCAACAATTTCCTCGCCTCTTTTTACTCCATAGACTATTACCCTGTCTTTTCCATCTTTATCCTTATATACCATAGGAGAAATTAATTCTGCACCTCTAAGGCTTGTAATTGCTTCCTGGTGAGATTTAAGGAACAGTTCTGCACTTTCTGAAAAAGGATTAGTAGCACTTTTTACACTACCTATAACGGAAACTCCAACTAATGCTAAAACTAATAAAATTGCTAGAACTTTCCTCATTTTAACCTCCTCGTTAAAATTTTATTTAATTTTTACAACTTTCAAAACTACTTTTCTCAAATCTTTATTCAATCTCTTTATTGCTTTTCGTCTATTTTTATCTCCTCACCTCCATTATTTGCGGAACCTTGCCATCGCTTTTTTGGTTTAAAGTACCCCCTCAATACCACCAAATAATAATTTTGCCTTAGGGGGTAAGTTAGAAAGGGGGATGCCCCCTTTCTAATATTGGAGATTCCTCGTGGCTTTGCCACTTCGGAATGACAAATGAAAAAGAAAAGCCATTCTTTTTGTTTTTAGGGGAAAGTTGGAAGGGGATGTGCCCTCTTCCAATTATTGTCATTTCGAACGAAGTGAGAAATCTCCTCCTTTTGGGAAAGTTCGAAGGGAAGCCTTTTACCCCCTCTATTGAGGTATTTTGCTCCTCTAAAAATTTTACTTCTCACATATAACGTTTAAAAGTAAAAGAAGCCCGTGCATTGTGAGGTAATGCCCAAACTCTTGCCTTAGTCTTCTTATACTAAAATCTAATTATTGTAAACGAGTGAAAGTATTAAGGTTTGTTTTCTTCACCGTGCAATACTTCAAGCAGCTTATCAACATATGTGACATTTATCCACTCGACAGGCCCACGATACATATCTTTAGGAATGCCTATGCTATTTTCAGAGACTATAATATTTTCTGAAGTAAACGTATCACATCCGCCTCTATACTCAATTAACATATTAGTATTCCTATCAAAAAGCTTTGGTGGTCCCTCAAACGTGATGAATCTCCCACTTGGAGAAACACCTCTACACGTCGGGCTCCAATCATCCCAGGCAATATACAATGGAGGCTTATTTCTATTAATCGGCTCCATTACAATGTGAAACATATAGCCCTGTGAAACTTCATGTTGAGTGAGAAGCAGTTCATTTGGATTCCACCTTTGATAAATAATCCAGTTATCAGGAGTAAGCCTTGGGCTCTCAGAAATAAAATCGTCTGTGAACTGTGTAATCTTACCATTTTTAAATGAATAAATAAAAACATTGGAATAAGAAGTGCCTTTTTCATAATCTCTGCCTGTAATGGAAAAGGCAAGGTAATCATTGTTTATGTCAAAGTCAGATATTCCTTCGTAAGGATTCTTCCAATGGATTAGTCTTTTTTCAACAAGTGTTTTCAAGTTAAGTTCATAAATACTGCTACTTATGGTCCGATATACACCCTGCATATTCGCTTTGGGAAATACTGCCTTGTCTTCATAGATTGTAATTTCATAGTAAAGATTGTCACCTTTGAGATCAAAGTACCTCAATGGAATCCTCCACTTGGTTCCTGTAGAGATATTTTCACCTTCAACGAATTTTTCATCGTGTCCTCTTTTTCTTTCAAGGACAACCTTTTCTTCCTGGGTATTTCTGTTTATGGCATAAATCCTGAAGTTTGTATCAGACTCGTCTTCATCTATTTCTCCCCATACAATCCAGTCTTTATCGATGAGCGATGGATATATATCAACAAAACCCTCTTCTGGCTTAATTACTCTCAATAACTCGTCTTTATCTATATCATAAACCAAAAGACATCCTCCAGGAATAACGCCTTCTTCATGAATTTTGCCTGGAAGAGTGTTCTCGTACGGATATGCGATAACTGTGATAATATTTTTATAACCTGATAGGTAGTTTAACATTCCATATCCATATTTTTCCTTGAGTGAAATTACCTTTGTATATTTATCTTTCTGATCCGCGAGGTTTTTTGTTGTCTTAATAATAATAGGTTGAAATTTATTAGGAGGTTGTTTCTGTATATTTGGAGTGTTGTTTTGCTCTTGCTGAACTGGTCTTTTACAGCCCTCAAGGGGTGAAAATAAGAGAAAAACTATAATTATAAGTAGCAATATCTTAATATTTTTCATAATAATGCTCCATCTCCATTTTTATCAATGAACTCTTCAGAAACATAAGGATGGATGTCGGCATAGCCTACAGCCATGGAATTTGCTAAAGGATCTACATAAGCAACTTGTGCTTTCTGCCAATCGCTTCCAACCGGTATGCTATCAGTAGGCGTCCAATAACCCCTTGGTGCAGTATAATGAACTCTCGTTGGATTTTTATGATTTCTCCAATCATAGAGATAATCAGTGTATCCTTCTCCTACAAAAGCCCTTCCAGAGGAACCGATGTCTGTTAAAAAAATGTTCCAAAATTCTTGCTGATTGTAGAAATGGGTAACTCCATAAAAAGTCGTTCCCGTATAGTAATTTAATGCGCTCGCAATTGCATTTTCACTCGCTCCGTAATTTGCACCACAGGGAACACCTTCTTTCGTTGCGATTTCACTTTGTGTCTTATTTATTCCCCAGCCCGAAAGCACAGATTCAGTAGCAGCAGGACCACACCAATTACTGCATTCCTGAGGATATTGAGTAATTGAAACATACTTTGAATCTGGAAGAGAGGTTGTTTGAGTTAGATTTCCAGAACCTGAATCGATAATTCCATTCCTTTCTTCGAATTCTTTAACTATCCTCGCCTTCTCTTTTATCATTTCCTCAAAGGGAAGCTTTAACCATCCTCTAAGATCACCTTTTTGTTCAATAAAATAATCCCACGTTACTTCTCCATTCTGAGGGTGTTCTCCTTTTGGCGTTACATATACAGGTTTACTACCATCTTTGAAAGTTACAAGATGTGTTCTTATATCGTAGTTTGCTATGTTTGGGTTAACAGATTGGAGTATTTTAATTGCTTCTTCTGCTGTTAATTTCCCGTCATCTGCTAATGCTCTAAAAGATACTAAATTCAACACCACTGTTAAAATTACTAAAACAACAATTAATTTCTTCATTTTACCCTCCTTATTAAAGACTTTATTTTAATTTCCATTTTCTTAAAATTTCTTTTTAAAATTTGTTTTACTTTCTTTTCGCTTTTCTTTTTCCCTTTCTCACCTTCCTTATACCCGGAGCCTTGCCCTCGTTTTAAAGCATCACTCCAATTCCGAGGGAGATTCCGCTCCTCTTATTACCCCAAGGAGATATTTTAAAACTATTTTTCCTTGAGTTCTCTCCTTTTTTCAAACTTCCAATATCTCTTTTTACTATATTTTATCAAACTCTTCCGCCAAGTGGTTTAAAAAAATTTTCCAAAAATTCTTATAAATTTTTTCCTCCTTCATATATTAGACTGTCAAACTCACAAAAAAGTTCCATAAATTTCGAGGAATTTTT
>NZ_JBLOBF010000020.1:0-8401 GCF_047785965.1 Caldisericum insulae
TTCAAACTTCCAATATCTCTTTTTACTATATTTTATCATCTCTCTCTCTCTTGTCAATACCTTTTAGTAAGAATTTTTCACTTTAATCAAAAAATTCTTTTCTTCATATATATAGACTCCCAAACTCCAAAAAAAGTTCCATAAATTTGAGAGAATTTCTAGACTTTATTTTTATCCCTTCCTTTCGCGTGCTTTTAGCAATGGGTTTTCCTATCCTAGAACTTTTTTCTCTCAGGGCACAAACCCTTCTTTGCGGGGCGGTCTTTGTGCATATGGTAGCTGCGGCTCTTTAACTCTTTACAGCAACCACTCTGTGCACTACCCCGCCAGTAACTTTAATAAGGGTGGGTGGGGAATAACATCGCGAGGCGCTCTGCGTATCTGTCTCTTTAAAGAGTATATTCTGACGCCTGCCAGTAAGTGACTCTTTCTTTACCATCCCCGCCCTCGGCATATCCAAAGGCGACGGCTACGGAAACTTAAGACCGAAAGAATATATCACAAGGGAAGAAGCGATGCTCATTGCATATAGGGTTTTTAAAGCATTGCAAAACTGAGTAGAAAATGCCTGAAAGTTTTTTATTCACTCTTATCATATTTCCCTGCCTCAATGGTAAGGGATTTTTTACATTAAGGCGACACTCAAATAACTACAAGAAACTGCCTACGGAACACGAAATAGGTGACGGTTAACTATTAGAGGATGAGCGCACTTAAAGCTGTCTTTGCTTCCGTATCTCTCTTAAGGAGCAGACGATGTCAATAAATCATTTTTATCTATTGCAATAACTGAGCCTGGAGTTTCTTGGTTTGGTGGGGTATACAGAAACACTTTTGAGTCATCAGATGTAATCATTTTAGAGCCATTTGGAAACCTAACAATACTTTTCCCTGAATTTATCTCTATGAGGTAAGAAAAGGTTAAAGTTAATAAAGTATCTTTTGCGTCTCTCCTCTTCTCATTTGCCAATCCTATAAACTTTCCCTTGCCTTTAAGTTCAATTATTCCATATATGTCTGTATTGGGTTGTAATTTGAGTTTTATTTCCTCTCCTGTATCTTTATTGATTGCGACTAATTCAGAATAATCGTCAGATAAAGCGTAGACAAAGTTTTCGGTTAGGTAATTGAAATGATAACCAGCATTAAGTGATTTAGTAAAATCAATCTTAAACGTATTCAGATTAATGCCCACAATTTTTATATTGCTATATTCCTCAGGAAAAAGATAAATCCTTTCATTTGATGGATCAAATTCAAACCTAGGATAGAGAAACCCTGTAATCTTAGATGCATCTACTCCCTTGAGAGAAGGGTAAGAAAAAACCTTCATTGTAGCGCCAGTATTTGCATCAATTGCAAAAATTTGGAAGTACTTTTCTTTAGGTTCAATACCTCCAAATAAAAGCATATTATCTTTCCACTGAATAAACGAGAGATATTCATTATCAATTTCTCTTTTCCAATAAATTTGTGGTTTTGTAAATTTAAGTTCAATATCTGTTTTATCAGCACTTGTTTCACTCTTTGTTAGATTCCATATACGTTCTCCAGGCGCACAGATAAAATAACCAATCGCTTTACCGGTTTCTGCATCAATAATCAAAGCCTTTGACGGAGCAACGTTCCATATAAAAACTTTTCCGTTTTCTATTGTGACATGCGTTCCACCGAAAGGTTCTGAGGGTTCGGTTGGATTTATTCTTTCAAACCCCGCTTTATACTCAACTTTCCCTGCACTCTTATCTATCTTGTACAGCTCTGATGAAGAAACCAGGAACAATTTATTTCCAAGAACTTTACCATCCAAAACTTGACCTGTATCAATTTTCCACACATACGGAAATTCCCTCAGGTTTACCTCAAGCTTTTTATTAAAAATGGACAGAGAAACCTCTTGTGTTTTTGGCATAAACCCGTCTTTTTCTAAAGTAATTCTATACTTGTTTCTGGTTGATAATTCTGTTGTTATGGGTGTTTTCCCAACTACTCCGTAAGTAAAAATATTGTTATCCTGGATAGTTTCGATATATACATCTGCACCTTCTGGATTTGAAGTTATTTCAATGCTCGTCTTATCGTGTATGTTGCAACCTACTGATGAAAGCGGCAAAACAAACAAAATAAAAAAAATAAGTAAATGTAAGCGCTTCATTTGATTCCTCCCCCTTATATTATTCATTAGTATATAAAATATCCTTTATTTTTGCTCAAAAATAATCTTGTTATTATCATTACTTTGTTCAACACCGCTAAAATAAACAGTGTTGGGCTAATTGTGCTAATTCTAAGATGATAACTGGTTGTATATATGTATTGGATGGTATATAGGCCCCGTGGATGTATTTTGCGAGCCAGCATAATCCCATCTAACATGATAATAATCGTAATTGTGGCAATCAACAAGCACTGCACATGTCCCACTCAAATAGTCAATATAGGTATAGGCTACCACAGCTACATGGTTTACACCATTTTGTGCATCCCAATCATAATACACAATATCTCCCTTTAGAAGACCACCAGTGTTCACATCACTTATTGGAATTTCTGTTCCAAAATGATTTAACATAAAAGGATATTGGTAGTCTACATTTATCCACGTAAGTGGCCAATCATCGTCATTAGTTTGATTAGGATATGTTCCATTATTATCATACCACCAGCTTGAACTATTGTGTATACGCCAACCTACATAAGGAGCTCCTCCAGCATGCATTGACTGCGAGACAAAATTTGCACAATCGTTAGGTTGAGTTTTATAGTAGGCGAAATTGTAATAATCCGGGTAGTTTGCCCCACCATGAGCTGACGGATTAACATAACTGTCTGCATAGGAAGCAGCTGCATTTCTATTGTAACTAACTGTGCTTGTAGCAGTATTTATAGCACTCTGCTCGACGACTACTTTTGTAGATGTTGACTCAGTAGAGAGCTTATAATCAGGAGATATTACCCCTGTTAAAGGCCCTTCATCATACGAATCTTTAAGAAGTATCCATTTACTGCCTTTAGAACTCCAGGTCATATCATGATTAACGCCAAATCCAGATGTAATAGTATTTCCTTTCCAAGTCCAGTCGAAGAATGTCCACTCATAAACTGAAACATTTGCAATATTATCGCTTATATTAATATTTTTTATGTATGGAGTGCTTTTCATGCTGACTATTTTCGTTTCCCATCGTTTTTCAAGGGCTCTGAATTTTTGCACTCTGTCATTCAATTCAAACTGTAATAATTTGGAGTCTATAACATAAAATTCATTAAGATTAGTATTATGACCAATAGTACATTCTGCACGTTCGTAAAAGAGGCTATCAATACTCTGTATTAAGGCATCTTCGCTGTTGTTTGCAAAAGCTAATGGAGCAGACATAAAGATCAATGAAAAAACAATTAATAAAATAAAAACATTTCTTAATACTTTATTATTTCTAACCATAGATTACCTCCTTCTTAGGATTTACTTAATTCTCACAATCTGTAAAACTCCTTTTCACAAATTACAAATTCACTTCCTTTTCGTGATAATTTTTCTGTCTTTTCATCTCCTATCTCAAACTTTTGGAACTATTCCCTCTTCCAACATCCATCGCCTCCCTTCAAAGGGTTGAATTTGTTTCTCTTCTATACTTCTTTGTAACTCGCTCGCTTTCTCAGCAAGTTACAATAGTTTAATTGCTTTTTTTTGCAAGAGTTTTTTAATTTTTCTTCTCATATATTAGACTCTCAAACTCACAAAAAAGTTCCATAATTTTCAAAGAATTTTTAAGAAACTTTTTTCTCTTATAGAATCCGCTGACGAGGAGCACTGATTTAATTTTCTCTTACTCCTTTGTAATCCGAGATCATTTTCATTGGATTTACCTTTACTATTTTTGAGAAGATTTCAGAAGATTAAAGATTCCGGATTTGCAAAAAATGTAATACTTTTTTGAAAAGAAATTCAAAAATTGCTGAATAATGGTTATAAAAATAGGTAAGGCGATGCTATGTTCGATAAAATCTTTTTTAAAAACATAGGACTTTATCATTTTTGCAATCGAAAGATTGGAGACTAAAAGCCTCCAGTATATTATCAGCAAAAATAAATAGGAGGGGCGAAAATCACCCTCTTAAAATACTTAATTATCCCGTTAATGATCAGCAGAAGCACATTTAAAAGCAAACATTACAAGTTCGGCTCCATTATTAGCATCTACAACAACGTTCATTTCGGGAACATATAGCGAAGCAGATGACCATCCCGGCCCTCCTCCATGGGTTGGCATATGCACTCCTTGAAAAGTAACAATCCAAACCGGAATATCTCGTAATTCAAGATTGGATCCGGGGAGCGTAATAGGAGGAGAATCAATCCCTCCCGCATGTTGCGTAAATAACACATATATAGCATTAATGTTTGATGCCTGTTCGCTATTTACAGTTCCTATAATTTGCTTTGCTCTTTTGATAGCAGCATCCTTATCCAATTTAGGAGTAGTTCTTGCCTCTTTTAATTCAATTCCAAGGTTAGATAAATCCTTCTCACCTAATAGGCTACTCGAGGTAGATGAATTATCTTTGTAAGAAGATCGTAGACTATGAGAGGTATGTGCAGAAACTACTACAAAACTGTATACTCCGATAATAATAGATACAATTAAAAGAATAATCATACCTTTACGCATAATTAGACACCTCCTTTCTTTTTTGGTTTTAATACCTTGTCTCCCAGATTTCCCATGTCGTGTCACCTGTGTCAATATTATTGTCCATTGTTGAAAGATTATGATATTCTGTAACACCAGCGGATACCCAAGAACCAGATGTTGTTTTGTACTGCGCATTGCCCATAGTTACAGGATTACTAACTGAACCAGGACATTGATCGCCGGTATCATGAGTTTCTCCAAAGAATTCTACTGCATCTGGAGTCCAGCCAAGATCGCTGAGAGGTAGGGTTTTCTTAACATCCCCATTGATCTTAAAGTACATTGTCGTTGAATCACTACCTACCATAAAATCATTGTGGCTTCCAGACTGTGCTGTAGCAAGATATTCCTGACCGAATTTACTTGTAACAACACTATTATATTCCCAAAAATACTTTGGTGCAGTAAAGCCTGGATCCTTAGCCCAGCCAACTTGGGCATAGTTTTGGTCAGGAGGATTACACGTCATCGCCTATTCTGAAGAAGAACCATTGGAAGTAATATATGGATTTTGCGTTTCACAAGTAAGAGCGGCACCTTTATTAGAAACTAATTTGTAACCTCCGTTAAAATAAAAACCTGCAGATGCACTAACTGAGATAGATCCAGCAAAAATCAATAATGCAAAAAGTATTAATACAATCCTAATTTTTAAAAAGTTCTTCTTCATTTTTATCTCCTTGTTTAAATTTCTACTCATTCTAAACCTCTTTAAATATTTTTTTAATTTTTTAAAGGCCTTACAGAGCAAAATTAAGCCTTAAAGAGATTTTGGTTCCGCAAACTTTCTAAGACTGCTTCTACATTTTCCACTGACGATTCCTCTTATTCGCATTAATTTTTAGCTACAATACTCTCATATTGCACCACTTCCTTTCTCATGAATTTCTTCTTCTCGTATATAAGACCTGAGAATGTGGAAATTTGTACCCATTCTTTGAAAGAATGTTTAAAAAACTTTTTTCTCTTATAAAATCTGCTGACGAGGAGCGTGGGTTACCGAAGATAAACCTGTTGAAAAAGCGCAGGTTACAAAAGATCAAAAAATTAGGTTAAATCAATACTGTGTTCGAAAAAAGCTTTTTCAGGAAACTTTGATAGATAAATCGATTGGGTTTTAATCCAAATTGTGAAAACAATTAAAATATCTTTTTATAGATTGTTTTCCTTTAAATCTAAGTTGACGGTTACATCATTTGCTTTAAACTGAAGAAATTTTATAAAGAAGATCATATTATCTTCAAAATATATACTGTTCTACGCAAGTTATTGCATCCTATGGTTGGATCTTTCCTTTTTCGATGTCTACAGTAAATTTCGCAGTCGTCAAAGGAGGCTGTGAACCACCTGGAATTGAATGGAGAGGTGGTAAATCCTGATAGCTTAAAGGAGTATATGCAAGGCGTACCTCTACTAATTTCTTGCCTGAACTGGGAAACATTAAACCTTCGACAGATACAACATCGTTTTTACTAATATCCTGTGGTGCTTCTCCTTCCTTTGCAACAAAGTATTTTGCTTCTTTGCTGTTCCTTACTATTTCAATTGCCTCTTCCTTTTCCTTATCAGAAGGCTCGTATTTAATGGGTTGAGAAAATTCGATGCTCCCGCTCGATACGTTTACTATAACCTCTTGATCATTGTAAATGACAATCCCTACTCCATCCTTAACAATGACATCTTTAAGTGCAACTTTATACTGCAGCTTATTCTCTATGATCTTTGCAGTGGCTAATTTAACGAAATACGGTTTGGTGTAGACAAACGAAAGGATAGAAACCAATAAAACAAATATTCCAATGCCATAGGCAAGCTTCACTCTTAAAAGATGCCTTCTTTCTCTTTGAAGGGTAACTTTTACAAATTCCTCCTGCAATATTTTATTAAAATCCCCTTTATAGCTTTCTATTTCCTCATCAGTTAATTCTGGAGGCTTAACGCTTTTAAGCATTGTCTCCATTTTTTCTATTTCCTCATTATTTTTTCTTCTCATATTTCTCACCATATATAAGACTTAAGTTTTTCAAAATTTATACCCATCATTTTCGAGTTTTTTCTTCAAATTAGTCAAAGCCCTGTAATAAACTTTTTTCACTGAAGTCTCCCTATAATCGATGATTAGTGCTACTTCTTTCAAACTCTTATGCTCAAAAAATATTAGTGTTAAAACAGACTGTTCAACTGGAGATAACTTCTTAATATACTCATGGATTACCTCATAATTTATATCTTCCAAACTTTTGTTATCTGAATTTTCAGCATGCGTTTTCCCATAATCATTTAAAAATCTGTTCTTTTTGATTTCCTCTCTGTAGTAATCGTTTATAACATTTGTTGCAATCCTAAGTATCCAAAAAATAAGAGGGCTTCGTTCCTTATAAGAATTGAGATATTCAAGTGCTCTTAGAAAAGTTTCTTGGGTGAGATCTTTTGACAATTCCACATCAAATGTCCTCCTGTAGATGTAGCCAAACACCTCTTTGTAGTAAATATCCACAATTTCTCCAAAAGCCTCTCTGTCTGTGAGAGCTTTTTTGACAAGTTCTCTTTCGCCCATATTTCAATTTATTATACTATTAATCAAAACAAAAATACATTTAACAAATATAATTTACAGAATCAAAATTGTTTCAGGGCTCTCCTGCAAAAGGGAACCCTGCGTTGATTAAAGGAGACAGCAATAAAAAAGTTTTGCACAGACCTTATTGAGCCCAAAGACTGATTGTGCCTTGATATGAAGAGATATTAGCGCTATTATCCGCTGGATTGATAACCCATGCATAGAAAGACTTTGAAGCATCTACATTAAATCCTGTTGAGCCAGAGCCGCCTGTTAACCTATGCGCAGTTATTGTAGACGAATCAGCATACTGTATGCCAACATCAATTGACTCATTAGAAGGATTCCAGGTTAAAGAAAAAGAGACATAAATGTATCCTGAATACGGACCAAACCTGTTACCATAGCCTGGCTGAAGGTTTGCTCCACTTATAGGCACATCAATATGCCAAACATCGGGTTTTGCAATAGGATAGGAAACCTTTTCAAATTTAAATGTTAAAGGTTCATTGGGGCTTTTCCTTTCAGATTCTTCTTTCTTCATTGCATCCATACCTACGCCAACAACATAACCATAAGGCAACCTATCAGGAGAGTTAGTAAATTCCTCAAATTCTTTTACATCAATCAATTGGTAAATAACTGTGTTGGATAAATTCTTAATATCTTCTTCAACTGAAGTAAACTCTGGCACTTCAACCAGTTTAAGGTTTTCATCCGCAATTTTTACGTTTCTCTCAGTAAAAGAATTCGCAGTTTTTACAAGACCAACGCACCCTGCGATGATTATTACTAAAGCAACTAAAACTAATTTCCTCATTTTTAAGCCTCCTTAATAATTTTTTGTCTTTTAAAAAACTTTAGAATACTTTTAACCTAACCTAGAACAAATTCTGTTTCTACAAACTTTCTGACGCTGCTCCCATATTTTTACAACACCAACCCGTCACGCCAACATCATTTTTAGCTAACTTCTCTCATATTGCACCACCTCCTTTCATTTATATTTTATACTCTCTCTCGAGTCAATACCTTTTTAGAAGAATTTAGGAAAATTAATTTTTCACTTTAGCAAAAATCCTTCTCTCATATATAAGACTCTCAAACTCACAAAAAAGTTCCCATAAATTTCGAGGAATTTTTA
>NZ_JBLOBF010000021.1:0-7895 GCF_047785965.1 Caldisericum insulae
TCACCTTCCTTATACCCGGAGCCTTGCCCTTGTTCCAATGCATCACTTCCAATCTCAAGGGAGATTCCGCTCCTGCAGTTACTCAGGTAAAAATAGTTTTAAAATTTTTCCTTGAGTTCTCTCCTTTTTTCAAGGTTAATAATTCTCTTTTTACTATATTTTATAATCTCTCTCTTGTCAAGAGGTTTAAAAAAATTCCTAAAAATTTTCCTCTCACATATTAGATACGAAACCCCATCAAAAAAGTTCCATAAATTTAAAGAATTTTTGATATTCGTACGCATATATTTTTTCTTACACACTTAACAATAGGTTGATTAATTGTTTTTAGTCATGACGGTTTTACAAATTTTCAATACCCTCTAAAAATTTTTCTCCTCATATAGAATCCGCTGGGAAAGAATGCGGATTAGAAAGGATTAAAACTCTCAAACTCCAAAAAGTTCCACATTTTTAAGGGATTTTTGTGCAAATTTAAGATCTCGTTATATGCCTTTTTAGAGTGCAGTAGTTTCACGGTTTTTAATTTTTTCTAGTTTAAGGCAGGGTTATTTTACATTCAACCTATCAATTAATTTTACAATTTTGTCTGAATAGTTTAACATTCGTTAGTGGTATTAAATCCTTTTTAATAAATTTTCTCTCTCATCTGGCTCTGTGCCCATGGGAGCTCAAATACAGTGGCAAGTAGAGTATCTACCCACAATTCGCCTAATCAGAGGGTTTAAAGGGATAATTTTTACAGAACTTACTCATAAAAATTACATTACTCAAATTAGTTATTAATTATATGGTCTACTTACAGAATCACTCACGCTACCACTTCCATACCAAAGATAAGTATCGGGAGTTATTGTTGTGCCGCTCCATTCCCAGTCAACACTATCATTATATGTAGAAGAAGTATCAATGTTAGCACCTGTATAGTCTAGAGATCCAACTTTCATATAGTACAGGGTCTGACCATTTATAACATAGGTAATTAAAGCGCAAGTCCCAAGACTTGTTTTAGCAGGTAAAAAATTCCATCCTCCTGTCGCATAATAACCTACCTTGCTTATTAGTACTCTCCAATTTGTGTTGTTTACAACGTTGGAACTTTCGACACCAAATTGGAAATGTTTAAAAGTGACAGGAATTTGGTTTACATAAACAGTAGATGTTCCAATAAGAAAATTAGTAGAAGAAAAGGCAGAGCTACTCCATGAATAAACTACTGGTGCATCATACTGAAGAGCTGAAAGGTTGGGATATGCATAGAGTTTATAAATAATATTCGAGCCACTCACGTCCATTCTCTCATAAAAAGCTGGATAAGAAACTGAGGCTATGTTGTTGCTTTGCCCAATTTGATAAGTACCATCAATCTTCCACCACTGTGGAGCCCAATTAATGCTTCCTGTAGTGCTTCCATTATTATATAATGCCACTCCGTTTTGGAAGACGCATCCTGTTTGTGTATTCCCCGTTCCAGTAGCTCCAGCTACACTTATAACTCCACCAAGCCACGTATTAGTTCCTATGAGTTGTGGATTTGTAGATTGATAACTAATTGAAGCAATGACTTTATTAGTAGTTGCAAAGCTATTATTAAAGTAACCGCCTATGTAAGGCTGGTTTTGGTCGTCGAAGATGAGACTCGGAGATGCAAAAATTAAAACCAAGCAATACATGCTGCAAACAAAAATGCGTAAAACTTTGCTCAAGTTCTCCTCTTCTAATTAAAATGTACAAATGCTAAAACTTGGAGCAAGTTCTGAGTCATTCGGTATCAAGACTACATTTGTATCTTCACAAATTATTCCATAAGGATTTAAAGTAAAGGGCTGTACATCGTTAGGAAAATCTTTAGGAATGCTTAAGGTCATTACAACAACGACAGTTTCCCCTGCCTTAATCGTAGCTGACTTTTTATTGAAACTAATGTAGTCATTAATATTTACTTTATCGGTTCCTTTGACATTTCCATTCTTATCTCTTATTGGGTAATAAACTTCGACCTGTCCACCTGACATATCTTTAGGATCAAACTTTACATGGGCTTCGGTTACCGTTGGATCATAACTTACAAACGTTAAAAGCAGTGGTATTGTAAGTTTTTCACCTTTTTTCAAAAGATAAACTCCCTTCTTTGGTTTTGGAAGAGAATAGTCCTTTAATGGAGAATCGGAAGGGAGGCTTATATCGATATAACCCTTAGTATTATACTCTTTTGCAATCTTTGGATCACGTAATTGGGATGTCAAGAGCATAGGCATTGCAGAAGAATGAGTGTCTACATATCTCATTACAAAGTAGGTTTTTATAGGTCTATAAAGTACTATTCCTGCAACAGCCAGAACAATTAACAAAATTGCAATGGTTTTTTTCTTCATTTTACCCTCCTACATTTAATTCTATCCTAATTCTCCTTTTCTTAAAATTTCTTTTAAAATTTATTTTACTTTCTTTTCGCTTTCTTTTTCCCTTTTTCACCTCCCTTATCCCCGGAGCCTTGCCCTCGCTTTTTTGGGTTAAGGTACCCCTCAATACCACCAAATAATAATTTTGCCTTAGGGGGTAAGTTAGAAAGGGGGATGCCCCCTTTCTAATATTGGAGATTCCTCGTGGCTTTGCCACTTCGGAATGACAACCATTTTGAGGGGGCAACAACCCCCCTCAATACTCCCCCAAAACTGAGGAGATTCCTCGCCTTCGGCTTCGGAATGACACAACCAGTCATTTCGACGAACGTAGTGAGGAGAAATCTCCTCCTTTTGGGGTAGTTCGAAGGGGGACTTTTACCCCTTCGATTAATAAGAAATCTCCTCCTTTTGGGAAAGTTTGAAGGGAAGCTTTTACCCCCTCTATTGAGGTATTTTGCTCCCACGATTACCCAAGGAGATATTTTAAAACTATTTTTCCTTGGGTTCTCTCCTTTTTTCAAACTTCCAATATCTCTTTTTACTATATTTTATCATCTCTCTCTTGTCAAGTGGTTTTTAGAAAAATTTTGACAATTCATTTTTTCATCTCCCTATATATAAGACTTCCAAACTCACAAAAAAGTTCCATAATTTTCAAAGAATTTTTAAAGAATTTTTTCTCTTATTCTTTTGGAATTGCTACAAGAAGCATATACCAGAAGATTGAAGACTTTTTGTACGCTGAGAAGATTCAATTTTATAGAAGTATTATGATAACTTATTTTTGTAAACTTAAGCCGGGACTTTTAAAAGCCCCGGCTACATCCAAAAGTTAATTATTTGAAGATTTTTCAGGAAACCAACATGACAGACTATAACCATTTAACTTAGTTATCTTGCCAGTATACAAGCTCGCAATATAAGCTTCTTCTGTATAAGCTTTTGTTAAAAGCACATGACTTTCATCAGGGGATAAGGAAAATGGTGGACCAAAAGTGTAATAAAATTTAAGGAAAGTACTATCAGATTCTCCTAAGAGATCTCCTGTGATTTTTTTCTCTCCTGTACCATCTATATTTATTACCCATAGACTGGATTGTGGTTCCAAAAGAAGAATCTTCTCTTCCTTGGAAAAGAAACAGAAATCAAAAACAGCTGCCTTAATAATTTTTTCATCTGTTCCGTCTATATTAACTGACCACAAGCAGTTACCTGAAATAAAGAAAATTCTTTTTCCGTCTTTTGAAAATTTGGGGGAAAGAATTTCGCTATCATTATTTTCTCTAAACTTTGTTATCTTCTTTATGTTCTTTCCTTCTAGACTCAATACCCATAGACCAGTTAACTGTGGCTTAGAGGAACTGAAAAAATCAAGAAGTATATTATTTCCATCCGGAAAAAAGGTAGCAAATATAACTTTTCCGTTCATTTCTGAGGTAAGATTTATTAAGTTTTGACCTGAATAATCTACAACCCACAAAGATGTAGTTCCAAGGTTTTGAAGAATATCATAACCATAAAAGAGAATTTTTTTACCATCAGGGGAAATAGCGTACCTAACTTCTTCATGATCTGATTTCACTTCAATAACCTTTTTTATGTCTCCGCCATTTATGTCGATTGTCCAAAAAGCAAGATAACCTTTTTTTGAACCCAAAGCAATAAAGAGAACCTTCTTCCCATCAGGAAAAAATTGAGGAAAATCTCTCCCAGAAACCTGTATATTACCTGTAAGATTTTTTCTATTACTTCCATCTACATCCATTATCCAGATAGAGTTTTTATAACTGGGGGATGAAACCTCATAGAGAATCTTGCTTCCGTCAGGAGAAAACGAAATAAAGATAGGGTTGCCATCTGTACTTTCTCCAAGTTGCTTTACTACTTTTCCATCAGTCCTCACTTTGTAGAATTTATTTTGTCTTACTAAAAGAAGATATTCCAATTTTTCTAAGTTAGGAGAAATAATCTCTTTTTTATTTCCTTTTATATCCACGGTAGCTGAGTATTCCTCAAAACCATCTTTTACAATTCTTATTTCATATTTTCCTTTAAATAGTTTCGTTTCATACGGAGTTGTTCCTACAAATTTTCCGTTAATATAAACATTTGCACTCGATGGGCTTGAAGAAATTGAAATTGTACTCCTTGAAAGATAGAAATAGGCAAAGAAGCCAAATATAATTAAAATCAAAACAAATGTAATTAAAAAAATTTTTATTTTCATTTTGTCCCTCCTATGTCTTTACCCCACTCTTCTTAAAAGGTAAATTCTTCATGGCCTTCGGTCAGCTATACGAATAATTGGGAAGCTTTGAGGATAGAAGAAATCATCACTGCCATTTAAAATCAGCGGATATAAATGATACATTTGTACTGCTTCGTAAGGTGCCTCTCCATCTGTAGGGTTATGTAACCATGAATAAGAGATAGGAAAATTCTTTCGGTCATTATTATGAGCGTCTATGTACAGACTGCTTCCAGAATTTCCATGTACTATCATAACATGATAGCCATTTTCTACTAGATCACCTTTAACTGCATAAGTAAAATTGCTACTGATAGTTCCCCTCAAGTAATTTAGAATGAAATTTCTCAAATCGGGTAAGCTTCTCCAGGAAGGAGAAGAAGTATCATCAGACATCCAATAGAGATTCCAATAGTTAGGGTCGTTGGGGTCAGTTATACCTGTGCCATGATTGTCATAATACCAGCTATTTTTTATCATCCTTTCCCCTCCTGCAAACAAGCACTGCGAAACATAATTTGTGCAGTCTCCGCCTCCTCCATGTATATTGATTCCTAATTGGTATTCTCTTGCTGAAAGACTATCTTCAAAAGGAGAGTTAAAATCAACGTAATTCAAATTATAGTAATCAAATTCTATATTATCAGGACGATAATCAGCAACACACTGGTCTGCATACCAAAGTGCGTTATCGGAATTAAAGGTTGTCTGTGGGTAATATTGTGGTGAAATAACAGTTATAGGGTTAGAAAATCCTTTAGAAGATATTAAATTCTTGTTTTTATTTTGGTTTGTTTCTATGAAATCAGGAGATCTTGTTAAATCTTTTCCTTCATCATAACTGTCCTTTAAAATTTTGAAAGAATTATTTTCCATTAGAAGAGTAACAATATGATAAACACCTGCTCCAGAATTAACATTTGTCGGTATATTTTCAATCTCCCATTTTAGTTCTTCAATTCTATAAGGCAAATTCTTCTTGAGCAGAGAGTCGTCTGTCGATTGATACAATTTCTCAAACTCTTTTACGACGGGTAGGTTATTTACATCAATATTTTCCTTTTCTCTTGTCCATAGAATTGTTATCCACTCGTATATCTTAATGGATGCTTTATTATTATTAACTTGAAAACTGTCTTTTATAGCGTAAATATCGGAATGCATCTCATTTATAGTTCCATCAAATTGTTTGATACAATTGTGGTAGAAATTAATTCTATTTATTTCATGCTTTCTCAGTTCAATAGATTCTTCTGAATAATTATTGAGAAATATATTTGCTTTAGAACTGTTTACAATAGCTTCGCTTCTTATTTCATAAAAACTGCTTAAGAACCGAACAGTAGAGTTTTCCAAATCTTCATCAGCTGCAACTGTAGAAAATGAATTAATATTAAATAAACCTAAAGCCAAGGTTACCACAATGAGCACTGCTAAAATCTTTAAAACTTTTTTTATTCATTTTTTATCCTCCTTGGATAAATTTTATATATCTTCTAAAAACTTTAAAATAAGTCTTGAAGAGATTCTGCTTGACACAAATTTTTCAAAGCCGCTTCCACAGTTTTCACCAACAAGCTGTCTTATTGACATTAATTTTCAGATAATGCTCTCATATCGCATCACCTCCTTAAAGTAGTGGTTTCAATGCTATATCATTAAATAACCGGTTTAACATTCTATTTAAATTTTCTTTCTTCATATATAAGACGTTTAAATTCAAAAATTTTCCTTTCATTTTCAATCTCTTCTCCTCCAAGAGAACCACTTATTGGATAATAGGAATAAAACTCTGGATTAATAGATACATTTTTGTTTGATTCAGAATTTTTACTATCTAGATTTGGATTATAAGATGGAGGAAATTTTATAGATTTTTTTGAAAGCTTTGAGTAGTTTTCTGCTAATACTTTCAAATATGCATACTCTTTTGCTAGCTCCTGAGCATTTTTAAGGAAAGATATGTCTATATTTTGAGTTGTGATTTTATAAGTATCATCTGGATGAATCATAACTTTGTTTAATTGATCTGCAGCTAAAGTATTTTTATTTGCTTGGGGAACGACTCCCAATAATGTTAACAAAAGCATGCAAATTAGCGTCAAAATGATCACTTTTTTCATTTTTGCTACACCTCCTACCGAAAATATTATAGCACTTTGTAAAAATTTTTAGTGTTCTTTATAAAAATATCATTTTTCTTGTTCTTTCTCACTCTTTTACTTCCTTATCCACGGAGCTTTGCATGCGCTTGAAACTCATCGCCTCACTTTTCGAGGGAGATTCCGCTCCTCTTCAACTATATTTTATCATCTCTCTCTTATCAATACCTTTTAGTAAGAATTTTTCACTTTCATCAAAAAATTCTTTTCCTCATATATAGAATCCACTGATAAGGATCGTGGATTACAAAGGATTAAGACTCACAACCTCATAAAAAAGTTCTCAAAAGATTCCTCATTTTTTTCTCATATATTAGATATGGAAACACACAAAAAAGTTCCGTAAAATTTTGAGAATTTTCGAGGAATTTTTAAAATTTACAAAGTGTGGTATTGTTTTACTAATTTTTGCATTTATACAAAAATTTTGCACAATTTACGATTTTTTCCTTTCTCATCAATACAAGCAACTCTTTTCAGAGCGGGTTTGGTAGTTTTATCAGTTACCTTTTTCGTCTCAATTTGAGTATTTTTTCGCATGACCCTCATAAAAATTTAACTTTTACCTAAAGAAAATATGTGAAAAATTTTGGTCATCGCTTAAGTTAATATTTACAAAAGGTTCATTTGAATAATAAATGCCAAGAAGAAAGTAAAAATTCCCTTGAGTTGTTTTATTCTTTTATAAAAGTTTTCATCATCTCCACTTTTATAAAGAAACCAATAAACCTTGTCTATTTTAGAGTTTATTTTGAAAAAGAAGGATTATAGCTAAGAGAATTAATGCCACAAAAATAACAATAAGAAGTAATGCTACAGGCATTCTTAATAGGATTGATAAATCTGAAAAAAGTTTCTTAAGGGCTTAGGAGAAATTTACGGGGTAAAGATAAGGTGTTGAAAGACAGATCTTATTGGAAAATCCATTTTTAACTGCCACAATGAAAATTTGAAGAAAATCATCCTTAACGGATTTAACGAGCTTGTGAAGGGCAAAAACACAATACTTATGTGTGAAAATGAAAAAGTAAAAGAATATATGGTTGCAGTAAGAGACAAAAACAACAATCTCCTTGGATA
>NZ_JBLOBF010000022.1:0-6644 GCF_047785965.1 Caldisericum insulae
GAGCGTAAGCGACTGAGGAATCCCCTCAGTTTCGGGGGAGTATTGGAGGGGGGGTTGTTGCCCCCTCAAAATGGTTGTCATTCCGAAGGAGCGTAAGCGACTGAGGAATCCCCTCCTTTAAGTGAAGTAGATATACTTCTCACTTGAATTCCCTGAAAAGAGGAGATTTCTCATTAATCGAAGGGGTAAAAGTCCCCCCTTCGAACTTTCCCAAAAGGAGGAGATTTCTCCTCACTTCGTTCGTCGAAATGACTCGTTGTATCATTCCGAAGTGGCGTAGCCACGAGGAATCTCCGTCGTATGGGTAAAGTTGTAGGAGGGCGGGACATTCCTACAAATAAAAAATGCCCCCCGATATCTTCGGGGGGCAAAGCTCAGATAAGTGAGCCTTACGGCATCGTAATAGTTACCATTTGTTTAAAAGGATCCCAATCAATCTTTGCGCCAAATGCTTCTGCAATAACACGGAGAGGAACCATTGTTCTTTGACTCTCTTTGTCTATGTATGGAGGAACAATTTTAAAAACGTTTCCATTGACTACTGCGGTGTCGTTTCCAATCTGGAGGCCAATTTGGTTATTGCCAAGAACAACTGTTATACCTTGTGTTAAAGGTGCAAAGTCTACTTGTGCACCAAATGCCTCTGCGATTGCACGGAGTGGTACGAAGGTTCTTCCATTATGAATTTCAGGTGCTACATCGAGGTCGACATAACGATCGTTAACTGTCATTTGTTTTAAGCCAATCCAAAGAACAATCTTTGTTCCAGTTGGTGCTGGTTTCTGATATGTAACTTTAATGGTCTTTGTTGCAACATTGCCTGCTGCATCAAAGGCTTTCACAACGATTGTGTTTGCACCTTCATTAAGTTGGACTTCTGTTGCAAATGATCCATCAGGAAGAAGTGACACTTGCTTATAGTTAACTGCAACAAAAGTTACACCGACATTATCAGTTGCAGTTCCTGTAACTTCAACTGTTGCAGTATTAACTGTTGAACCATCTGCTGGCGAAGTTACTGTTAGTGTTGGAGGAGTTGTGTCTTTCGGTGCTGGAACAATCTGGAAGGTGTAGGGTTGTAAAGCACCTACTGAAATATATCCTTCACCTTCATACTCTGGATGCACCTTAAATGCGGCATGTCCGTTAACATCAGTATATGCAGTAAGAATTGGATAAGGTCCAGGAAGTTGAACATTAACTGCAACTCCCTCAAGCCCTTTACCGTGTGCATCCTTGAAATCAACCGCAAACTTATTGTCTTGCTCTGTATAGAGTTTAAGGTCTTGAGGAGTCACTGTGATTGAAGGATCAGTAACCTTCAATACATCAGTGTAAATAACTGTTGCTGTTCCAGAAACTGTTGTCTTAATGCTAAGCATTGCAGGCTTGCTTCCAACAAGAGGATTACCATAAGATGCCTTAACATCTTTAACTGACTGATCAACTACATCATAATCATCAACTGTATCATTCCACAATGAAGACACTGGTAAACCATAGATTGAAAGGTCGGTCTTATCGGTTATCCACTGAACTGCAAGAAGATCGTTAGAGTGCGACATTACATTGCCAGTATCTGGATCAATAAGATCAAAGGTAACTGTTTCAGAGAAGTCATTAGTAATAAGTCCATCTTTGTGGACTGAGGTTATCTTAAGTGTTGGTGTTACTGCTCGGATTGTAACTGTATATAGTGTCTTTCCATCAGCTGAGGGTGCGGAGATTGTTACACCTCCTGTGATTGGTGTTGCAAAATTGAATTTGTAAGAGCCATCTCCATTATCTGCAATCTGAATTCCTGATGGAGCGCAAGTAAATGTGAGTCCTGGCACTGCTCCAGAAACCGTAACTTCTGGATAAATCTTACCAATTACAAAATGATCAACAGATGCAGTGAGATTAACTACTTTTTGTTTAACTGAAATTGCGCTATAGAACTTGCTTGTAAGAGTGGTTCCATCTTCCCCATATACTTCAATATCAATTGTTCCAACAAGATTGAACTTCAATCCAGGGAATTTATAGACGCCACCTTCAACATTTGCGTTGTTTCTTGGACCAGTTCCAGTTGCATCAAGAACTACTGCATCCTTACCAGGTGCATAAGAAGGCGCTAACTGATACTGGGCACCACTTGGAACTGTAAACATTCCAGCAGGTCCCACAAGAACAACCTTACCGTTGTTTCTTGCCTCGCCATTTGCCATCTTGACAGTTACATCAACTTCTTGAGTGCTGTCAACAGGAATAGAAGTTTTAGGAGTGATGTCTACAATATCAGATGTGATTGTAGGATAAATATCAAATTTTTGCTCTACAACTTTTGTCTTTGTTTTAAGAGGATTTGTAGAGTTCCAAAGCTGTTTCTTTACATAGTAACCAAGTTTTCCACCTGTTTTAATCTTATAAACACTGCTTACTAATGTTACTGGTGATTCGGGAGTAGGTCCTTGAGATGCTGTATAATGAACAAACCAACCAGTAGGTAGTGTTTCATTATATGTAAATGTAACTGGCTGATCAATGCCAAAACCATTGTTAGAACCAGGTATTACATAAAGCTGTGGATTCCAATCACCAGGTTGTAGATAGTTTAGTGTAACATAGCCAACTGCAGTTGAAGTAGAAAGTTTTATGGTTTCAGAACCAATTGTTGTATTACTAGGTTTAACTGCTAATGTGTAGAAGCCACTTCCATTGTCAGTAACTGCTCCGAGTGTTGCACTTACACCTGCAACATGTGTAGCTGTAAGTGATAATCCTCCCTGAGGAGCTCCATTTGTATCAGTTATATAAAGCGCTACATTCTGTAAACTACAGTTTGAATAAAGAAGTGTAGGTTGAACAACTAAGTTTACTACAAGTTGTGAAGGACCAACTGTCCACTCATAGTAGTGAGCAACACCAGCATTAGGGTCGTTATTTACAAAATCTGGTGCGTAGTTATCAGAAACAAACAAAACGTATTTACCTGCATTTGGAAATGTTGCGTAGAATGAGAAAATACCACTTGCATTAGTTGTTCCAGATGCTTCTTGTATATACTTGTTATTTGTCTCATCAAACCATGCAACAACAATTGTTACACCAGAAACTGGAGAAGAGGAAGTATCACCATAGAATACCTTTCCTGAAACAAGTACATTGGTTGAGCCAACCGTTGGTGCAGAAGCAGGAGTAATGTTTGAAATATTATACTTGAGATATACCTTTACGTTTCCTGAAGTTCCGTAAGTTGTGTTGCCTTCTGCTACCTCATAGAGTCCTTCTTTAAGCGTTGTTGCTGATGTCCTCAAAACAAAGGGTCCGCTACCAGAAACAGCGTACTGGTCAACTACACTACTAGTAGAATCAATCAAGTAAACATTTTCTGCTACATTTGTGGTTACTGTTCCTGTAATAAGTTCACCCATTGTGTAGGTAGGTTTACCTGTATCAGTTGCCGGTGCTCTTAAGGGACCAATTGATGCACTTGCAGTGGGTACTCTTGCAACAACGACAAGAGAGAATACCATTGTTACTGCAAGTAAAATACTTAGAAATTTTTTCATAATAACGTCTCGCCTCCTTTCAAAGCGATAAATTTTTTAGTTTGTGTTTCTTTTCGTGGATTTTTTCCCAACTCTCACCTCCACATTTAAGTGAGTTTTTATTATTTTTAAACAACCTTTGAATCCTGAAAGGCTTTGCCTGTGCTAAGTGCCAATTACCTTAGCGCCAGTTTGCAAATGCCTTCCAACACCCAAAGGAAGTAAAAACCAAACTTAGGAGATTCCTCAGGCTAAAGCCTTCGGAATGACAACCATTTTGAGGGGGTAACAACCCCTCTCAATACTCCCCCGAAACTGAGGAGATTCCTCGTGGCTACGCCACTTCGGAATGACAAAAAATTGGCTTCGGAATGAACGCAACCAGTCATTTCGACGAACGTAGTGAGGAGAAATCTCCTCCTTTGGGAAAGTTGGAAGGGGGATGTGCCCTCTTCCAATGATTGTCATCTAGAACGAATGTGAGAGATCTCCGACTTTATATTTTTAAACTGTGTGTAAAATTTGCTCATTAAAAATGCTATAAATTCTTGCCTTCTATCTTAACTCTCTTCAGTTTTCAAGGTGCTTCTTGCAAGTTTTTCTTGCAAGGGAAGGACAGCCTCAAAATTTTTTACAGCCTTCCATTTACTATATGCAAAAACCGTGCCAAACTGATATATGGGATTCCACATAACATCCATTAAATATCGTTATTATCTTGCATATTTAGAATTTTGGATATACTAAATATGTTTAAAAACACCTTAAAACCCTGCCGATTTTTACCGAGTTTTTGTGTAAAAATTACACTCTCAGTGTAAAAATTACACACTCTACTGATTATTCTCGGATTGGAGAAGTCGTAAAAATTCCTTAAAAACCTCTCCCCTTGTTAGATAACCTTTCTTTGAAAGAAGCGGTGAATTTCTTTTACCGTGGATTGAAAAAATGATTCTGTATTTTTCTATTTGAGGTATATCTTTGCCATTTTCGAATTCGCTTTCATCTAAGCCAAGCATACCATAAAGAATATTAAAGAAGTCTTCCGAAGTTATCCTTGCGTTTATATCGATACCTTCCGGTATTTGGAATCCATAAGTTCGGAGGACAACAACAGAATTAAACAGGTAATGCCCTGCTTTTACGCCTGGGTAAATTTCTTTGCCTGTTATTTTGTAATAACTTCTGATAAAAAAATCCTTTGCTTTATAAAAAGAGCTAACAAAAAAGTTATAAACTCTATTTACAAATCTGTCAAAATTATTTTGCTCTGCCATAAATTGGTATTCTTTAGGGATTTGATTTAGCCTTATATAGCGAGCAACAAGCACAATAAGTTCTCCTTGCTTCATAAAAAGCTCTTCATGGAGTTTACCATCTGCAAACCCTATTACATACCCCATGCTTTTAAGTTTCTCACCTGGAGTTTCAGCCAATGCAACATTGGGTAAACTTGGTAAACTTCCAAAAACAATTAAAAATAGCACAAAAATTATAATTATTTTCTTTGTAAGTAATTTTTTCATCAAGTATATTATATACTTTTCCTTAAATTTGTGCTAAAATTCTCCTATGGAAAATATTTGCATAATTGTAAATCCTGTATCTTCAAATGGAAAAGGGCTCAAAGAGTTCAAATTGGTAGAAAACTTTATTAAAAGTTTAGAAAATCCACCTAAGATACTTTTTACAGAATATCCAAAGCACGCGATTGAACTTGCAAAGGATGCCTTCCATAGCGGATTTAATCGTATAATTAGTTTTGGAGGCGACGGCACGCATAATGAGGTGTTAAATGGAATCCTTATGGGTGCTGTGGAAAAATTCAACAAAAGAGTTTTTGAATTCAATCAAGATGAAGTTGACAAAATCCCACCGCTTGGAGTTGTTTCTATCGGCTCGGGCAATGATTTTAGAAAGACTCTTAAACTTCCAAAAGATGTTTTATCTGCACTTAAAATTGCGTTAACGGGGACAGGCAAACCAATTGATGTTGGACTCTTTGAATATGTAGATTTTTTAGGTAATCCTTCTCAAAGATTTTTCCTAAATATCCTAAGTGGAGGATTTTCAGGAGTTGTTACCAACAAGGCAAACAAAAGTAAGAAATCAATTTTTAGAGGTCTTACATATACGCTTTCGCTTATTTCAACGCTTCTTTTTATAACAATCCCGAAAGGAATCCTTAGACATGGAGAAAATGAACTTAACGGCAATTTTTTTGAATTTGATATTGCAAATGGAAAATATTTCGGTGGAGGAATGTGTGTCTCGCCTAAGGCAGAAGTTACAGACGGTCTTCTTAATGTGTCAGTCTTTAAAAACTACAAAGGGCTTGAAGTCCTCTTTAAGATTAAAAAACTCTTTGATGGAACAATACTCACGGAGAAAAAACTCTACCACGACTTTGTAAAAGAGGTTTTCGTAAAAACGGATCCACCATCATTAATTGAGGCAGATGGCGAGGTTTTAGGATATACGCCTGTCAAGGCAAGGGTAATTGAGAAAATAATAAAAGTTGTTTATTAAACATTTCTTTGTAAGGGAATTTCAACATATAATTAAATATGGAAAAAGTTGAAACAAAATTAGTTAAGCGAATCGCACTTGTTGCACACGACAGGGAGAAAAAAGATCTCATTGAATGGGTTGAATTTAATTGGGGAACATTATCCCCTCATGAACTTATCTGTACAGGAACAACAGGAAAACTTGTAGAAGAAACGCTTATTAAGAAGGGGCTTACTCCAAAAATATTGAAACTAAAATCAGGACCACTTGGAGGAGATGCACAACTTGCCGCTCTCATTGCCGAAGGAAAAATTGATTACCTAATTTTTTTCTGGGACCCAATGGAACCACAACCCCACGATGTTGATGTAAAAGCACTTTTAAGGATTGCAACTCTTTACAACATTCCAACAGCAATGAACCGCTCAACCGCAGATTTCATAATCTCTTCAATCCTTTTTGGGACAAACTACACACCGAAATTAAAGGATTATAAATCTTACATTGAGCGAAAAATTGAAGATTTAGAGAAGTAAAAGGAGGAGATTTCTCACTTACTCGAAGGGGTAAAAGTCCCCCTTCGAACTACCCCAGAAAGGA
>NZ_JBLOBF010000023.1:0-4413 GCF_047785965.1 Caldisericum insulae
TTTTTCTGTAAAATATAATTGGAATATTAAAAATTTGTAAAAGGAGGTATCAAAAATGAAAAGAACCAAACAAGAGAATGAAATTTACGAAATACTTTGGAAGTATGAGAAAAAGCAGGAAAGGAATACCAATTGAAAGCACGTTCAAGTAGCTATTCTGTTTCATTATGAGATGGTATATCGCTTCATCTAATCCATTTTGACGACTTTTTAAGGAATAGGGTGTATACAGACAATAGAGAAAGGCATTATAGTAATATTGAACTCTCACAGTGTAAAGAGGTTCTTTGACTAATTCTCTCCCGTGAGATTATGGCAAAATGAATATCTAATTGATGATGTCTTTAGAGGTGGAATATCCATAAACCATTCTGATATAGTAATGGAATCCCTCACTCATATGAGAATCCACTGAATTACTCTTCTGTAACCTGTAATCTTTATGAGCAGGTTCCTTTTCAATAGTTTTATCCCTTTTTCTCTATGAATCATTCAAAAGAGATGTAGCAAAGGGTATTATTGATGTGAAAAGTTATCACACAACGGTGAGGAAAAAGCTCATCGATCTTGTCAGGGAAATTTATCCACACAGGAAGAAGAATCATTCTCAAAGTCTCTCAGTACATTTATGAGAGGCTGAGTGTATCACTACTTTGGAAAAGACGCAATAATCAACCTGTTATTGCGTAGAGACAGGTTAATCAATTGCTCTAATTCCCTTCCTTAGATAAAAGGATAGGTTAACTATGCTTAGAATTCATAAAATACAGTAAAACTATCCAGATTATTCATGGTATTGTACACATTCACACTACTTTAAATAGAACAAAATGTATTCGAATGAAAAGAGCTATGAATACAAAGAAATAAAAAACAGAAAATAATATAGTCAAAAAACTTGCAATTTTTTCAAAAAAGCACTAACATTTTTTAGAGTGATAAAAAATCGCTCAATTTAGGTTATAAATAAGAACCTTGGAAAAGAAAATTAAAGATGGTATGATAACCTCACGAAAGAAGTAATTAAATAATTTAAAGGAGCTATCAAGATTAATTTTAAGAAAAATGGAAAAAATAAAATAATAACTATACTAAGAAAGGAGGTGATAATATTTTGAAGAAAATTGTTTTAATTTTGTTTTTGGCTCTTTGCCAAGTTTTTAACTTATTTGGTATTTGGCAAGTTAAGGCTACCGAATTAGGAAATCCTATTGCTAATGGGTTCAAAATCACTCTTTGGATTTCAAAGCCAATTTTTACAATTAATGGTGAAACACGATCCTTTGATTTCCCCGTTTTTGTTGAGAATGGCAGGGCTTTTATACAGGTTAGACCTTTTGTCGAATCAATTAGTGGTAATGTGGAATGGTATACGGAAGAGAAAAAGGTATCTATTTTATTTAATTCTACCAAAATTGAACTACTCATAAACAAACCTATTGCAAAAGTTAATGAATTAGAAGTTCCTTTGGATCCAACAAATACTAAAATCGTCCCTAAGATCATAAATGGAAGAACTGTAGTTCCTCTAAGATTTCTAGCAGAATCCCTCGGGTTTATGGTTAACTGGAACGATACCGATAAATCGATAGAACTGGATTATATGGCTAACCTAATTAGTATTAATGTGGGAGAAACCTATACAATTTCACTTGAAGAGAATGCTTCTGCAGGTTATACATGGCACTACAAAACAAACGATCCTTCTATAATTGCAGTTGAGAAGGATTATTACACCCCTCCATCAAGCACTAAACCTGGTGCTCCTCAAAAACACAACTTTGTAATAAAAGGACTAAAACCGGGCACAACCCAAATAGTGTTTATGTATTATAGAAGCTTTGAACCTAATAAAATAGAAAAAACAGTTATGTATGAATTTACTGTTAAATGAACCCATAAAAAATTTTGTTATTATTAAAAAATTAATATAAAAAGAAGGGAGGAAACATGAAGAAACTTATTGCTTTTTTGTTAGTTTTTGTGTTGGTGCTGTCTTATGTGAACCTTGTGCCATTTAACATTGGCAAAGTTCAAAAGGAAGTTGTAGAGGCATCAAGCACGAATTCTGAAAGTTATACAACTCACCATGCAATGGGATGTATTCCTTCACCTGTTAAAGCTTGGCCAAGAATTAACGCTTCTAAATTAGAGCAGGATCTTTTGGCAAAAGGAATTTCTCCAACTGCATTACCTGCTTCAGTTGATTTATCGACAGGACTTCCTCCTGTTGGTGATCAAAAGTGGCAGGGCAGTTGTGCTGCCTGGGCAACAGGCTACTATTACAAGACTTTTCAGGAGGGTAAAGAGCAAGGGTGGAATTTATCTTTTCCAAATCACCAATTTTCACCTGCCTTTATTTACAACCAGATAAATGGCGGGAGTGACAATGGGTCAACTATTTCTAATGCACTTAATCTCTTAGTTAATAAGGGTTGCGATACTCTTGCGGTATTCCCGTATAATCCTGATGATTACACAACACAACCAACAGCTTCACAGCTTCAACTTGCACTGCCTTTCAAGGCTAAAAGTTATGCAAATATATTTCAAGGACAAGGAAATTGTACTGATACAACTATTACTACATTAAAGCAGTGGCTTGCAAATGGTGATATGTTTGTAATTGCCATACCTGTTTATCCTGAATTTGATCCTGCTCCAAGCGATCCTTCTTATGTTATTCCACCTCATAATCCAAGTGACAAACCAATAGATTATCATGCGCTTGCTGTTGTTGGTTATAATGATAACTTATATTATACAGATGCCTCAAATGTTAAGCATTACGGTGCATTTAAAATTGTCAATTCCTGGGGAACAAGCTATGGCTACGGTGGTTTTGTTAATCTAAGCTACGATTTCTTTAAAGTTGATGTAGTCGAAGCATGGACTATGGTTGATGATACTACTCCTCAAGGATTTACATTAGGAGTTTTCCCACTTAAACAAGAAGTAATGCCTGGTGGAAGTGCAACTTTTACTATTATGGTTGATAAATTAAGCGGCTTTACGGGAAATGTTTCTCTTTCGGTTTCTAACCTTCCTTCAGGTGTATCATACACATTAAGTCAAAGTTCTGTAACACCACCAGCTAATGTTACTCTTACCCTTAATGTTAGCTCTTCAGTTACATCTAGTACTTATCCTTTTACAATTTCTGCAACTTCTGGTTCAACAACCTATACTTTAAACGCAAGTTTAGTTGTTATTGGAAGTAGTGGTCTTTTAATCCATGTTAAAAACCAATTGGGAAATCCAGCAGTTAATACATATATTGTGGTGTTAGATTCTAATAATAACTGGCGGGGATATGGCTATACTGATGATACTGGGTCTCTCTACCTTAGTAATATTTCCTCTGGGACTTATAAAATTTTTGTGTTTTCTGAAAGTGATCATTTTGGCTTAATAAAAAGTAATATTACTGCTCCAGGAGAATATACCTTCGATACAACAAATACTCAGCATATTACAGTAAATACAAAGAAAAAAGATGGAAGTGCTCTTGAAGGCTATATATGGATGGTTGATCCATCTTCGAAAAATCGCCTTAAACTTGGTTTTACTGACGGTTCGATTTCCTGTGACATCACACCTGGGACTTACACTGCGATGATTACAAGTTTGAGCAGTTATTATCTACTTACACTACCAAATATAACAATTGATTCAAATACAACCCAAGTGACTCTTGATGCTTCCACAATGCAAACAGGAAGTATAACATTTACACAACATGGGTTTGATAGGGCGTATGTGTATGCGTGGGGTTCATATTGCTATTGGACTTACGGCTTTGAGTTTACTTCACAGAAAACTATAATTTTCAGTGCTGATACATATGATTTGTCATTAGATGGATTTATTTATCCACAGGATGGTTCAAGCTGGGGCTATTGGTTTGATGTTGGATATTCTACAGTATCAAACAATTCTAATCTGACTATTGATTTTGGTGGGAATTTATCCATTTCAACTCAACCAAGTAAGACCTTCTATTATCAAGGAGAACAAGTGAGTCTATCTAATAAGGTCTCTGATGCTTACGGGAATAGATTAACGGGAATATATGAGTATCTCCGAACTTCCTCAGTTAATTTTTCGGCACCTCTTATGGAAGGAGAGGTGGTGCCAGGATTTTCTGCTTCCTTTGGTCCTCTTGTAAAAGTTATTGGGCCTGATTCAAATGTTTATTACCAAAGTAGTGATATATCAAACTTTTCCAGCACTTATTTCACTGCTTCAAGTAATTGGCCATTAGGGACATACACAGTTAATATTTCTCTTTACACAGGCCCATATCAGGGAACAGTAAAAGGAACAAACAGTTTTAATGTAGTTAACTACATCAAAATAACCTCACCTACAGGCTCAGAAGTCTTCTCACCCACAGATACCATAACAGTCTCT
>NZ_JBLOBF010000024.1:0-3859 GCF_047785965.1 Caldisericum insulae
TCGCAATCTCTATTATATATAATTTTCATTAATCACGAAAATGGAGCCCACGACCAGGATTGAACTGGTGACCTCGTCCTTACCAAGGACGCGCTCTACCGACTGAGCTACATGGGCTCAAAAGGAAGCTAAAAATAAATTAATGGTCGCGGGGGCTGGATTTGAACCAGCGACCTCCGGGTTATGAGCCCGACGAGCTACCTGACTGCTCCACCCCGCAACCTGGAGCGGGAGACGGGAATCGAACCCGCGACGATCAGCTTGGAAGGCTGATGCTCTACCACTGAGCCACTCCCGCACATGGTGGGCAGGGAGGGATTCGAACCCCCGAAGGCACACGGCCAACAGATTTACAGTCTGTCGCCTTTAACCACTTGGCTACCTACCCACTGGAGCCGACGAGCCGACTTGAACGGCTAACCTACTGATTACAAGTCAGTTGCTCTACCCGTTGAGCTACGTCGGCATCCCGAATCTTATTATACAAATATTGAACTGTTTGTCAAGGGGTAAACCTCATTAAAAAAACAATCTTCTACTTAATCGGGCAATGCTCTTAAGATGATAAAACTTTTCTTGGAGCTTAAATCTTTAAAACATATTCGTTTCTTAAAAATTCTATTCTTCCAACTTAAAATTATTAGTCCGACTTCGAGCCTATAAATTGCTTAACTTTCTTTTTTATTCTTTGAATTGCGTTATCTATTGACTTGTAATCTTCTTGAAGAATATCTGCAATTTCTCCAATTTTAAAGCCATCAAGATATAGTTCAAAGACTTTCAATTCCTTTGGAGCAAGCAATTTTTTGAATTCGTCTATTTCTTCTTTAATTTCTATTTCTTTTTCAAAGTCATAAGTTTTTGAAATTGCTTCTTCAAGTGGAACCTCAAATTTTCTTCTCCGTAAAAAATCAAGAATTCTATTTCTAACATTTATGAACAAAAAATTTTCAAAATTCCCATAATTTTCGTTATAAGCATCAATACTTTTGAGTGCCGCTAAAAGCGCTTCAAGGTAAAGATCGTCCCTGTCTTCTTTAGAAAGAAAAAGACCATAATACCGCACAATCTTTTTAATGAATGGTGTATAAATCTTAAGGATTTCCTCCTGAGCATTTCTATCGTGCGTCTTTGCTAATTTAAGAAGTTCATTTAAACTATTTATACTCTCCATTTTTCAATTTTTCTTCAAATGCTTTAAAAAGGATTATTCCTGTTGCAACGGAAACATTCAGAGAATTGACTTTGCCTCTCATAGGGATCTTAACAACATAATCACACTCTTTAAGCAAGCCTTTCCTTACACCTTCTCCTTCGTTCCCCATAATGAATGCAAATGGATGATTTTTGTAGTCAATTTCAAAGCATAGATCTTTCGCATTAATATCTGTACCTATAATCCAAACTCCGTTTTCCTTAAGCTCGGAAATTGCCTGCGCTAAATTTGAAACCTTATAGATACTTACATGGAATACCGCACCAGACGAAACAGACATTACAGTCTCAGTAACATCACAAGATTCCCGCTCCTGTATAATTATGTCTTTAACACCTGCACATTCGGCGGCCCTTATTATTGCTCCAAAGTTTTGCGGATCCTGGATACGATCAAGTATAAGAATCAAACTATTTTTCTTAATTTTGAGTTCCGAAATATCCTTGTATTCATATGGAGCACCTACAGCAACTACACCTTGATGGTTCATTATTTTAAACCTTCTATCAAACCAACTTCTTTCTCTGAATAAGACTTGAATATCATTCTTCCTTGCATGTGCTAAAATTGAATTCAAGACACTCTCTTTGAGGTCAATTCCTTCTTGAACGATGACAAGCCTTATTGGATAATGAGCCCTTAATGCTTCAAGCACAGGGTTTCTGCCTATAATAAAATATTCGTTCTTAATTTTATCCATTTGTTGCCTCTAATCTATATTTTGTTCCCTCTTTTGTATCTTCTAAAATTATTCCGATTTCTTTAAGTCCATCTCTTATTTTGTCAGAAAGTGCAAAATTCTTTTCTTTCCTAAATTTGTTTCTTATCTCAATCAATGCATTAAGAGCCGTAACTGGATCACCTAAATCTTTCCCTTCAAGTTCTCTCTTTATACTTTCATCATGTAGAAACTCACTAACTACCCTATCGATTTTTTCTTTAAAGGAGAAATCAATATTCCTTTCAATCCCAATTCTATCAAAGCCAAGTATATAAAACATATCTTTAAGTAGAGAATCAAGTAAAATTAAATCTTCTTTAGAAATACTATCTTTATTTGAGTTGAAAAACTTGAATATATCAAAGAGTACCGAAATTGCAACAGGAGTATTAAAATCATCATCCATTGCATTTAGGAACTGTTCTTTCCAACTGAATATTTGTTCCCTAATAGAGTTTATGCCTAAGGTACCTTTAGCCAAATACTTCTTCAATTCAAGATAACTATTATGTAGATACTCATAATTTTTTCTTGCAACTTCAAGACTTTCAAGATCAAAATTTAAAGGCTTCCTATACGATACAGATATATAAAACAATCTTAAAACCTCCCCATCATAATCTTCTAATAATGTGTGAAGATTAAAAAAGTTACGAAGAGATTTACTCATCTTTTCCTTATTTACATTAAGCATACCATTATGCACCCAGAATCTTACAAACGGCTCAACTCCTGTATATGCTTCAGATTGAGCAATTTCATTTTCATGATGAGGGAATATAAGATCATCTCCGCCACCGTGAATATCAAATGAGTTTCCCAGAATCTTAAGAGTCATTGCAGAGCATTCAATGTGCCATCCAGGACGACCTTTTCCCCACGGACTATCCCAGGATGGTTCCCCCTCTTTTGCCTTTTTCCATAGAGCAAAGTCGAGAGGATTTCTTTTTTCTGGATTAACTTCAATGCGAGCACCTGCCTGCAGCTCTTCAATATTTCTGTGAGAAAGTTTTCCATAATCTTTAAATTTACTCACATCAAAGTAAACTCCATCAGAAATCTCGTACGCGTATCCCTTCTCTTCAAGTACTTTTACCATTTCTATTATCTCTGGGATAAATTCGGTTGCTCTAGGATAAGCAAATAAAGGGAGAACATTTAATTTTTTTAGATCTTCAAGATAAATTGATGCAAATTTTTCTGCAAGCTCCTTGAAATTCACCTTAAGTTCATTTGATCTCTCAATAATTTTGTCATCAATGTCTGTGAAGTTAGATATATGTATAACTTCGTATCCAAGATATCTAAGGTATCGATGAATTACATCATAAACAACAGCAGAGCGTCCGTGTCCTGCATGTGCATAGTCATAGGGGGTAAGTCCACAAACATACATATATACCTTATTGGGTTCTCTTGTTGTGAATTCTTCAAGTCTTCTTGTTAGATCATTGTAGATCTTAAGCATCCAAAACCTCCAAAACCATTGCCAGTCTTCTTAATGACTCTTCTTTTCCTATGAAATATATAAATTCATGAACTTCCATTCCTTCTTCCTTCATTGTAATTGCAAGTCTCAATGGAAAATAGAGATTTTTTCCTTTTATTTTGAGTTCTTTGCCAAGTTCGCGAATAATTGATAGAATTGAATCCATAGTAAAAGGTTCAAGCATTTCTAATCTACTCTTAAATTGCAGAATAAGTTCTTTTGAATTGTATTCCTTAAGTTTATCAATAATTTCTTTCCTTATTTCATAATTTTCAAAAAGCTGTGATGATATACGCTCAACATCCTTCACAGTGTCAAAATGCTCTTTCATTGCCTCAATAAAAGAAAGCCACCATTCTTTTGGTTTTTTGCTAAAGTCAATACCGATTCGAGCTCCAACTTCATATATTCTCTCTGAAGGAGTTTGCATAAG
>NZ_JBLOBF010000025.1:0-1492 GCF_047785965.1 Caldisericum insulae
CGTGTTGCCTCACGTAATTTTCTATACGAAATATTATTTGGTTGCCTCATTTAAATTATATACGAAATTATTTTGAGATAAAGGAAAATCATTGGGTAATTTTACATCGGTTTTCTGTGTTTTTTTCGCTCTTTCTTTCATCTTTTTATCATATGCCCGTGAGAGTTCTTGGGTAATTTTATCTATTTGCCTTTTAAGTAAAAGAGGATTAAGTGTTTCATATGTTCTTCTGAGTTTCTCTTTTACTTCTTCTGATACTTTTTCAGATTCAAGAATCCTCTCATAAGGCGTCTTAGGTTTGTCGTACTTCTTCATCACCTTACTTCCAATTCTTGTTTTCTCTCTCAGTTTCATTGAAGGCAAGAAGAAGTTTGTGTAGAGTCTTAATACACTGTAGAGTTTATCCATTATCTTCAGTTCTCCATCTGTATCATACCTTACATACCCTACCGCTCTTCTTACTACAGAATAGTTCTTCTGTTCTACAAAACAATTATCGTTCTTCCTGTATGGTCTTGCTCTCGTAAATGTAATATGCTCTTTTTCACAGTAATTCAACAGATGTGCATTGATGAATTCACTTCCATTATCAGAATCAATACCCTTTATGGGAAATGGGAATTCCCTCCTTATCTCCTTTAATGCATTGAAAGTCCAGACCTGTGCTTTGTTTTTTATTGCTCTTGTTTCTGTCCATCCAGTATGTACATCAGTTACATCGAGAGAATAGAGAAATTCTCCTCTTAGATTACCTCCATCGTGACCAACAAGGTCTGCTTCAACAAAGCCAGGTTCTTCTTCATTCCATTCAGAGAATGTTCTTATGGGTATACTGTGCTTGAGTAGAGTTCCAGGTTTAGTTAATGTTTTTCCTTTTAGCTTAAACTTATTCTTTTCATTCTTAAGTAATCTATCTATCGTAGCGGGACTTATTGAAATTAACTTCTCTTTTACTTCCTCATTGAACGGAAATTCATTAAATCTCTCTAAGACAGGTATTATTTCCTTCACATACACACTTAATCTTTTCCCACATAGATAATCAGACATTTTCCATAGATATACAAGAGCATTGAAGACTTCTTCACCATATATCCTCTCTCTTTTTCTCTTTCTTATCTTTAATCCTCTTTCGCTGTAAAGGTCATCTCCTACAAATACATTCCTTTTTCCATTTTCTAATTCAACAATAACTTTCTTTCCATATGTTCTTAATACATATGATGCATAACACCTGGAATATCCTGTGAGTTTAACAAATTCATCAAGTATCTTTTCTTTTTCTTTCTTTGTTGTTTTCTTATATAGCCTGCTCTCTTCTCTTATCACAGCCTTCTTCTCCTTCAAGGATAAACTCATAAAGCCTCCTTCCTTCAGTTTCTTTAGAATCTCTTCTAACTTTTTCATCATTTTACCTCCATTTCTATTTTTGAATAGATTCTTATGTGAGGCAACGATTCAATTTCATATAGAATTTTGATGATGCAATTCG
>NZ_JBLOBF010000026.1:0-1224 GCF_047785965.1 Caldisericum insulae
TTACTCAATTACCTTTGTAATAACTCCAGCACCTACAGTTTTACCACCTTCACGGATAGCAAATCTTTGGGTTTCTTCAAGAGCAACAGGATAGATAAGTTCGACGGTCATATCGACGTTATCACCTGGCATTGCCATCTGGACACCTTCAGGAAGGGTAATGGTACCGGTTACATCTGCAGTTCTTAAGAAGAACTGAGGCTTATAACCTGTAAGGAAGGGTTTGTGTCTTCCACCTTCTTCTTTACTTAGGATATAGACACGTGCCTGGAATTTTCTGTAGGGCTTAATGGAACCAGGAGCTGCAAGAACCATACCCTTTTCAACTTCTTCGTGATCGATACCTCTAAGGAGGACTCCAACGTTATCACCTGCTTGTCCTTCATCAAGGATCTTTCTGAACATTTCGATACTTGTTGCTACAGTTTTCTTTACTTCAAAGGAAAGACCAACGATTTCTACTGGATCGCCAGTTCTTATAATTCCTCTTTCAATTCTTCCTGTTACAACTGTACCTCTACCGGTGATGGAGAAGACGTCTTCAATTGGCATAAGGAAGGGTTTATCAATATCTCTTTGTGGAGTTGGAATGTATTCATCAACTGCATCCATAAGTTCCCAGATTTTGTCTGTCCATGGGTTCTTTCCACGAGAGATGTCACCTTCTGCTTCAAGTGCTTTGAGAGCTGAACCTCTAATTACTGGAACTTCGTCTCCTGGAAAACCATATTTGGAGAGAAGTTCTCTTGTTTCCATCTCAACAAGGTCAATGAGTTCTGGATCATCAACCATATCTACTTTGTTGATGAAAACGACAATTCTTGGGACGTTTACCTGACGAGCAAGAAGGATGTGCTCTCTTGTTTGAGGCATTGGACCATCTGTTGCTGCAACAACGAGAATTGCACCATCCATCTGAGCTGCACCAGTGATCATGTTTTTGATGTAGTCAACGTGACCTGGGCAGTCAATGTGAGCATAGTGCCTTTTCTCGGTTTCATACTCAGTGTGGTGGACGTTAATGGTAACGCCTCTTGCCTTTTCTTCAGGTGCATTGTCAATTTCATCGTACCTCTTGGGTTGAGTTTTACCAAGAGTTGCTAATACCTTTGTAATTGCTGCTGTAAGGGTAGTTTTACCATGATCAATATGACCAATGGTACCAATGTTTACGTGTGGCTTTACCCTTTCAAATTTTTCTTTAGTTGCCATGTTGTACCTCCT
>NZ_JBLOBF010000027.1:0-1148 GCF_047785965.1 Caldisericum insulae
AGTTGAAGGGAAAGGGGATTATGAATACTATCCTATTGGAGACAGTCTGAATACTTCTTACATATATATTGACTCTCAAAATCCAAATTCTCTATACGCCGTCTCTCACAGCTACAATTCTTTCACTAGCTTTAAGTCATCTGATTATGGCAAAACATGGGAAAAAGTTGGTGACTTTTATTTTAACCCTCTTCATCCCGATATCCGTATAAAGGTCGTAATGACAAAAACGACTCCACCTTCACGAAAACTTTATGTATCGTTGGACAACGGAAAAAGTTGGAAATTATCCGATCTTGATATTGATAAAAACGGCATTTACTCAATTTCAATAGGAGGGGAAGGCGTAATTTATGCAGACACTTGTAATGGACTTTTTAGGTCTAAGGACAAGGGGTTGCGTTGGTCTCAAATTACAAACTTCAGGGAGGATTATTGGGAAGTAACAGATGGGAATAGTTGTTTCAATAGTAAAGTCCTTGTTAGCCCAGATGAGCCTAACACAATTTATTGGGCAACCGAGTTCTTAAAATCTACTGATGGTGGAAAAACATGGCAAGAGATGGACATTATCCAACACTCTAAACGAATTCATGGTTCTGCAATTGCAATTGATCCGCATAACCATAACCTGGTTTATCTTGGAATAACAGGAACAGAAGACATAGAACCACTTTCACCTGAAGAATCTGCTAAACAGGGGATATATAGAAGTAATGATGCTGGAAAAAACTGGGAAAAGATAGGACTGGATGGATATCGTGTAAGTTCTATTGTAGTCAGTCCTACTACAGGAATAATCTATGCAGGAACTTTCTTCAACGGGCTATTTAGGTCAAAAGATTCAGGAAAATCGTGGGAAAGAATTACCCTTGATAATGACACACATCTTTCTGTTTCTTCTCTTACAATTGATACAAAAAACAACATTGTTTACATTGGCGTCCTTGGAGGCGGCATCTTCAAAATCGAGGACAAAGAATAAGTAATTCACATACATCTCTTACGTAGTTCGCATGTTGCATAACTAGTTGGAGGTTTTCCTTCCACTATTTGCACCTTTAACTTCACGAGAAAACTTAAGACGCAAAATCTTGCAAGAAGAAGTCTAAAAAACACTCTCAAATTTGATAAGTTAGAAAAGTTTT
>NZ_JBLOBF010000028.1:0-1077 GCF_047785965.1 Caldisericum insulae
GTATTTTATTAATTGTCATCCTAATATCCGTCACCATGATAGGATGGACTCATCCATTAGAAAAAGCAAAAGCTGCAACTCTTGTAAAGCAATGGTCTTTTTATGACGCAAGTTCTAATTTAACTTATAATTGCTATGAATACTCCGATGCTTCTCTTAAAGTAGTAGAATATTTTTATGGCGGCTCAAGAACTATTTATGGTCATGCTTATTTGGACCAAAATGGATACCCAAAGGCAGCAGTTGATTTGACAACTTCACAGTACTGGGATTTTGTGATTAACCCACACTCCTGGTGTAATCTTGCCAACTGTAATTGTTCAAAACGAGTAAAGTATTTAGGAGTTTAAAAATGAACAAGAGAACATTAAGTACCTTAAATAGAGAGTTAGGCTCTGTAATTGCAATAACACTATTCCCGTTAACGATGTTTCGGTATTTTGCCCTTTACTACGGATGGCCGCTTGTTTTACTGTTTATAATTTCTGTACCTATTATTTCTGTACCTATTATCTTTATTACCACAAAATCACTTTTAGATAGAGAATTATCTACAAAAAATTATGGCGAAGTTTTTATCTTTGCAAGCCTAATTCTAGTCTTTGTTTTCTTCCTTGCTTTTAACTTTGCTTTTCCCTATGCTAGATTTCATTTTTTTGAAGTATTGTATAAGTACAAGACTGCTATTTACTTAGCTTTAGTCCTTTCTACGTTTATTTATAATCTTACTGTCATCTTTTTTGAGGGATGCAAAAAATTTACCCTCATCTTACCTTTGTTGATAGCAATAGCTCTTTTCTTAATGAAATTTCAATTCAATGTTTACTCTGTTTTCTTGCTTGACCTTCTTTTGCTTTTTTCGTATTCATGCATTGAATATAGATATAAAACTAAAGAAAAGATTATTAAGAATTTAGAAAAGTACCCAGGAGATTAAAGACTGAGTTTATCGAAACTCATTATTAAAGGGGCCCTTGTTAGGGCTCTTTAGATTTTATTGACTATATACTATAACCTAATCTGAGAGATTCACAGCTTTTACTTGTATTTTTCTTTATGTAAAGGGGATCATCAACG
>NZ_JBLOBF010000029.1:0-988 GCF_047785965.1 Caldisericum insulae
ATATTTATGATTCATCCATTTGAGTTTTTCAAAGTCGAAGATAGCAGGGGCTTTATTGACATTTGATAGATCAAAGAGTTCTATGAGTTCTTCTTTGGTGAAAAATTCCCTGTTATCTTTGGGAGACCAACCAAGGAGAGCAAGGAAGTTAAACATGGCCTCAGGAAGGATACCCAGATCTCTGAATTGGCCTAAGGAGGTTGCACCATGTCTTTTGGAGAGTTTTGTTCTATCAGGTGCAAGGATAAGAGATATATGGGCAAATGTGGGAAGAGGAAAGTTGAGGGCTTCAAAGATGAGTATCTGTTTTGGGGTATTTGATAGGTGTTCTTCTGCTCTTATTACATGAGTTATTCTCATAAGAGCATCGTCAATTACTGTTGCATAGTTATATACGGGAAGACCGTTGGATCTTCTTATTACAAAGTCCTTGAATTCATTTGAATTAAAGACAACATCTCCTCTTACAAGGTCATGGACTACAATTTCTTTGTTTTCTTCCACTTTAAACACTATGGCAGGGGTGATTCCTTTTTCTTTGAAGGATCTTCTCCTTTCTTCTGTTTCGTTTTCTTTGAGAATTCTATAGGAGAATGTTTTGAGTGTTTTTTCATATTCTTCACGAATGGATTCAACTTCTTCATCTGTGTAGTAGAGTTCGTAGGCATAACCTTTTTGAAGGAGAATATCGATGTAGTGATTGTATATATCAATGCGTTCTTTTTGTCTATAGGGACCAAAGTCTCCACCTTTTAGGTATCCCTCATCCCAATCAAGGCCAAGCCATGTTATATCTCTTATCATACTGTCAATGGCTTCTTGGGTAGAACGTTTTTCATCTGTATCATCAAGTCTTAGAATAAATGTGCCTTTGTTGTGACGAGCAAATAGATAATTAAATAGTGCAGTTCTTGCATTACCTATGTGTATCTCTCCTGTTGGAGAGGGTGCATAACGAACTCTTACCACGTGTACCTCCGAAAAAAGA
>NZ_JBLOBF010000030.1:0-960 GCF_047785965.1 Caldisericum insulae
CTCTTAAAAAGACCATTTAGACCAAAGACATAGAAAATATTTGGATTTTTTTTGTTAACAGCTAAAATAAAGTTTGGACAAGTTAATGGAGGCAAAGAAATGCGTTTCCATTTTTTTCCAGAATCAAGCGATGAATATATCACACCAGTCCACCTGTTCGTATCTCCAAAACGAACATTATAAGCAACTGGCAAATCATTTATATTTGTGTTGAGGCTATTCCAGTACATTCTAAAGATATCTTTTTCGTCTTTTTGAAGGTCTTTTTTCCAGGTAACTCCGCCATCAGAAGAAAATAATAATCCGGCACCATGTTCTGAAATCCAAATATTCCTAGAACATTCCGGGTCAATATGAATTCCATCAATTGTCGGAGGTCCATAGCGAAGATTTTCTAAAGATATGAGAATGCTCCAATGCTTTCCACCATCTTCAGACTTCCACAGAGTAGTTTTAGCATTTCCTATTACCTGAAGCTTAGAAGAGGAGTCAGCTTTTTGTGGCGGATATGTGGCCGCATACAAGATATTGCTATCTTTAGGGTCTATTGCAAAAGCAGTAACAATACCATCATTAATCCTCTCCCAGTGAGAAGTTTGCCAAGGCACAAATTGTTCTTTTTCACTATTTTTAATTTCAACCTCCTGGTTTGGTATTTCACTCTGAGAATTATTTTGTGGCAGGATCCCTTCTGTCCTCCTGCATCCAGCATAAACTGACAAAATAAGTATAACAAATATTGATACCATTAATTTTTTTCTTAGCATAATTTTTTTCATTTACTTTGGTGTTCCAGGTTGTGAAGCATAACAATATGTAACATAATGATGGACGGTATAGAAATCCATATTTGTATTATTGAAATAACTTCCTTCGCTATAAAAAAGGTGTTGATGATTATTAGTATGTGCACTTAATGCACGATTTATAGTATCATTTTGTACAATCATTGCAACATGT
>NZ_JBLOBF010000031.1:0-931 GCF_047785965.1 Caldisericum insulae
GTGAAACATGAAATTACAATGCCAGGAAATTTAAAGTTTCAATCCCTGTAAGGTACTCTAAAAACAAATTGCAGACATAACATATGAGGCATTAGTGAATTGTTTCAATCCCTGTAAGGTACTCTAAAAACGAAAGAGAGGAGGAAGAAAATGAGCAAGACTAAAAAGTTTCAATCCCTGTAAGGTACTCTAAAAACCCTAACTCATATATTTGGATTTTTGATGCAGACAAGTTTCAATCCCTGTAAGGTACTCTAAAAACTACATACACAAAGGTTGTATGTATTGCCTCCTTTAAGTTTCAATCCCTGTAAGGTACTCTAAAAACATGATACGGAGGATCTTTGGGATCATTATAAAGAATGTTTCAATCCCTGTAAGGTACTCTAAAAACAGGAAAAACATTATTTTTAACACGGCAAGCACGTACTTAGTTTCAATCCCTGTAAGGTACTCTAAAAACACGTTTTGGAGCAGTAGAAACGTCCATTATTTCGAGTTTCAATCCCTGTAAGGTACTCTAAAAACCCTTACCTTTTTTATGCGTTTTTTTCCTCGTGCGTAAAGTTTCAATCCCTGTAAGGTACTCTAAAAACATGGATGATAGGATCATTCAAAGTTATAGAAATCAAACGTTTCAATCCCTGTAAGGTACTCTAAAAACCATATCAAGCGTTAGTGAATTTAATCACTAACATAAAGTTTCAATCCCTGTAAGGTACTCTAAAAACACATCAAAATCTTCAAGGAACCTATTTACGAGTATGGTTTCAATCCCTGTAAGGTACTCTAAAAACTGAGATACAGCATATAGATATGCACTATTAAGATCGGTTTCAATCCCTGTAAGGTACTCTAAAAACACTCAATAGCGTTTTTAGTACCGTTGGACCAATAATTTGTTTCAATCCCTGTAAGGTACTCTAAAAAC
>NZ_JBLOBF010000032.1:0-903 GCF_047785965.1 Caldisericum insulae
GTCCCTTGGTTTATGCTCGTTGACCCAACAGAAAGGTGTAATTATAACTGCATTGGATGTTGGGCAGGTTCCTACGATAGAGCACATGAACTCTCCTTTGAAAGATTTGATAGGTTAATGAATGAAGCAAAAGAACTTGGCATTTACTTCATCGTTGTCTCAGGTGGTGAACCAACAATATATCCTCATCTTATAGATATATTTAAAAAGCACAACGATATGACATTTATGTTCTATACAAACGGATCACTAATTACAGAGAAATATGCAGAGCGCCTTGCAGAAGTTGGTAATGCAGTGCCATGCATTAGTGTTGAAGGCTTTAAAGAAAAAACAGATTGGAGAAGAGGAGAGGGTGCATGGGATAGAGTAATTAAAGCAATGGATAACCTAAAGAAGGTAAAAGTTCCCTTTGGATATTCTGTTACCGAAACAAGTAAAAACATTGAAGAGGTTCTTTCAGATGAATTTGTTGACTTTATGATTGATAAAGGCGCAAAGATTGCATGGTACTTCCAGTATATTCCAACAGGAAAAGACCCCGATATAACTCTTATGCTTACACCAGAACAGAGGCTTTACTCATATAAAAGAATCCATGAGATTAGGGCAACCAAACCACTTTTTGCAGCGGACTTTTGGAATGACGGACCTTACACAGGCGGTTGTCTTGCAGGTGGAAGGAGATATCTTCACATTACGGCAGATGGTGGCATTGAGCCATGCGCATTTATACACCTTGCACAGGGAAATATCAATGAAATAAGTTTAAAGGAGGCACTTCAACTTCCGTTCTTTAAAGAGATACAGAAACTTCAACCATATTCGGATAATCTATTACGACCTTGTATGCTTGTTGATAATCCTCAAGTATTTAGAAAGATTGGTTCCCTTCCTGGTGTA
>NZ_JBLOBF010000033.1:0-865 GCF_047785965.1 Caldisericum insulae
CATCCACATTTTACCATCAGGCATATAGCCATCCTTCCACATAATTGGGAAGAAGTCATTGATTTCAGATTGTGATAGACCCATTGAAGGATCTTTTACAAATTTTTCAATTGGAGTAAGAAGGTTACCAAGCATATAATTTGCAACCCAGTTCTCATAAGCCTGTGTTAAAACTGGTGGTTGACCTGATGCAACTGCTGCTGTTGTTTTCTGTTGCAAAGATGTGTAGTTTGCAATTGCAGTTTGAACGATCTTATACCTTGGGTGAGTTGCATTAAACTCATCAATGAGCGTTGTAAGTGCTTTTCCAAGTGCTGCCTGCATTGCATGCCAGAAGGTAATTTCTGCAGGATTCTTAACCCAATCTTCAGAGAATTTAACTGTAACAGACTTATCAGTTGCATTCCATGTGACATCTGCACCAAGTGAATCAGATACAAATCTTAGAGGAACAACAGTTCTTCCTGTTTGCTTAATGATTGTTGCAGGTGCATCAAGATAAACTGTATAACCATTTACAGTTGCTGTTGGTGAATCAATCTTAAGGACAATTGTGTTGTTGAGGAGTTTAATTGTAACTTCACGGGTGGATCCATTCCATTCCACTGTTGAACCAAATGCCTCTGATATAAATCTTATTGGGACAAGAGTTCTTCCGTTTACAATAACAGGTGCTTGATCAAGAGTTGTTGATTTTCCATCGATAGTGCCTGTGGTCTTGCCTACATAAACTACGATTGTTTTTACAGTCTCTCCTTGTACTGATGGGACTACTCTTACAAATGTTACAATCATTACTACGATTGCAAGGATTGCAATCAGTTTCTTCATACTCTACCTCCTTTCAAAATTTGGGTTTTGCCCA
>NZ_JBLOBF010000034.1:0-838 GCF_047785965.1 Caldisericum insulae
TGGTTTCAATCCCTGTAAGGTACTCTAAAAACTCCTATAAATTTTCTACTTAAATTTTTAGCTGCAACGTTTCAATCCCTGTAAGGTACTCTAAAAACGTATTCGGGCTTGCAAATTTTCCGTAAATTGTATTTCCGTTTCAATCCCTGTAAGGTACTCTAAAAACATGCAGACAATAGAATCACTCAAAAAGAGTTTCTTAATGGTTTCAATCCCTGTAAGGTACTCTAAAAACTATTAATGTAAATACATTTACAGATTTATCAAAAGATTGTTTCAATCCCTGTAAGGTACTCTAAAAACTTTTTATGACCATCTTTGATTTTGTTTTGACGATTTTAGGGTTTCAATCCCTGTAAGGTACTCTAAAAACTATTCGTCTGTTTCGAAGTCCAGAGTTGCTACATTGTTTCAATCCCTGTAAGGTACTCTAAAAACTGTCCCTATTTCGCAATTTACCAAAACAGGAAATCCTGGTTTCAATCCCTGTAAGGTACTCTAAAAACTCCCAATCACGGTCGAAAGTATGCCTACGAATGCTAGTTTCAATCCCTGTAAGGTACTCTAAAAACTCTCTCAAAGCGGAGGGGCGGAACGAGTATCTTAAATAGTTTCAATCCCTGTAAGGTACTCTAAAAACTATGATGAAATGCGCATTGCTTTATTTGTAATCCGCGTTTCAATCCCTGTAAGGTACTCTAAAAACAGCTTTCCCCCTATTGTCGAGCCTCCGCCTGTCGTGGTTTCAATCCCTGTAAGGTACTCTAAAAACTATCCGTTCCATCGCCGACAACAGATACAACCTGAGGTTTCAATCCCTGTAAGGTACTCTAAAAAC
>NZ_JBLOBF010000035.1:0-821 GCF_047785965.1 Caldisericum insulae
GCATGTTGCGATGATTGTACAAAATGACACTATAAATCGCGCATTAAGCCAACATAATAATGATAGGCGTCACTATCTTTATACTATAACAGGATACTACAGTTACAGTTGTGGCTTTTATACTGTTCATAACTATGTTTCCTTTTATTCTTTATCAATGCTAGATGGTACAACGAAATGACGAAAAAAGCTGTAATAGTACTAATAGTAATAATGTCTATTACTTTACCAGGCTTCTTTGGATGTAACAAGAAAGAAGAATTTATGCAATGGAAAACCTCTCACTGGGAAAAGATTAAGGATGGTTATATTGATGCTATCGTGATAGACTCAAAAGATAGTGATGTCATATATGTAGTTGATGTTTACAAAACCAAGGAACATGGATTACAAGCCAATAAGGTATGGAAATCCGAAGATGGAGGAGACCATTGGAAAGAAGACCCAACCAAGAAAATTGAAGACATCGATCGTATGTATACGTTATCTATTCATGGGGAATCAGATATCTTCGCCAACCCTTCGAATCCTAAGGTACTTCTCAAACAACTTCCTTCTACTTCGCCATTTAACGAGCGGTCTGAAGATGGTGGCAATAGTTGGGAAAAAGTTCTTGGAGGTTTTCTCATCGTTCCCAAAAATCCAGCGATTGTTTATTGCTTTGACGACTTAGGAGGCATCTCTTTCTCTCTTGATTTTGGGAAAACATGGAAACGCACTTCTTTGCCACCGGTTTCATATATAAATACCTTTGCTATTGCAGTTGACCCCAAAAATCCCAACGTTCTATACATTGGTAGTGAATCTGGCCTCTTTAAATC
>NZ_JBLOBF010000036.1:0-729 GCF_047785965.1 Caldisericum insulae
AAGGACTCAATCAGAAGTATTTATATAGAGGCTAACAAAACTTTATCCATCTCGGTAACTTTAGAGAAGCTTGAGGAGACTTTTACTATGCATTCTTATGGTATTTCTCCTGCTAAAGAAAAGATCGTATTACAAGTAGGGAGCAATATAATTACAGTTGACGATAAGAATACTTATCATATTGAAACTGGTCCAGAAATTAAGGATGGTAGAACTTTTATCCCGTTGATTCCGGTTTCAGAAGCTCTTGGGTATAATCTTGAATGGTTTCCAGATTCAAAAAGTATTAGATTGGTAAAAGGAGATATCCTAATTGAATTACAAATTGGAAACGAAGTAGAAGTAATAAAGGATACGGACCCAGACCTTGGGTGGTCTCGACAAGTAAGCTCTGGTGGATCACCGTTTATTAAAAATAATGAGATAATGGTGCCTGTGCAATTTATTGGTGAAGTTCCTGACATAGCGGAGTTGACTTGGGACGCTTTGACAATTACCATTCATTTGAAAGGGTAGCAATTTATTTTAAAATATGAAGCCAATCTAAAGAACTTTAAAATAGGAAGATTTGATGAATTCCATAAAATTGTTTAAAATTTAGATAAGGAGGTAAGATGCTTAATGAAGAAAAAAGAAAGAATTAATATTTTCATTTTGCTTTTAGTTATAATTTTACTCCTTGATTTATTAATTCCAGTTAGCGTTTCTGCTCAAACAGGTAAACTTCTT
>NZ_JBLOBF010000037.1:0-675 GCF_047785965.1 Caldisericum insulae
CTGATAATCATTAGGCCCCTCAGGAACAAAATGAGCCAAAAAAACTGAAGGTTTCGTAACAGTAATTAAAGGGATAAAGGGAATTTTATCTCCGGAGGCAACATAAGTTACAATATCTCCTAATACACTAGAAACAAATCTTAATGGCACAAAAACACGCCAGGGATAATTAGGTTCTTGATAAGGAGCTACATCCAACCAAATAGTTTTAGTAGTATTATCAGTAGAATAATAAACATATGTTTTTCGATTTCCAACCCAAAGAGTAATTATCTTATTGGTTCCTGGAATCAAATTACCATCATAATCTTTATCTCCGGGATAGTTAATGGTAATTTTTTGGGTTTTTTGTTCCCAACTAACTTTGCAGCCAATTTTTTCGGAATAAAATCTCAAAGGAATCATTGTTCTTCCTGATTGAAGATCAATGTAAGGAAGAGCATCTCCCCAATCTGTGATCAAAAAATCATTAAAATAAACATCTACTGGATTACCATGTAATGTAGGAGTAAAAGCTTTAACTTGATTTTGCATCAGTCCTCCTGCTTCTAATATAAAAACTATAAGAAGCAGGATAGTCGCCATTCCTCTTGCTATTCTTTTCATTTTAATCACCCTCCTTCTTAGTGAGTTTCAATCCCTTATAGGCAAGCTTAAAACAATATTCGATCTAAA
>NZ_JBLOBF010000038.1:0-629 GCF_047785965.1 Caldisericum insulae
TATCTTATAAAAATCACCCATTGAATTTTCTGCCAGGAAATTTACTGTCTCTGGAAGAATACTTCCGCTCTCTGAAAGGTCTGCTACAACTTTAAAATCAATATTTAAAGTTTCGGTTTTACCAATGTAACCCTTTAATTCAGTAACCCAACTCGTTAGTTCCTTATTTACCGCATTATTCTGACTTGGAGACAATTCTCCCTTTTTTAAATTCCTGAATCTTTCCATTCCTCTTATTGCTGGTAGCTCTTCTGGGTTTGTTGCTTTTAACATCTCACTTACAGTTACGGTAAATATTCCCTCTATCTTACTATCTTTTACTTCTACCTTAACAGGAGTCGTGGCAACTGAAATATTCTTATAGTATTGTGCTTCATTTTTAATAATCCAGGCCTTTAATATATTAGTAAGTTCATCTGTTGCTACACTCGTATTTATTGAGGAATCTTTAACAGATAGAGTGTTCTTAGAGTATCCTTTTTGGATCGACGCAAATGTTGTTAGCAAAAATAATATAACTAAACAGACTACTAAACCTTTCTTCATTTTAATCTCCTTTATTAAATTTTATCTTAATTTTCTCTTTTTAAATTTGTTTTACTTTCTTTTCGCTTTTCTTTTCCCCTTTT